>JBCDCW010000084.1:0-13678 GCA_039180995.1 Pseudomonadota bacterium
ACCGCATCGGAGTCCTCCGCGTCAGCCGATCACGTTTGACAATCGTATCAGCCTCATATCGCAGCGATAGGGACGATCGCCGACCGCTAGCCCGTCACCCAGATCCACCCCAGCATCCCGCCGATAATCACCGGCTGATGCACCAGATAGATCGCCAGCGAATGCCGACCCGGCCAGGCCAGCCATGTGGGCCCGTCCGGCCAGTGCTTCATCCGTTTCCACCAACCCAGTTGCGCCCCCAGGCGCCCCGCGGCCACCCCTGCCAGCATGGGGGCGAGCCATGGCACCATCGGTTCCCAATCCATCATCGGCGGTGCGGTCGTCCCGAGGCCCAGCCAGAGCCACCAGGCCCCGTCGAACGCTTCCGACCGCAGCCCCGGCGCCCAGAACAGGACCAAAGCCGCCATCGCCAGCGTGACCCACCACGGCACCTTCAGGAACGGCAAGGCCAACACCGAGGCCAGCGCGATGGCATGCAGAATTCCGAACCGGACCCAGAGCTGCGGCATCACCAAATAGGTCGCAATGCTTACCCCCAAGGCCGCCGCGACCAGCAAACCAAGGCGCCGCAAGAAGCCGCGCCAGCGGATGCCGCCGCCATGGGCCAGCCAGAGCGACAGCCCGGCCAGGAAGAGGAAGCTGCCCGCCACGCCCCGGGCCCAGATGTCCCACCCGCCGCCGAAGGTCGTGCCGGGCGGAACCAGGCCCACCACCTCCAGGTCGCGCCCGAAATGGAACGTCACCATGCCCAGGATGGCCGCCGTCCGGGCCCAATCGACCGCTGGAATGCGTCCCGGCGCGGCCGGTGTCACACCCCGTCGCGCCCCAGCGCTACCAGCCCCAGCTCTTTCGCGGCGGCATTGGACAGCGTGCCACTTTCCAGCCCGCTGTCTTTTTGATAACTCGCCACGGCTTCGCGCGTGGGCACGTCATAAAGGCCATGCACTTCACCCGCATACAGCCCCCGGGCCTGCAAGGCCCGTTGGACCTGCATCACAAAGCCAGGATCCCGATCCCGCAGGGCGCAAGGCGTCTCGAACCAGTCGACCTGCCGTTCGCGGACGATCTGTGTCGACGTCACCGTGCGGAACCGCGCGGGCTCGACCAGGTTCCCGTCGGGCCCGAAGACGGCCTCGCCCTCCTGCACCTGTTCTGTGACCGTCTCGATGATGGCCGGCGTGATGCCACGGGCATAACAGGCGCCGGGGATCGGGTCAGGCGGCCCGGCGAGACGGGTCACCGCCTCGGGTGGATCGGCGGCGCACGCCGCCAACAAGATCAGCATCGGTAGAGCCCGGATCATATGCCTCCGCGCGGGTCTGGCGCCCGCCTCGTTGTCATGCACCATAATCCGATCCGGCCCGCCTGGCACGCTGCACCGGCCATCAAGGCCGCGATCGACCGCCCTTCTGTTGCGCGTCCGCCACCGCAAGGCTAGTCGGGGGACTGGAGACCGCACATCCGGAGACAGCGAGAGATGCCCAAGATCACCTATATCGAGCACGGCGGCAAGGAGCATGTCGTCGACGTCGCCACGGGCCTGACAGTCATGGAGGGCGCGCGTGACAACAACATCCCCGGCATCGAGGCCGATTGCGGTGGCGCCTGCGCTTGCTCGACCTGCCATGTCTATGTGGACGCGGCTTGGGTCGACAAGTTGCCCGCCAAGGATCCGATGGAAGAAGACATGCTTGACTTCGCCTACGAACCCGATGCCGAAAAATCGCGGCTGACCTGTCAGTTGAAGGTCACCGATGCGCTAGACGGTCTGGTCGTGCGCATGCCGGAGAAGCAGATCTGATGACGGCCCGGCGCCGGACATGGCGGATGATCTGGGGCGGGGCTGTTATGGGCCTGGTTTGGATGGCGGGGGCCTCGATGGCCTCGGCCTGCTTCGTCATGGCCGTGTCCAACGCCATGCCCGACAGCCTCAGCACCCAGCTGGGGCCCTTCGGCATCCGCTCGGTCTGGTATGAACAGCCGACCGATCTGTACGGCCACGGCATCATGGGCGACGTCCAAGATGCTAAGCGCCTGCATGCCGTGTTCGCGGAGCGCGCGACCTGTAGCGAATACCAGATCGACGCAGGTCCCGGCTTCGTGTTCGAGGATATCGCCCCTCGGCTGGTCGATGTCACCGGCGACGGCTTTCCAGAGGTCATCGCTGTCCGTTCTTCGCTGACCGAAGGTGCGCAGATCGCAGTCTATGGCGTGGTCGAGGAAGAGATGGCTTATCTGGCGGGCACTCCGCCCATCGGCACCCGGTTCCGCTGGTTGGCGCCCGCCGGGGCCGCCGATCTAGATGGGGACGGCAATGTGGAGATCGCGTTCGTCGATCGGCCCCACCTGGCCCGCACCCTGCGCGTGTGGCGTTGGGTGGACGGGGGGCTGACCGAGGTCGCCAGCCTGCCCGGCGTCACCAACCACCGGATCGGAGATGAGGTCATCTTTGGCGGCCTGCGAAAATGCGGTACCCCCGAGCTGATCCTGGCGGACGCCCTATGGTCGACGCTTCTGGCGGTGCGCTTCGATGGTGCGGAGTTCGACGTCAATCTGCTCAACACCCAGCCCACGCCTGAGAATTTCGAGGTTGCCCTGGCCTGCTAACCAGCCGTGCCGTTTATCCCACGACAGAGCGCTGGATCGGCCATCGGCAGGCGCGCCGATCCGGTCGCGGGTTTGCCATTCCCAAAGACCGGTCCAGACGAAAGATGACGACCCCCGCCGCCGAAGCGGTCGGGGGTCGCCTGCGCCGCAACACCCTTGGGATAGGGACAGCTAACAACCAAGGGACGCTGCGGCACATACCCCCCTCTGCACAAAGGGGGGCAGCCGTTACCGGCGCACGATCACCCGACGTTCGGTCGAGCTTTCCGCACTCCGGTTGTTGATGTCCAAGGCCAGGCGCTGGCGTCGGCTCAGCCCGTCGCGCTGGGTCGAGAAGCCTTGGTTGCCGACACGGCCGCCGCGCAGGATGCGGCGCTCGGTCGAGGTCTCGGCACTGTCGTTGTTGATACGGATGGCCGTTCGGGCGGCCCGCGACAGGCGGCGCGGGCTGCGGGTCGACCTCGTAAAGCGCTGCAGACGGCTCGATTGTGGCCGAATACGCTGGTTCGGGGAATCGATCGACCGGTTGAAATGGGCGATGGCGCCGTCGATCCCGCGCACCTGTTGGGCAGCAGCCGGACCGGCCAGGGTCGCGGCAATGGCGATGGCAAGCGTGATGGCGATGACCTTCATGGCTTTCGTTTCCTTTCTGGACCGGGCACCCCTGGTATTGGGCCCGGCGCGCTTGGCGCGGATGTGCCCGCGCATTGTTCAGTCGAAACAGAGTTGGGAGCGCAGTTTCTGTCTTCCAACCAACAGAACAGTGAGCAGAAGCGGATTTTGGTGCATGATCGCACGTGACCTTACGTCCCATTTCGACTTCACCCACATCTCTCCGGGCTTGTCCGTTCTGGCAGTCCTTTCGGTTTACATCCCCGATCGCTCGGCGATCCGGGACGTGCCGGTGCTGCGCTGGGCCCCCGTATCTTACTGGCGGCGCAGGAAGATGTAGTTCCCGCTGCGCTGACGGTCGGCGCGGACACTGCGGGTGGGGCGGGCCGCCGTTTCTCGGCCATCGCCGAAGCCGAAGACCTCGCCAAGGCTCGGGTTGTTCCGGAAGCGGTTAACCTGCGGCAGACGCCGCTCGGTCGAGGTGTCGGCGCTTTCGTCGTTGATCACGATGGCGATCTTCGCGGCCCGCGACAGGCCGCTGTTGGGATAGGCCATGTCGAACCGTTCGACCCGGCTGGGCCGCCGCTTGAGGCGGAAGAACGGTTCGTTGGCGACGCGCGTGACGCTGGCCGACGTGCCGTCCCCGGCGCGGATTTGCTGGGCATCGGCGGGGATGGCGAACGTCGTGGTCAGGGCGAGGGCAAGCGTGGCGATGATGGCTTTCATGGCTCTGGTATCCTTCTTCTGCGAAACCCCTAGGGGGCTTATCCTTGAGGCTGGCCGCCTGGGCCTGCCGTTGAGGGAGAAATGGGAGGAAGATGAACTCCGTTCAAACCACAGAAGCGTGAGTCTTCTGTTGAATTTGTGCATTGAAGAACGTTACGCAGCGTCGCGAAATGGGTTCCATCGCAGATCGACCGGAACTTAGCGATCGCGTGACCGGGCCTGGTTGTTTTGAAACGCGGGCGCTGACGGCACCGCTCGCTTGCCCCCGCAGCCCGCGTCCGCCAAACGGGTCCGAACGGAAGGGAGGCCGCCATGACCCACATTCTCGCCATCGACCAGGGGACCACGTCCAGCCGCGCGATCCTGTTCGACGCCGCCCTGACGCCCGTGACGACAGCGCAGCAGGAATTCCCGCAGCACTATCCCGACAGCGGCTGGGTGGAACATGACCCCGAGGATATCTGGCGGACCGTGGTCGAAACCTGCCGCACAGTGGCCTCGACCATCGACCCGGCCGATATCGCCGCCATCGGCATCACCAACCAGCGCGAGACGACCCTGGTCTGGGACCGAGAGACGGGCCAGCCGATCCACAACGCCATCGTTTGGCAGGACCGCCGCACGGCCACCTATTGCGCTTCGATGAAGCAGCATGAAGCCATGATCACCCAGCGGACCGGCTTGCTGATGGACCCTTACTTCTCTGGGACGAAGCTGCGCTGGTTGCTGGAAAACGTCGATGGCGCGCGCGCCAAGGCCGAAGCCGGCAGCCTGCTCTTCGGCACGGTCGACACCTATCTGATCTGGAAGCTGACCGATGGCGCCGCCCATGTGACTGACGCGACCAATGCCTGTCGGACCATGCTCTACAACCTGCACGAGGGGCAGTGGGACAGCGAGGTTTGTGGCCTTCTGGACATCCCCATGCAGATGCTGCCCGAGGTCCGCGATTGCGCGTCCGATTTCGGAACGACTACGCTGCTCGGCCCCGAGATCCCGATCCTTGGCGTGGCGGGCGACCAGCAGGCAGCGACCCTGGGGCAGGCTTGCTTCCAGAAAGGCATGCTGAAATCCACCTACGGCACCGGCTGCTTCGCGCTCCTCAACGTGGGCGCCGCGCCCGTCATCTCCCAGAACCGGCTGCTGGGCACGGTCGCCTATCAACTGGACGGCACGCCCACCTACGCGCTCGAAGGCGCGATCTTCATCGCCGGCGCGGTGGTTCAATGGCTGCGCGACGGGCTCGGCCTGATCGCCAATGCCGCCGACACCCAATCCCTGGCCGAACAGGCCGACCCGCATCAGCGCCTCTACCTAGTGCCTGCCTTCACCGGGCTGGGTGCGCCCCATTGGGACCCCGATGCCCGCGGCGCGATCTTCGGCCTGACCCGAGGCACCGGTCCGGCCGAGATGGCGCGCGCGGCCCTGGAATCCGTCGGCTACCAGACCCGCGACCTGCTGGAGGCGATGACGGCCGATGTCCCGACACTGGGCGACACGGTGCTGCGAGTGGATGGTGGTATGTCGGTCTCGGATTGGTCGATGCAGTTCCTGTCCGACATCCTGGGCGCCCCTGTCGACCGGCCCGTGGTGCAAGAGACGACGGCTTTGGGTGCCGCCTGGCTGGCCGGAATGAAAGCCGGCATCTGCCCCGGCCCCGACGAGTTCGCCAAGGCCTGGGCGCTCGACCGTCGCTTCCAGCCGGACATGGAAGCCAAAGAGCGCGAGGCCCGCTATACAGGTTGGACGGACGCGGTCGGACGCACGCTCACGAGCCGCTGACCGGCGCGCTCCTCCGTTCGATTGAACGTCGTCGCTATGTATGCTCCTTCAAGATCCGGGTGTGCTTGCGGATCTCGGCGCGAACTTCGCCCAAGGTCCGGAGCCCCCGTGCCTCCAGGATTGGGATCAGCGCTGTCAGCACATCTGCGGTTGCCACCGCATCGCCCATGGCCGTGTGCCGCAAATCTGCCGGGATCTCCACCTCAAGGCGCGCACTGAGGGCGTCCAGCGTATGGGCCTGCGATCCGCCGAATACGATTGCCGACAGATGCACCGTATCCAGCACGACATGGTCGAACCGCAGTCCCAGCGCCGCCGATTGACGCTCCAGGAAGGCCATGTCGAACGGCGCGTTATGGGCCACGATCACCGCGCCTTCGGCGAAGCGGTGGAACTTGGCGCAGACATGGGCGAAGCCCGGCGCATCGGCCACCATCCCATCGTCGATCCCGTGCACATCGGTCGATCGCGCCGGAATGGGCCGGCCGGGATTGACCAGGCTTTCATAAACCTCGCCCACCACCCGGCGCCCGTTTACGATCCGTACGGCGCCCAACTGCACGACATCGTCCGTCTCCGGATCCAGGCCCGTCGTCTCGCTGTCGAACACCACCAAGCACAGGTCGCGCAGCGACGTCGCCTCTAGATCGGTCGAGCCGGGCTTGTCCAGCAAGTCGAAATCATAGGTTGGCGGCCGCTCCGCATCTGGGTCCAGCGGCTCTAGTATCAATGTATAGCCCGTCGTCTCGCCGAAGACCCGGATATGCCCGGAATAGACCGATCCGGATAGGCCCGTCACCGTAATCGGCTGCCGCGCGCGGGCCTGATCGGCCATGCGCGCCAACGCGTCCAGGACCGTGCCCTGCTCGATATAGTCGAAGATTGACCCGTTCAGGCGCATCTGCGCCTCGGCCGCCATCAGATCGGCGGCCTGCCCGTCATACAGCACGATCTGATGGTCCCGGGTCATCACCAGGATCGCCAGGGGAATGTCCGACAGGATTTGCAGAAGCTGCGCCCGGTGCCGCTTCAGCCGATCGGTCTGTTGCGCCACCGTCTCGGAATTGTCGGCCGAGATCTCGCTCAGCTTCTGATGGATCGCTGCCGCCGCCGGGGCGAGGTCGCCGAGGTAAGGTGCCAACGCCTGGTCGATCTCACCCCCCGTCCCAGCATGGGTCCGCACCCGCAGGCTGGCGGCCAGGGCCTCGATGGGTTTCGAGACATGTTCGTCGAACAGCAGCCAGATCCCCACCGAAAGGCCGAGAACGCCCAGGCCGGAGACGATCCCGCTGGTGACGAAGGCCGACAATGCTTCGGTTTGATCAAACTGGCGATAGCCGAGCCAAAGTCCCCCGACCAGCACCAGAAGCCCTCCGCCCGCCATCAGGCAAAAGAACAGAAACACCCGCAGCCGGAGGGGAAGATCCTTCATCTTAGATCTCCGCGCAAGCCGCTTTCAGGACCGGGCCATCGGCCGGCACGTCCCGCCAGACGGCGCCCACCACGTCGCCGCCGGGTCCGAACTCGACACCGTCCAAGATGTCGGCCCGCTTGGTCGCGGCGCAATCGAATAGGACAGGTACCTTGGCCGTTCGCGTCCAGCGGCCATAGAAGACCAGTTCCACGATCCGCTGCTCGGGCTTCGACGGATGGGTTCGGATAGTCTGTTGGTCGACGGCCACGAAGCGGCTGACGAACGGCCTGACATAGGTCCAGGGCCGGTAGAACGTGCTCTCCTCGATGGCCTGGGCGACGACCATGCCGTCGGGCATGGTGGCCGCGGTCCGGTCGAACCAGCCGTATTCGCTGGAAATCGTCGCGGCCAGCATCGCAGCCCCGGCGCTTACGGGCACCAGCCAGCTGGGCAGGCGGCCCTTCAACGGGCGGTTCACGGCCCAGACGAGCAATCCCGCGGCCACACCCGCCACCAGCGTTCCGATCAACTCGAAGAACATGGGCTCCTCCTCCCGATTCTATCCTAGCCCAAGATGCCGCGTCCTTGCATCAGCGCCGATTGCATCGTCTTGATCACCACGAAGGCGTCGCGCAGATGGCTGCGCTCAAAATCCGACAATTGCGCGGGGGGCAGGAAATTGTTGGGCGCCATGCCGCGCTTGATCTGCTCTGCCTGGTGCTTGAGCCGCGTCTCGGCCACCAGATCATAGGCATCCAGCAGGTCGCGCCCGCCCCGCGGGCTGACCACGCCCGCGGCCAGGGCCGCCTCCAGCCGGGTGCGGGTGTTCACCGGCTCCAACTTGCCTTGCAAGGCATACATCCGCCCCAGATCCACGACCGGGACGACCCCGCTCATCTTCAAGTCGATCGTGTCGCGATGCTCGCCCGACCGGATCGTTGCGAAGCCCCGCAGCAGGCCCAGCGGCGTGCCATGGGCCAGGGCATTCGTTGCCATATGAGCCGTGAAGATCGAGTTGGTCGCCGCCAGCTGCAACGTCTCGGCCTGTAGCCCCTCGAACAACGTGGCGTCCCCGCCGATGGGCCTGAGGTCGAACATGACCGAGGCCAGCATCTGCGCTTCTTTCGACGGGTGCGCGATCCAATGGGCGAAGTAATCGCGCCAGACCGAGACCGGCTGGCACCAGCGCGGGTTCGTCGCCATCATATCGCCGGGGCAATAGACGTAGCCGCATTCGTTCAGCCCATCGGTCACGAAGATCGCCAGCTTTTCGAAGTAGTCCCGTCCCCGCTCGTCCACGTCGTCTTCGTAGATCAGGCAATTGTCCTGATCGGACACGCCCGTCTGCTCTTGCCGGCCTTGGCTGCCGCAGGCCAGCCAAAGGTACGGCGCGGGTGGCGGCCCCAGCACGACTTGCCCCAGATGCAGCAGACGCCGGGTGACCACGTCGGCCACGTCGGTGATCATCCGGGTGACCGTGTCATGTCTGTTCCCTGCGGCAACCAGATGGGCCAGCATCCGGGGAATGCGCCGCGTCACCTCGGCCAATGCGGCGACGGTGTCCGCCCCTGTGGCGTCGGCCACCAGGCCTGCCGATTGCGTTGTCTGGAAGCGCGTCAGGTCGGTCTGGGTGACGATGCCCACCAGCCCCTCGGGCCCGACGATGGGCAAATGGCCCATCCGATGTTCGGCCATCATATGCAGGACATCCGACCCGATGGCCGATGGCGGCAGGGTCCTAGGACCCGTCGTCATAACAGTGCGGATCGGCGCATCCGCCCCCACCCCCTCGGCCAGCGCCTTGTTCACCAGGTCGCGCAGGGTGACCAGACCGACCAACGCGTCGTCTTCAACCACGCATAGGCAAGAGATATGCTGGTCCCGCATCAGGCGCGCGGCCTCGCCAACAGACGTGGCGGGCGCACAGGTCACTGGCGCCTTCGCCATCAGTGTCTCGACCCGCACGCTGGCCAAGTCGGGCGGCCGGGTCGCGGCGTCCGGCCGACCTCGGTCGAAGAAGCGCCGGAAATCGGCTTGCGTGTCCCACAATTCATGGAACAGCGACGGCGGCAATCGGATCAAGGCCACGTCCGATACCGCAACGGCAGACGTGACCGCCAGCCCATCCCGCAGGAGACCCCGTTCGCCGAAGGAATTGCCAATCTCCAGCAGCGAGACGACAGTGCCGCCTTGGTCTCGGATTTCCACCTGACCGACGGCGATTAGATAGAGCCCCTTCAGCGTTTCGCCGAACCCATAGACCGGCTCGCCTGCCCGCACCTCTACCCGTTCCACCTGGGCGGCCACGGTCCGGCGCAGCGGGTCACTCAACCGGTCATAGGGATGCTGCCGCGACAGCAATGTCAGAACGTCGTCGGTCATGGGGGAGAGCCCTAGAAAGAAACGCTCCGCCCCGGAATCTGGACCGGAGCGGAGCGGCGATGGGATCGGCGGAAGATACTCCGCCGATCCGGGTCCGGGATCAGTGATCGACAGCCGCTCCGGCGCCCGCGGGCGTCCGAACGCTTTCGACCAGGTCCTTGATCTCCTGCGGGGTATCTTGGGTCGACAGCGAGACGGCATAGGCCACCCCGAAGTTGATCAGCGCGCCCACCGCCCCGATCGCGGTCGACTGGATGCCGAACAGCGATCCGTCCACCGTATCCGGGAACGAGTTGGTGCCCGCGATGAAGAACCAGCCCTTATGCAGGAAGATGTAGAGCAGCGTGAAGATCAGTCCGGCAAGCATGCCGCAGACCGCGCCCACGTTGTTCACCCGCTTGGAGAAGATCCCCATCATCAGGGCCGGGAAGATCGACGCGGCCGCCAGTCCGAAGGCCAAAGCCACCGTCTGCGCCGCGAAGCCAGGCGGATTGAGTCCCAACCATGTGGCCACCCCGATCGCCGCTGCCATTGCCACCCGGGCGGACATCAGCTCCGCCTTCTCGGACATGTCGGGCGTCAGCTGCCCCTTCAGGAGGTCGTGGCTGACCGCCGACGAGATCGCCAGCAACAAACCCGCCGCCGTCGACAGCGCCGCGGCCAGGCCGCCCGCCGCCACCAGGCCGATCACCCAACCCGGCAGGTTGGCGATCTCAGGGTTGGCCAGTACCAGGATGTCGCGGTTGAAGTTGGTCAGCTCGTTGCCTTCCCACCCATTCGCGGCAGCCGTGGCAGCCATCTCTTCGTTCTGGTCGTTATAGTATTGGATCCGGCCATCACCGTTCTTGTCTTCCCAATCCAGAAGACCGGTTTTCTGCCAGGTCAGCATCCAGTCATATTCGGGCGCCGTCTCGATGGTTTCCACCGATACTGCGTCGCCTTGTGCGCCATTGGGCCACATCAGTTCGGTGATGTTCAGGCGGGCCATGGCACCAACGGCCGGGGCCGTCAGATACAGCAGCGCGATGAACACCAGCGTCCAGCCGGCCGACCAGCGGGCGTCGGACACCCGCGGCACCGTGAAGAAGCGCATGATCACGTGGGGCAGACCCGCCGTGCCGATCATCAGCGACAGCGTGAACAAGACCATGTTCAGGTTGTCCTTATGCGCCTCGGTATAGCTGGCGAAGCCCAGGTCGGTCACGATCTGGTCGAGCTTGGTCAGCAAGTAGACCGAGCCTTCCGCACCGGTGTTGGACTGCACCTCCGAGAAGAGGCCAAGCGCTGGGATCGGCGTGCCGGTCAGTTGCAGGCTGATGAACACGGCCGGGATCGTGTAGGCCATGATCAACACGCAATATTGCGCCACCTGGGTATAGGTGACCCCCTTCATGCCGCCGAACACCGCATAGGCGAAGACGACGCAGGCGCCGATCAGAAGACCCGCTGTGTTGGAGATCTCCAAGAAGCGGCCGAAGGCCACGCCCACGCCGGTCATCTGACCGATCACGTAGGTGACCGAGGCCACGATCAGGCAGATCACGGCAACCATGCGCGCGGTCGGGGAATAGAACCGGTCGCCGATGAACTCGGACACCGTGAACTTCCCGAACTTGCGCAGGTAGGGCGCGAGCAGCAGGGCCAGCAGCACATAGCCGCCCGTCCAGCCCATCAGGAACGTGGAATTGTCGTAGCCCACGAAAGCGATCAGGCCCGCCATCGAGATGAACGAGGCCGCCGACATCCAGTCTGCCGCCGTGGCCATGCCGTTCGTGACGGGGTGAACACCGCGACCGGCGGCATAGAATTCAGATGTCGACCCTGCCCGGGCCCACACCGCGATGCCGATGTAGAGCGCGAAGGACGCGCCTACAAAAAGCAGGTTAAGAGTAAACTGGTCCATGGTTCAGTCCTCCTCGACGCCGTATTGGCGGTCGAGCTTGTTCATCCGCCAGGCGTAGAAGAAGATCAGCGCCAGGAAGACGAGGATGGAGCCCTGTTGGGCAAACCAGAATCCCAGATCGGTGCCGCCGATCTCGATGCCGGACAGAAGCGGGCGCAGCAGGATGCCGAACCCGTAGGAGACGAGCGCCCAGATACACAGGCTGATCGTGATGATGCGGATATTGGCCTTCCAGTAGTCGGCCCCGTCCTCCGCCGCTTTGGGCGGTGCGCCCTTCACATTCGTTGTCTGTTCCGCCATCTGGCGTTCCTCCTTGATTGTCGTTCCGGGCACGTCCGACCGGACGCAGTCCGTCCCTCCGTCAGGCCATCTCCGTCGCCACAACATCGGCGATGGATTCGGCCACTTCTTTGATCTGGCGCATGGCGTCGATCTTCTTCAGCACATTCCGGGCGTCGTAATAGGCGATCAACGGCTCGGTCTGCTGGTGATACGCGTCCAGCCGGGACATCACCGTGGCCGCATTGTCGTCGGCCCGACGGGTCATCGTGGTGCTGCCGCACTTGTCGCAGGTCTCTGCCACCTGCGGCGGTTTGAAGGTCTCGTGATAGCCCTCGCCGCAAGCCGCACAGGTGAACCGGCCAGAGATCCGCAGGACCATCTTCACGTCATCCACCTCCAGCGAGATGGCCGCGTCGATCCGCTGGCCGCCCGTGATCAGCATCCGGTCCAGCGCCTCGGCTTGGGCGGTCGTGCGTGGGAAACCGTCCAGCACGACGCCGTCTGCGCAATCGGGTTCGGCCAGACGGTCGCGCAAGATCGCCAGGACGATCTCGTCGGTCACCAGCCCGCCCGAGTCCATGATAGGTTTGGCTAGGCGCCCGGCCTCCGTCCCGTCGGCGACGGCCTTGCGCAGAAGGTCTCCGGTGGACAGCTGGATCAATCCGAAGCGGTCCTCCAGCATCCGCGCCTGGGTGCCTTTGCCGGCCCCCGGCGGCCCCAGCAGGATGACGACCGGCGCATGCCGGAGAGCGGTTGCGCCATCCATCAGGCGTCCTTCCGGTTCATGCGGTTTTCGATCAGGTCATCGACCACGGCAGGTTCCGCCAGCGTCGACGTATCGCCCAGCGCGCCGAAATCGTCTTCGGCGATCTTGCGCAGGATGCGCCGCATGATTTTGCCCGAGCGTGTCTTGGGCAAACCGGGCGACCACTGGATAAGGTCCGGTTTGGCGATCGGCCCGATCTCGGTCCGCACCCAGTTCGACAGCTCTTTGCGCAACTCCTCGGTGGGCTCGATCCCGTTCATCAGCGTGACATAGGCATAGATGCCCTGGCCCTTGATGTCGTGCGGATAGCCCACGACCGCGCTTTCGGCGACCTTGGCATGGGCGACCAGCGCGCTCTCCACCTCGGCGGTCCCCATGCGGTGACCGGACACGTTGATCACGTCGTCGACGCGGCCCGTGATCCAGTAATCGCCATCGGCATCCCGTTTGCAGCCATCGCCGGTGAAGTAATATCCCGGATACTGGCTGAAATAGGTCTGCTCGAACCGCTCATGATCGCCCCAGACCGTCCGCATCTGCGCGGGCCAGCTATCGGCGATGCACAGCACGCCCTCCACGTCGTTGCCCTCGATGACAACGGCCGATTGCGGGTCCAACACCTCGGGCCGGATGCCGAAGAACGGCTGCTGGGCCGAGCCTGGCTTCAGTTCCGTCGCACCAGGCAGGGGGGTCAGCAGGTGACCACCCGTTTCGGTCTGCCACCAGGTGTCGACGATGGGACATTTCCCTTTGCCGACCACATCGTTGTACCAATTCCAGGCCTCGGGATTGATCGGCTCGCCCACCGTGCCCAGGATGCGTAGGCTGCTCAGATCGTGCTTCTCGACGAATTCGGGCCCCTTCCCCATCAGCGCGCGGATGGCCGTCGGCGCGGTATAAAACTGATTGACCTTGTGCTTGGCACAGACGTCCCAGAACCGCCCCGCATCCGGGTAGGTCGGCACGCCCTCGAACATCACGGTGGTCGCCCCATTCGCCAGCGGCCCATAGACGATGTAGCTGTGGCCCGTCACCCAGCCCACATCGGCGGTACACCAGAAAACGTCGCCTTCGTAGTAATCGAAAACCAACTCGTGGGTCATTGCCGCATAGACGAGATAACCACCGGTGGTATGCACCACGCCTTTAGGTTGGCCTGTCGACCCGGAGGTGTAGAGAATGAACAGCGGATCTTCGGCATTCA
>JBCDCW010000085.1:0-13583 GCA_039180995.1 Pseudomonadota bacterium
ATGGAAGACGCCTGCGCCGCCGTCGGCCTGGACCCCTCGTTGATCCTGCGGCGCTACCCGCACCAGCTTTCCGGCGGCCAGCGCCAGCGTCTGATCGTGGCCCGCGCCCTGATGCTGCAACCGAAGCTCCTGATCGCGGATGAGCCGGTCTCAATGGTCGACGCCTCGCTTAGGTCGACCATCCTAAAGAACATCCATGACCTGAAGGATCAGCACGGCATCTCGATCCTGTACATCACGCACGACCTGGCCACGGCCTACCACGTCAGCGACTACGTCATCGTCCTCTACCAAGGCCACGTCGCCGAAGCCGGTCCGCCCAAGCAGGTCATCGGCGACCCGCAGCACGAATACACCCAGCTTCTGATCGACTCGATCCCCTGGCCCGAGATCGACCGCGGTTGGGGCACCCCCTCGACCGAGGAAGACGACGCCGCCCGGCTGGCCCGTCTAGCCCAAAACCACCAGCCGGTGATGCGCGGCGACATCCCCGGCTTCACCCTCAGCTAAATATCCAATATCCCGCGCCAAGGCCCCGGTCGACCGGAGCCGGACCTAAACTCGACCTGAGGTCCACACCGGAGCCCCCATGGACCACGCCCGCCGTTTCACCGCCAAGAAGATCGCCAAGCGCATCGACCTGATCCAGCAGATGGTCTACCGACGCGACCGCCCGATCCCGCAATTCCGCTGGACCACCCTGCCCGATGCTCGCGCCGATCCGCCCTTGGGCGCCGACATCTCCGACTGGCCTGAGATCGAATGGAATGGCTACTGGGCTGGCCAGAACGTCCATTACTGCATGGCGACCGACATCATCGTCCCAAAGGGCTGGGCCGACGGGCCGGTTGCCCTGCACCTGCCCATGGGTGTTGCAGGCGACATCTTCACCCATCCCGAGGCGCTGCTCTATATCGACGGCCAATCCTACGCCTCAGCCGACCGCTACCACCATACGATCTACCTGCCCGACCGCTTGCAGGACGGTCGCCCCCACCGGATCGAACTGCATGGCTGGACTGGCCTGACCGGTTGGCCACCCGACCCGAAAAACACCGACCGCCTTAAGATGGGCACGTGTCGGTTGGTCGAGATGGACCTTGCGACCCGCGACTTTATCTCGCTGGCCGAGGTTGTTCTAGAACACGCCCTAACGCTTGAAGACACCCGCCCGGCGCGGCACGTCCTGTTGACGGCGCTGGACGCCGCGTTCCTGGCGCTCGATACCCGGGACCCCATGGGCATCGCGTTCTGGTCCAGCGTGCCCACGGCGATGAGGGAACTCCGCGCCGGCATCGCCCAGGCCGGGCACCCGATCGACGTAACGCTGCACGCCATCGGCCATGCCCATATGGACATCGCCTATCTGTGGCCCGTGGACCAAATCCGCCGCAAGAATGCGCGCACCTATTCCAATGTCCTGCGCATGATGGACCAGTACCCCGAATACAATTTCAGCCACTCCCAGCCGCAGCTCTACGACTATACCGAACGGGATTACCCCGAGATCTTCGAGGCCATCAAAACCCGCGTGTCCGAAGGCCGGTGGGAAGTTATGGGCGGCATGTGGGTCGAACCCGACACCAACCTGCCGGGGGGCGAAGCGCTGGTGCGTCAACTCCTGCTTGGCCGCAGCTACTTCCGCGACCGCTTCGGCGACGTGGAAACCCCGGTTCTCTGGCTGCCCGATACGTTCGGCTTGTCCTGGTGCCTGCCGCAACTGATCGAACAGGCTGGCCTGCGATGGATGGTCGTCAACAAGGCGTCCTGGAACCAATACAACCAGCTTCCCGCCTCCACCCTCTGGTGGGAGGGCATCGACGGCACCCGCATCCTGACCCAGTTTCTGACCACCCCGCGCGAGGTCCAGCACCTGCCCTTCCCCACGAACTACAAATCCGACCTCACGGCCGAGGAAGTCACCGGCACCTGGACCACGTCCACCGCCAAGGAAAAGGTCCGTAACCTGCCCATCGCCTATGGCTACGGCGATGGCGGCGGCGGCCCCACGGGCGAGTTGATCCGGCGCGCCAAGGTCTGGCAAGGCATGCCCGCCGCGCCCAACCTCGAATTCTCGACCATCCGTCGGTGCATGGAGGCCATCGAGGCCGAGGCGACCACCGTTCCCACCTGGTCCGATGAACTCTACCTGGAAGGCCACCGCGGCACCCTGACCTCTCAGGGGTGGATCAAGCGCGCCAACCGCCGCGCGGAAATCGCCCTTTCGGAGGCCGAATTCCTCACGGTCGCGACCGGCGCCCCAAAGCCCGATTTCAAACGCGCCTGGGAATTGCTCTGCCTAAACCAGTTCCACGATATCCTCCCCGGCACCTCCGTCCCTTCGGTCTTCTCCGACGCCCGCGCCGACTACGCCGAAATCCAAGAAATCACCGGCCACGCCCTCCAAGGTTGCCGACTGACCGGCCCCGGCCACTCGGTCGCCAACAGCACCGGCCATGGCGGTCGCCGCTTGGTGGCGCTGCCCCGCCCGGAAGAAGGCGCGCAAGCAACCGATGACGGTGCCCTTGCCCTCATGGACCTCGCCCCCCATTCCCTCACCCCCCTGGCCCCGATCCAACCGGACACACCCGTCACCATCCGCAACGATGGTACCGGTGTGGTCCTGCAAAACGCCCATTTGCGGGTCGAAATCGACGCCCAAGGCCGCCTCACCCGTCTCCAGGACCGCGACGCGGACCGTGAGGTTTTGGCCGAGGGCCGCATCGGCAACCAACTCCAAGCGTTTGAAGATCGCCCCCTGTCCTGGGACGCCTGGGACATCGACAGCTTCTTTGAAGATCGCGGCGAACTCGTCACCGGTCTTGCCGCCATGGATGTGGTCGAAACCGGCCCACTGCGGGCCGCCATCCGCCTCGATTGGCACTTCCGATCGTCGACCATCCGTCAGACGATCCGCTTGGCGGCCGACAGTCGTCGCCTGGACTTCGTCACCGAGGTCGATTGGCATGAAAGCCATATCTTGCTGAAAGCCGCATTTCCCGTCGCGGTCTTCGCGCCCTCGGCCACCTATGAAATCCAATGGGGCGCCATTTCGCGCCGCACCCACCGCAACACCTCCTGGGACTATGCCAAATTTGAGGTCCCCGCCCAGCGATGGGCGGATCTGTCGGAGGGCGATTACGGCGTCGCGTTGCTGAACGATTGCAAATACGGCTACGACATCAAAGGCGACGTGCTGCGCCTCTCGCTCATCAAATCCGCCACCTCGCCCGACCCGAAGGCCGACCAAGGTCTGCATCGTTTTACCTATGCGTTGCTCCCCCATTCTGGCGATTTCCGGCGGGGCGACGTTATCGGTCAAGCGGCCGATCTAAATCAACCCCCTCGCCTTATTCGCGGTCAGGGGGATGGCAGAGCCTTCGTCACATCTTCCAAGCCCTCGGTGATCGTCGAGACGATCAAACCCGCCGAAGATGGTGACGGCGTCATCCTGCGTCTCTACGAAGCTCACAGATCCAGGGGTCCGGTGACGCTGACCTTTGGCACGCGCCCGGCCTCGGTTCAGTACAGCCACCTCTTGGAGTTCGAGGACGGCGAGCGTTTGGATGTCGATGGTGCAAGCGTCACGTTGACGGTCACGCCCTTCAAGATCGTAACCCTGCGCGTCCGGTTCTAGTCGGGCGGAAATCCTTATAGTAAGGATTTCCAAAAGAGTTTTACTATAAAACTCTTTGCGCCCCATCGGCCGGTCACGACCACAGATGTAGCCTGACGCTATGGTAGCTTCACAACATTTTGCGTCGATCTATGGCAAAATGGCCCAACATTCATCAAATCGACACAAGTCGCATGCCACACCCACCACCGACATTCCGAGCCTAAGGGGCGAGCCCAATGTCCAAAATGCCGAACACCTATGACGCCGAACCCATCCCGGAGGCCGCCTTGCAAGAGGTCGCCCGTCTCTTGGACAGCGGAGACCTGTTCCGATACACGTCCGACGTCTCGCCCGTCGCCAAGCTGGAAACCGAATTCGCGGCCCTCATCGGCGCAGATTACGCGCTCGCCGTCTCGTCCTGCTCGGCGGCACTTTTCCTATCGCTGAAGGCGCTGGATCTGCCGCGCGCTACGCGCGTGCTTATCCCGGCCTTCACCTTCGCCGCCGTTCCATCGGCCATCGTCCATGCCGATTGCGTACCGATCCTCTGCGAATGCAGGGCGGATTACCGCATGGACCTGGAAGACTTCGCCCGCAAGCTTCCGGACGCGGATGTCGTCATCATCAGCCACATGCGGGGGCACACCTCCGACATGGACACGATTTTAGCCCTTTGCGACGCAGCCCAGATCCCCGTCATCGAAGATGCCGCCCATTCGCTGGGCACGACCTGGAACGGCCGGAATATCGGCACATTGGGCCGGATTGGCTGTTTCAGCTTTCAATCCTACAAACTGCTGAACGCGGGCGAAGGCGGCATCTTGATAACAGACGATCCCGATCTGATCGCCCGCGCCGTCATCATGTCCGGCGCCTATGAGCACAATTGGACCAAGCATCCCGTCATCGCCGAGGTCTTCGCCAAGTGGCAGAATCGCCTACCGCTCTACAACCAACGTCTGGGCAATCTGTCGGCGGCGGTCATCCGCCCGCAACTGGCGGAACTTCCCCGCCGGGTTCGCGACGGGCGGCGTAACCATGATCACGTGGCCGCAACGCTGGCAGCGTCGCCCTGGATCGACGTGCCCGCCAAGTTGCCTGCCGAAGAACGGGCGCCGGATTCCATCCAGTTCAACCTGCGCGGCATGGACGGCCAACGGATCGATCAATTCGTTGCCGCCGCCGCCCAAGCGGGCGTCAAGGTCCAGGTCTTCGGCCGCAGCGCCGACAATGCCCGCGCGTTCTGGAACTGGCGATTCTTGGGCGATCTGCCCGACCTTCCCCGCACCCGCGCAATGCTGATGACGGCCTGCGATGTCCGCCTGCCCGCCCGTCTATCTTTGGCAGATTGCGATATGATCGCCGAGGCGATCTGCGCCGCTGCCGATGATGTCATGGCTCAGACCATTCCCATCGCCAGTTAGGCGCAGCCTAGCGGATGCCGCTTTACACCACCGACAGCACCACGATCATCGCCAAGGCATAGATCAGGATCGCGCCGCCGATCAGCAGGTAGTGAAAATTCCCCGCCACCTGGGCTCGGACGATGGATTTCATCTGTCCTATCAAATCCGGCCATGTGTAGCTGACGAAGTCACCCTGGGTGAAGACCGCCTTGATCCGCCCCTCGTTGTCGACCACGGGCAAGCGGCGGAACCGCTCGTTCGACATCATGCGAAGCCAATCCAGCATGTCGTCGTCTTCCCGTGCCAATCTCGGACTCGATGTCATGATCTCCGACAGCTTCGTCGTCTTGGAATCCAAGCCTTTGCCGACGAGCTTGTTCATCACGTCCCGCTCGGTCACGACGCCGATTACCTTCTCGTCGGGATCGACGACGATCACGCAGCCATAGCTGCGGTCCGACATGTTCGACACGGCCTGGAACACCGTCTCGTCGGGAGGTGCCGTCAGCGGCCGCAGCTTGTCCTTGTATTCGGGCCGGTCCATCAATCGGCCGCCGGGGCGCTCGGTCATCGCCATCATCCTCTCCCTTGCTGTCGCGTCGTGACCTAGCGGGATCGCCCGGCTCGTCAAAACGTCACGTGTCGATGCTGGATTTCCGCCCGATCCCATGATCCAATTCGCCAAGATCAGCCCAGGAGTTTCGCCCATGCGCCTCATCGTCAACGGCACGGAACACCAGATCGAGGTGGAGCCGGACATGCCGCTTCTGTGGCTGCTGCGCGACGAGTTGGGTCTGAAGGGGCCGAAATACGGATGCGGCGTTGCGGCTTGCGGGGCCTGCACGGTGCATCTGGACGGCGTCGCCGTGCGGTCCTGTCAGATCCAGGCCGGCGATCTGGACGGGGCGGAGGTCCTGACGATCGAGGGCTTGGGCACGCCCGACAATCCGCATCCGGTTCAGGACGCCTGGATCGAGGAGCAGGTGGCCCAATGCGGTTATTGCCAGTCGGGCCAGATCATGCAGGCGGTCGACCTGCTGAACCAGACACCGAACCCGACGGATGAAGACATCGACGCGGTCATGGGCGGCAATCTGTGCCGCTGCGCCACGTATCCCCGGATCCGCGCCGCGATCCGTCGCGCGGCCCAGGCGGAGGGTGCGTGATGGCCAGCTTGCGCAAGATCGCCCGCCGCACGTTTCTGATCGGCTCTGCCGCCGTGGCCGGCGGTGTGGCATTCGGGATTTATGCCTATCGGCGCGCGCCGGAAAACCCGCTTCTGGCCGACCTGCCCGACGGCAGCGTCGCGATCACGCCTTATGTGCTGATCGATGCGGACGGTGTCATCCTGATCACGCCCCGCGCGGATGTCGGCCAGGGGGCCACGTCGATCCAGGCCCATCTGCTGGCCGAGGAGTTGGACGTGGATCCCCACACCGTCCGCACCGATCCCGGCCCGGCATCAAGTGCCTATTACAACGGCAAGATCGCGGCCGAAGGCATGCCGTTCGCCGCCTGGGATGACGGGATCGTCGCGCGCACCGGACGCGGCGCGGGTGATGTGGTGGGCAAATTCGTCGGCCTGCATATTACCGGCGGGTCGACCACGGTGCCCGACGGGTACGAGACGCTCCGCCTCGCCGGAGCCTCCGCCCGCGAGACGTTGAAACAAGCCGCCGCCGCCCGCCTGGGTGTCGATGTGGCCGATCTGCGCACGCAAGATGGGGCCGTGCTGCCTCCCAATGGCGAGGCGATCCCTTATACCGCATTGGCTGCCGACGCGGCCGCGCTGACGCCGGTGGCGGCCCCGCTTCGGGATCCATCCCAGTGGCGCGCCCTGGGCAAGCCCATGCGCCGCACCGACATCGTCGCGAAATCCACGGGCACCGCGCGCTACGGTGTGGATGTCGAACTTCCGGACATGCTGCATGCGACCGTGGTCACCAATCCCACCCTGGGTGGCGGCGTCGTGTCCATGGATACCTCCGCGGCGGCCGGCATGCCGGGTATTCTGGCCATCCACCCAATCACCGACGGGGCCGCGGTCGTGGCCGACAATACCTGGCGCGCGATCAAGGCGGCCCGGGCGATCACCTTCGACTGGGGCACGCCGGACATACCCGACGATACGGCGGCGCTGCGGGCGATGCACGAAGCGTCGCTAACCGATGACGCCCGCGACAGCCGCTTCGCCGATGACGGCGACGTGACCACCGCGACCGGCGCGGCCTTCGAAGCGACCTATCTGGCCCCGTTCCTGCACCACGCCCCGCTGGAGCCCGCCAATGCCACGGTGCTCTACACCCCGGAGCGGACGGAAATATGGACCGCCACCCAGGTGCCAACCTTTGCTGTCCAACAGGTGGCGGAAATCACGGGCCAGGACGAGGATCAAATCACGCTGCACAACATGCAATCGGGGGGCAGCTTCGGGCACCGGCTGGAACTGCTCTGGGTCAATCAGACGGCTGAAATCGCGCTCAACCATCCCGGCCGCCCCGTCCGCATGACCTGGTCGCGCGAGGAGGACATGACCCATCCGTTCCTGCGCCCAATGGCCGTGGCCCGGGGCCGCGGAACCACCGAAAACGGGGCGGTTACGTCCTTCGATCTGGCCATTGCCGCGCAATCGGTCACCGAAAGCCAGATGGGCCGATTGAACCAGCCGGCGATAGGCCCCGACGTCATGATCGTGGCCGCGGCCTGGGATGCGCCTTACGCGATTCCCAACCGGCGGGTCACCGGGCATCGGGTGCCTGCGACGATCCCGGTCTCGTCCTGGCGGTCGGTGGGGGCTTCGCATAACGGGTTCTTCGCCGACGTCCTGATGGACGAGTTGATCCATCAGGCGGGGGCCGACCCAGTTGCCGAACGACTTCGCCTGCTGCACCACGAACCGTCCCGCAACGTCCTGGAAACCGTGGCCGAGATGGCCGATTGGCAGGGGTCCAATCCAGCTGACGGCATTGGACGCGGCGTTGCCTTCAGCTTCGCCTTCGGCGTCCCCTGTGCCCAGATCCTCGATATCGAGGATACGCCGCGGGGCCTGCGCATCACCGACCTTTGGATCGCGGCCGAAGTGGGCCGGGTGCTGGACCCCGTGAACATCGAGGCGCAGCTATCGGGTGGGGCGCTCTATGGTTTGGGCCATGCAATGCTGGCCGAAATTACCCATTCGGGCGGCACCATCGAGCAACAGAACTTCGACACCTATGAAAGCCTGCGTGTCTACCACACGCCGCGGGTCCATGTGCGCGCGCTCGGCTCGGGCGGGCCGATCCGCGGCGCGGGCGAGCCCAGCTTGCCGCCGGCGGCGGCCGCCCTGTCAAATGCGATCTTCGCCGCCACAGGAGAGCGGCTGCGCGAGATGCCGTTCAGCCGCAAAGTTCGCTTTGCCTGATGCCGGGGCCGCGCGGCCCCCAGCGATCATCTTCGACCTGGACGGCACCTTGATCGACAGCGCGCCGTCCTTGCACCGTGCCTGCGCGGCGATGCTGGCCGCCCGCGATCTGCCGCAACCAGATCTGGCCACGGTCAAAACTTTCGTCGGCCAAGGGGTTCCCACATTGGTGCGGCGCTGTCTGCACTGGGCTGGTGGCCCAGACGATCCGGCGGCCTTTGACGCCTTTTGCGCCATCTACGACGCGGACCCCATATCTGGCACGACGGTGCTGCCCGGCGCAAGGGAAACCCTGGCAGCGCTGGCAGGGGCTCGGCATCCCCTTGGCCTTTGCACCAATAAACCAGACGCGCCGACGCGGACGTTGCTATGCGCGCTCAGCCTGGGGCCCTTCGACGCCATCGCCGGTGGCGATACCTTACAAGTTCACAAACCGGACCCCGCGCCGCTGCTACATGTTATGCACGATTTGGGTGCCACCGCCGAGACGACGATCTATGTGGGCGATAGCCGCACCGATTGGCGGACCGCGGCGGCGGCTGGCATCCGGTATGCCCATTTGAGCGGCGGCTACGAAACGGAACGTCCACCGGACGACATCTGGCGTCATCTGCAAAGTCTACATGATTTAACCCCCGCAATGGCGCGTTAGAACGGCTGGAATTTGCGCTGCGATGGATTAAATGCTATAATCAAATGATTGCGAAATAATCGTTCGCGCCAGCGTTTCGGCGCCAAGGACAAAAAATGAATAAGGCAAGACAGCAGATCGCGGCGCTACCGCTGCGTTGGAAAGGCGACTCCGTCGAAGTACTTATGATCACGTCCCGGGATACGGGCCGTTGGGTCGTGCCCAAGGGGTGGACCATGAAGGATCGCAAGCCCTGGGCAGCTGCGGCGATCGAGGCACTGGAGGAAGCGGGGGCCAGGGGTCACATCGCGCGCGACGTGTTCGGCACCTACCGGTACGACAAAGTTCTAGAGGATGGTTCGACCGTGCCGTGTCTTGTCCGCGTCTATCCGATGATCGTGGAAAAACTCGCCTCCGCCTGGAAGGAAGAGGACGAACGAACCCGCCGCTGGTTTCCGTTAGCCAAAGCTGCGCGTTTGGTGGACGAGCCGGAGCTTGCGGAGATGCTGGAACGGCTGACGGTAAAACCCAAGAAGGTGCCCGTTGCCGGACCGCTCCTGCGAAAGGCAGCGTCCTAATCTGACGCAACACCGATTAGACGTTCGCGCAGTGATATCGTGCGGACGAGCGGTATAGATGATTTATCGTGCTCAGATACGCCGATGTCGTTGGTCGGATCGCTCCCCTACATGACACCCAACTTACCGACGTGGGCGGCGAGGATCGTTCTTAACGGGGACCGGGATCGCGTCGGGCTGTGGCGCCAACGCATCAAGGACGTCGGACAGCTTGTCTTTAAGCTGTTCGATAAGCTTTCCGGCAGAACTGCGAGTCTCGGCCATATTCGTGCTCCTTGTCTCCCGCGTGATAAGGTGGCGCGCATATGTGGCATGTTCAAGGCCAAGTTCGTCGCAGGCGAAAAGTTGCGGGTCGGTGAGTCTCATTCGGCGCATCCCCAAATCTCGACCGCTTGCGTCTCGCCGATCACGGTGATCCGCACCGTCGACCGGTCGATGCTGGGCTTGCGATCACCGCCGACCATCAACTCCGACGTCGCGGTCAACTGGTCGCCATCGCGGGCGACCACAGCGTCAGTCACCCAAATCGAGGGATCCGAAAGCTCGAACACGACGGCTTCTGCGTAGCCCAGCGATGGCAGGTCTATCTCTCCCGCCAAGGCCAACCCATTCGAGGTCGGTCTCAAGACGCAGGAAGCCGATCCGTCCATTTGGTCCGGCTGGTCGGCCAAGGCGGCTTCGATCTCAACGTCGGGATGCCCTCCGGGCAGCAGTTCGGCACTAACGACCAGTTGCGCGGGCAGGCAGATATCCTTGCAAATCCCAATATCCAGGACCCCTTCCAGCCGTACGGTCTCGTCGGCTGTCGGCTCGATCCGAAGCGGTAAAACGAAGTCCCGGTCATAGCCAATGGACTGCCCAATGTCGGATTTGAAAACTTTCGGGCGGGGCCAGACGGGCTCGACGCCTGCCACGTTGTCGGATGCTTGCCAGTCCAACTGGGGCGAAATGCCAGCCGCACCGGCGCTGCGCCAATAGGTCACCCAACCAGGTGCGAGTTGAAACTTCAGACCGGCGATATGTATCCCGTCCGCTTGGCGCCAACCGGGCAAGACCTCGACGTCGACGACCTGATCCAGTCGCATCCAAGGCTGTTGAGCCTGAACCGCGGATGTGCCGCACAGAAGGGCAAGAAAAACTGTCGGGATCATCTGCATGATCGGCATCTAGGCATCGCGTTTGGAAAACGGAAATCACGCCTTCGGCACCCGATCAGCCGCAACAATGCGGGTTCACAAATACTTAGCTTGTATGTCAAGTCAACTAGACATATAAAATGTCTATTATGCTGACCGATCATGCCCACACGCTCCGCGGTCACCTCCTGATCGCTACGACCGGATTGCGGGACTCGATGTTCCGCCGATCGGTTATTTTTCTGTGCGCCCATTCGCCAGCGGGTGCGATGGGGCTGATGATCAATCGCCCGACTCAAGATGTCAGCTGGCAAACCCTGTTGCACAATCTCCGGCCTGTACTCGACGCTCGGCTGGCGGACGAGCAGATCTACGAGGGCGGCCCGGCCGAGGCCCAGCGGGGCTTCGTTCTCCATTCACCGGAATATGTCGACAGCCAGGAAACCCTTCGCATCGGTGATTCTTTCGCAATGACGACCGGCGACCAGATCTTGCGCGACCTGACCACAGGGCGTGGTCCCAATCGGCGATTGGTGGCAATGGGATATGCCGGATGGGGCGCGGGACAGTTGGACTCCGAAATGCGCGAGAACGCATGGTTCACCGTCGCGGCCGAGCCTGACTTGGTCTTCGGCGCACCGGACGAAGCAAAGTGGCGCGGCGCCATCGCCGCCATCGGCATCGGATCCGGCGCATTATCCGGCCTTTCGGCCCAGCACGGGCACGCATGATCCGCGATCGGTCGCGTGGCTCACCACACCTGCCGGACAGAACATCTGGCGGGACCTCGCGGCAAATGATCCCGTCATCTGGGCGCGGCAGCTCGCCTTAGTCTGTCATTGATGGCGCGTCCCAGCCCGATGTCCGGCACCGGGGCGATGTCGATCCACGTCGCACCAAGCGTCTCGGCCAGCGCGTCCGCGCCGTGCAGATGGGTAAACAGGTTCGCGGCAGCCTCGATCAGATCGCCCTGCACCGACAATGTCAGATCACCCGACACCGAACCGAAGCCGATCAGCACTGCCCGTGGATCGGGCGCCGTCGCGTGCAGTCGCACCGGCCGCATCGGCGCGTAGTGCGAGGCCAATTGCCCCGGCGCCTGAACCCGCCCTGGCGTCACATCGCGCGCCAAGGTCCCAGCGACGGCCTCGATCTCCTCGGCCGCCAGCCCTCCCTCTCTCAGAAGGGTCAGCGGTGCCGTGCGCAAGATCGTCGACTCCACCCCGACGGCGCATGGACCCCCGTCCAGAACGGCGTCGATCCGCCCGTCGAGCCCGGAAATCACGTGGTCGGCCCGGGTCGCGCTGACCCGCCCCGACGGGTTGGCGGAAGGCGCCGCGACCGGCGCATTGACCTGGGCCAGCAGAGTCTGGGCAAACGGCGCCGCGGGAACGCGGATCGCCACGCTGTCGAGGCCGGCCGTGACTAATGACGAGACCTCCTGCCCCGCGCGCAGTGGCAAGACCAGAGTCAGAGGCCCTGGCCAGAACCGCTCGGCCAGGTCGCGGGCCATGTCATCAAACACGGCCAGCCGGTCCGCAGCCGCGATGTCGGCAACGTGAACGATCAACGGATTGAAGCTCGGCCGCCCCTTAGCTGCATAGATCTCGGCCACCGCGCGCCCATCGGTGGCCAAGCCACCAAGGCCATAAACCGTCTCCGTCGGAAACGCGACCAAGCCGCCGCGCCGCAGTATTTCCGCCGCCCGGCCAATATCCGCTGGCCCCAGGCGCTGCGTGTGACGCCGTGTTTCGCTTGATGCCATTGCCGGGCACCCCCTACCTTACGTCAAAGCAAGTCTATCGACGGGCCTTACCCGTCGCCATCAAATCCCCGGAGGTTTCCCATGCCCTATCGCGCGCCCGTCTCCGAGATCCGTTTCGTACTCGACAATGTCGTCGGCTTCGACCGCGTCACCGCGACCGAGACCTTCGCGGAAGCCACGCCCGAGACGGTGGACGCCATCCTCACCGAAGCCGGCCGGATGAGCGAGGAGGTTCTGGCCCCCCTCAATCGCCAAGGCGACTTGCACCCCGCGCGGCTGGAAAACGGCGTGGTGCGCACCTCGCCCGGCTTCGCCGAAGGCTTTCAGGCCGTCGCAGAGGGCGGCTGGCTGGGCATGTCCGCCGATCCAGAGCATGGCGGTATGGGCCTGCCGATCACGCTGACCATGGCCGTGAACGAGATGATGGGCTCGGCCTGCCTATCGCTCCAACTGAACCCGCTGATGACCCAAGGCCAGATCGAGGCGTTGGAGGCCCATGCCTCCGACGAGATCAAAGACCTCTATATCCCCAAGCTCGTCTCGGGCGAATGGTGCGGCACCATGAACCTGACGGAGCCGCAGGCTGGCTCCGATGTGGGCGCGCTCAGGACCAAGGCCGAGCCCAATGGCGACGGCACCTATTCGGTGACGGGACAAAAAATTTACATCTCCTGGGGCGACAACGACTTCACCGAGAACGTCTGCCACCTGGTTCTCGCCCGCCTGCCTGATGCCGGCGAAGGCACCAAAGGCATCTCGCTTTTCATGGTTCCCAAGAAGCTGCCGGATGAAAATGGCAATCCGGGCGTGGCCAACACGCTCAAGGTCGTCTCGCTGGAACACAAGCTCGGCCTCCACGGCTCGCCCACCGCGGTCATGCAATATGACGGTGCAAAGGGCTGGCTGGTGGGCGAGCCGCACAAGGGGATGGCCGCCATGTTCACCATGATGAACAACGCCCGCCTGGGCGTCGCGGTCCAGGGCCTCTCTATCGCCGAAGCCGCCATGCAGCACGCCATCGGCTACGCGCTGGAGCGCCGCCAGGGCC
>JBCDCW010000086.1:0-13450 GCA_039180995.1 Pseudomonadota bacterium
GAGTCGAGATGATGTTTTCTTGACTGCGCCCCGGCGCCAGGGTGCGGGCATTCTTGCCGCGCACGCCGAACAGCAAGACCTCGGTCACGTTGCGGAAATAGAAGCCGACACCGCGCCGGTCCGGGCCACCGTCTTTGCGGATCTTGTACCAGATGATGTTGGATTTGTATTTGAAGCCCCAATGCTCCATCACCTTCAGCCCCTCGGGCAGAAGTGCGTTGGGGACCCACAGGTAGAGGTGTGCGGGATCGCCCGCGATCGCCTCAACCGGCAGATCGCAGATGTCGTCCAGAGTCATCGTCCCGTACCGGTTCAGCCGCCGATGCTCGGGCGCCATTTTCCCCGTGCGGTTCTGAAACTGCCAGGGCGGGTCCGCCAGGATGGTCTGAAACCGCTGCCCCGAAAAGCGGGAGAGCAGATCGTCGGCCGCGCTCGTCATCCTCATCCTCCAAATACAGCTTCGGTGTGATGCCGAAGACCAGAAGCGGACAGCCCGCCGCGCCGCCGCCTTCTATCTTCGGCAGCAGCTTGGACATGTGGGTCGTGGATTGCCCATAGGACGACCCTCGCCCGATGTCGTTAAAAATCCCCTGCAACCCGTCGGCGCGGGTGATGATCACACCGACGCTGACCGCGCGCAAATCGAAGAGCAGACGGAAATTGTTCAGATCCCGGTCGAAGAATGGGTCCTTGTTGTTCCACTCGATCTCCAGCGCGATGCCGTTGCGGTAGCAGTCGATCTGATGCGTGGGCGATTCGATGGCCTGGCCGTCGAGCATGACGGAGGTCTGGAACTTCTTTTCCTCCCACCCACGGGCATAGAGCCCTTCGTCGATGAAAGCAGAGACCTGGCTTTTCGAGCCGCCGCCCACCTCGATCCAGGAGCGGCGCAGGCGGAACGCGGCCAGGACATCCATGATGTCGGCCCATTCCTGCGGGAAGTCTTGGGACAGGATCGCGCTGGCATGTTTCCATTCATGGCACTCGTAGTGGTCCCGAACGAATTCCGGCAGTCGGTTATACAACATGTTGTGCGGGCGCCCCATCATCTTGTGCTACGGGCGATGCCCGCGCGGCACAAGTCCCTTCGCGCCGTCGTCCCCGAACGCGAAACATCGTGTCGCGTCAGACGGACCAAGACTCCGCACTTCCGCCACGTTAAGGTCACATTCGCCATGAGTGACGCACATACACCGCCCTATCAGACCTACGAATATCGGGTCGTTCCCGCCCCGCGCAAAGGCGAGAAAGCGAAGGGCGTGCGATCCGGCGAAGGTCGCTTTGCACTGGCCATGTCGCGGCTGTTCAACCGCATGGGTGCAGACGGCTGGGAATATGTGCGCGCCGACACCCTTCCGGCCGAGGAACGGGTGGGCCTGACCGGCAAGGAGGTTCGCTATCACGCGCTGCTGGTCTTCCGCCGCGCCACGGCGCCGCAGCCGCAGATCGTCCAGCAGGTGATCGAGGCCCCGAAGGGCCCGCTCTTGCTGACCGCGGCGGCCGAGGATTGGGCCGGGTTCGAAGAGCGCGATGCCGAAGATGCCCAGGTCCTCGACATTCTGGCCGCGCGCGCCGATCCGAAGCTCGCGGCGGAATAGCTACTCCGACAGATCCATCGACAGGGCGTGAATGCGCGGGATCACATCGCCCAGGGCCGCATGCACCATCCGATGGCGCGAGACCCGCGACTGGCCCGCAAAGGCGGCTGATGCGATCACCAGGTGCCAATGACTTTCGCCCGACCCGTCATCGCCCGCATGACCGGCATGTTTGTGGCTCTCGTTGATGACCTCCAGCCGTGTCGGCTGCAGCGCCTCGGACAAACGGTCGCGCATGATCGTTTCGATGGTCACAACTTTTCCCCCGTCAAGGTCTTCCCTCTGCCGCGTGCATGCTTAAAGTTCGACGCCCAGGACCGGAAGGGGGCACCATGACCAAGAACGATCCGTTCAACTTCGACATGCGAGTCTCCACCGCCAAGAAGCGCAATCCGCGCGGACGGCGCGGCATGTCAGGGGCGGTCGAGACGTCGACCCGGGTCTGCGACTATGAGGGGTGTCAGGAACGGGGCTTGTACCGCGCGCCGAAATCCCGCGACACGACCGAGGACTATTACTGGTTCTGCAAGGAGCACGTGCGCGAATACAACGCAAAGTGGTCCTTCTTCGACGGTGCCACCGAGGCCGAGATCGCCGCGCAGGAAGCCAAGGACAATCCGACCAAGCCATTCCGCAAATCGGTGGAGGAGCGGGCTTGGGCCCGTCTGGGTATCGAGGACGCCCATCAGGTGCTGGGTGGCAACGCCACGCAAAACCCGGGGCGCGGCAGCGTCGGGCGGCGGTTGCCGCCGACGGAACGCAAGGCCATCGAAATCCTGGAGGCCAAGGACGATTGGGACAAGGCGAAGATCCGCAAGGCTTACAAGGCCCTGATCAAAGTGCTGCACCCCGACATGAATGGCGGCGACCGCAGCCAGGAGGAGCAGCTGTCGGAAGTCGTCTGGGCTTGGGATCAGCTGAAGGACAGCCGGAACTTCAAGTAACCTCGTGTTAAGATGTGCGGCGCAGGCTGCGCGGCATGGAATTAACCGGCTCGCTTTCGTACTCCGGCGGCTCGTCCCATTCGATGGGTGACCCGCGGTCGCAGGGTTATGGCGGCGAACCGGCCGCCTCGCCCCAAAGTGGCCGCAAAGGGCGGGGTTGCGTGGCACCTTGGTCACGCCCGGACGGTGGAGCGGGGCCTTTATCCGACACGCCCCTTTGCGCCGCGCGTCGTCTCCGGGCACGGTCTTTCTTGCGTCGGTCGGTATCCGCCGATTGGCGGAACGATGCGGTCAGGTGCTTCTACAGAGCCGCAAGTCGCCAATAAGAGGACGGATATGCGCCGACTTACTGCCCTCCTCTGCATGATTGGTTTGGCCACGGGCCTGCTGGCCCCAAAGATGGCGGCGGCCGCGGCCGAACTTCTGCCCGACACGCTGCGCGTTGTGGTGATTTGCACCGGCGCGGCGATGCAGACCATAATCCTCGACACCGAAGGAGAGGCTGTCGAAATCGCCGAGACGGCCCCCTGTGTGGCCTCTGACCTCCCGAGAAGCGTGGGCCAGATTCCGGTCTGGCACAGCCTTCAACTGAGCTGGCGGCCCGATACGACCGCACCGCATCTCGTTCCCGTGGCGACGGTGTTCAATTGTCGCCCGCCGTGCCGGGCGCCCCCGAAACTTGTCTGAAGATATCCCTCTAACCTTCTGACAGGACGATATTCATGACCGATACAACCAATGCGGGCCCTGTCCGCAACCGCGCGCCCGTGACGGGTGGCACCTTCTACCGCCTCATCTGGAAATGGCATTTCCTGGCCAGCCTCTACGTGCTGCCTTTCATGCTGCTTCTGGGCCTCACGGGCGGGCTCTATCTTTATAAGCCGCAGATCGAGCGCTGGCTTTATGCCGACATGCTGGTGGTCGAAGCGCAGGCCGAGCGCCTGCCGCTGGAAGCCCAACTTGCCGCCTTCGAGGTTGAAGCCGCCCCATCCCGCATTCGCGAAATCCAGGTCAGCGACGACCCGAACGCTTCGGTTCGCATCGAATATGATGACGCCGACCGCACCCGGTCCTACGGCTATGTGGATCCCTATAGCGGCGAGGTGTTGGGCCTTATGGCGCGGGACGGGATGTTCATGCGCCAGGTGCAGAAGCTGCATGGTGAGCTTCTGCTGGGCGATGTGGGCACCAAGTTCGTGGAACTGGCCGCCCACTGGGCCGTGGTGATGTTCGTCACCGGCGCTGTGCTGTGGTGGCCGCGCAAGTCGGGCCACGGCGCGCGCAAGAAGCTGATCGTCACGCCCGAAGGCAAGGGGCGCACATGGTGGCGATCAACCCATATGTTCACCGGCATGCTGGCCACGGTTCTGGTCGTGCCGATCCTGATCACCGGCCTGCCTTGGACAGACGTCTGGGGCGGCGGCTTGGATCGGGTGCAGAAAGCCACCGGTCAGTCCAGCGTGTCCCTGAAATGGGGCGGGGACGTCCCCGGCTCGACCCCCGATGCAGACGGTCCCATCGCCTTGGATGCGGCCATCGAGACAGCCCGCGCCGAGGGTATCGTCGCACCATGGGCCCTGCGCCCGGCGCGCGATGCCGAAGGCTCGCACTGGATCGGCACGGCAAGCAAGAACCGGGCCGAACAATCGGAATTGGTCGTGGATCAATATAGCGGCGCGGTGCTGGCCAGCATCAATTTCGCCGACAATCCGCCGCTGGCCAAGGCCGTGTCCTGGGGCATCAGCTTCCACCGTGGCGAGATGTATGGCTGGCTGAATGTGTTGCAGAACACTGTGGCGGCCCTGGCGGCCGTCATGCTGGCCGTCTCGGGCTTCGCCGCCTGGTGGATGCGCCGCCCAGCGGGCACGCTGGGCGTACCCCAGGCGCCCGACGCGCGATTGGGGTGGCCGGTCGCCGCGCTGACGGTCACGCTGATGATCCTGTTCCCGCTGATGGGGGCCAGCCTGCTGCTGGCCCTGGCGCTGGATTGGCTGATCTTCCGCCGCCTGGGCTGGTTCCGTGCGGGCGCCCAGCCGGCCGAATAGGCCTTAAGCTTGGCGGCTGGTCGGGGCTCCGGGCTCGACCAGCCGCGCATCCACCCACCCTTGCAGCTCGCGCTCCAAGGCGCGCAAGCTGCCGGGGCGATAGGGCTCCCACGCGCGATCCTTGGCCTCGAACGCCCAGCGATCCAGGACGGCAGGATGGAGATCCTCCAGAGCGCCCGGCCCTGGCCGATCCCGCCCAAAACGTCGCATCAGACGGGCCAAAAGTCCCGTCTCGGGCATCGACCGGTTTCTGAGCGGCCCGAACGGATCCTGCTCACGACCGAATTCGGCCATGACACCCGCATCAAATGCCAACCCTTGGCGTGCGGCCCCCTCCATGATCCAAGCCAGAGCGATCGACGACAGCGCCGTGATATCCCCGCCCCCGCCAACCGATCCGTGGTCGCCGGCAAAATGCCGTTCCTGATAGGGCGGGTCCGCGGGATCGGAATCCGCGTTCAAATCGAGGATGTTGTCCCAGAGCGTCGGCTCGAATTCCCGGCGGCGTTCGTCCAAGGCGACGGCATGACGCGCGGCGCTGACCAGGCTGCTCAACTTGGCATCGTGAAAGGCGAAGCGGCGGTTCCACAGCCGCGAAAAGCCGAAGCGCGACGGAATGCCCAAGGCGCCGACCGTGTCCCAGACGCCTAGATAAGCCAGGCGCAGAAGCTCCGGCGGGATCAGGCCGTGTGTCTTGGCATGGGCTTCGTAAAGGGCGCGGTCCCCTTCGCTGGTCATCACATGGGGCGAGACCCGGAGACGAAACGCGCGGCTGGCCTCGGTGCGGGGATGAGTGTCCTCGGTCCCGGCGCGGTAGCGGGTCACGACCTCGTCCAAAAGGTTGAGCCGCGAGCGGTCCAGGATGCCGGTTGATCGGATCAGCCCCGTCAACGAACGGGCCGTGTAGGCGCCACGGGAGAAACCGAAGATGAAGATTTCGTCCCCCGGTTCGTAGAGGAAGACGAGATGCAGATAGGCCTCGACCACATTCTCCATCAGGCCCAGACCCATGATCCCGCCCAGCACCTGATCCGACCACCGGCCCAATGCCGTCACGCCGCGCCGCCCCGACCCGACGCCCGGCACGTAGATGGGGATCTGCGGGATGTCGTCGGTATCGACGGGCATCAGGGCCCGCGACAGCAGCACCACATTGGTCGGATGCTCGGCCGAGGCCGTGTTCCAGGTGCCGTCGCAAAAGATGACGATGCGTTTCATGGCGCTACTCTACCGAGATGGGCGGCGGGCGAGAAGCTCCGCCCTTGCGAAGGTGCCGCCCAAATGGCATCCGCAACCGGCGGAATCGGAGGCAAGCGATGGCGGATGGCGCAATGGAGATGGACGTGAAACCCACCGATGAGATTTCCGTCCGCGAGGTGTTCGGCATCGACACCGACATGCATGTCAAAGGCTTCGCGGAGCGCCAGGACCGCGTGCCCGACATCGACACGACCTACAAGTTCGATCCCGACACCACGCTGGCCATCCTGGCGGGGTTCGGCTGGAACCGGCGCGTCATGATCCAGGGCTATCACGGCACGGGCAAGTCGACCCATATCGAGCAGGTGGCGGCGCGCCTGAACTGGCCCGCCGTTCGCGTGAACCTGGACAGCCATATCAGCCGGATCGACCTGATCGGCAAGGATGCCATCAAGCTGAAGAACGGCGTGCAAGTTACTGAATTCCATGAAGGCATTTTGCCATGGGCCCTGCGAAATCCCGTCGCCATCGTGTTCGACGAATATGATGCGGGCCGCGCCGACGTCATGTTCGTCATCCAGCGCGTGCTGGAACATGACGGCAAGCTGACACTGATGGATCAGAACGAGATCATCACGCCCCACCCGTCCTTCCGCCTGTTCGCGACGGCCAACACGGTGGGCTTGGGCGACACGACGGGCCTGTATCACGGAACGCAGCAGATCAACCAGGCGCAGATGGACCGGTGGAGCTTGGTGGCGACGTTGAACTATCTCAGCCACGATGCCGAGACCGCGATCGTGTTGTCCAAGCAGCCGCTCTACAACACAGAGAAGGGCCGCCAGACGGTGTCGCGCATGGTGACGGTCGCCGATCTGACCCGGACGGCCTTCATGAACGGCGACCTGTCGACGGTGATGTCGCCGCGCACGGTGCTGGCCTGGGCCCAGAACGCGTCGATCTTCCGCGACGTGGGCTATGCGTTCCGCCTGTCCTTCTTGAACAAGTGCGACGAGTTGGAGCGGCAGACCGTGGCCGAGTTCTACCAACGTTGCTTCGACGAAGAATTGCCCGAGAGCGCGGCGTCAATGTCGCTGGGCTAGGACAGACGATCCTCCACCGATCAACGTATGTCGGACGGCTTGCCCGTCTCCGAGGCTTGGCAGGCGCCAAATTCTGATCTTGGGATCCGGCGCCGGACAGCGAGACCGCAACGCGCTACTGGCGGCATGGATCGCCCCGCCCCGACGAAGACACCACATCCTGCGTGTCGGTAATAAATTCGAACGAAATATCATTGGGCGGCACGGCGAAATTGTCATAGAACTGTCACATGACGGTTTTACAATGCTCTCTTTTTGCCCTCCTCCTGACCGTGACGCCAGCCGTCGCGACGCCGTCTGGACTGGCGGAAACCTTCGCGGCGTGTGTCGGCCGCTTGGAGGCCAGCTACGCCCCGCGCGAAGAGATCGACGCCATGCAGGATTTGCTGGGCGCCGCCATGCCTGCCGCGCTCGACTGGGGGATGCCCGAAGGCCATGTGAAGGTCGTCCGCAGCCGCGCCTGGAAAGTGCAGCGCACTTTGCAAAGCTCGGCCGCGTTCGCGACTGACCCGATTGCGGCGCGAAACGCCCGGACGGCGGCGACCGAGGCGCTGGAAAGCTGCCGGTCCATGCTGCCCATGGCCGACGCGGGATAGCGCGGCCCCCGTTGCGCCGGGCCCGGATTGGCTTAGGTTGCGCCCCATGAATAAGCCGTCCGACAATCCCGCCGATCCGTTCAAGAAGGCCTTGGCCGAGGCGACCAAGACCATGGCCGACGACCCCGATCTGGCGGTGAGCTATTCCGTCGATCCGCCGGGCCGCACCAACGAGGCCGTCCGCCTGCCCCAGGTGACCCGCCGCATGACCCGGGACGAGGTGCTGCTGGCCCGGGGCACGGCCGACGCCTTCGCCCTGCGTCACCGGCATCACGATGCCGGCGTCAACGCCCGCTATCTGCCCCAAGGCAACATGGCGCGCGAGTTGTACGACGCCATGGAAATCGCGCGTTGCGAGGCCGTGGGCGCCCGCGCAATGCCCGGCACCGCCGGGAACATCGACGCCAAGATCGGCGTCGAGGCGGCGCGCAAGGGTTATGGCGACGTGACCGACAAGGCGCAGGTCCCGTTGGCCGCCGCGGCCGGCTATTGGATCCGGCAGATGGCCACGGGGCGTGACCTGCCCAAGGGAGCGGAACATGCGCTGGATCTCTGGCGCGGCTTCATCGAGGAGAGCACGGGCAACCGGCTGGACAGCATCCAGGACGTGCTGGCCGATCAGCAGGCCTTCGCCAAGCTGGCGCGGCAATTGATCGACGATCTGGGCTATGGCGACCAGCTGGGCGACGACCCCGATATCGAAGACGAGGACGACGCCGAGGAAGGCCAGGCCGAGGAAGAGGAGGAGCCCGATTCGACCGGCCAGGACGACCAGGAGGAGGAGCAGGACGCCTCGCCCGAGCAGAGCCAGGAGCAGCAGGACGATCCGAGCCAGGCCCAGGTCTCCATGGACGACATGGCCGACCAAGAGGCGGGCGAAGAGGCCGAGATGCCGGAGGCGGAGGAGGCGATGGACCCGCCCCCGCCACCGCCCATTTCGGATGCCGACCCCAATTACGCGGTCTACAGCGAAACCCATGACGAGGTCGTGGGGGCCGAGGATCTGGCCGAGCCGCAGGAGTTGGAACGCTTGCGCGCCTACCTGGATCAGCAATTGGAGCCATTGAAGGGCGCCGTGTCGCGGCTGGCCAACAAGCTGCAGCGGCGGCTGCAGGCCCAACAGAACCGGTCCTGGGAATTCGATCTAGAGGAAGGCATCCTGGATGCAGGGCGTCTGGCCCGGGTGGTGGCCAACCCGACCACGCCGCTGAGCTTCAAGATGGAGCGGGACACGGAATTCCGCGACACCTGCGTGACGCTGCTCTTGGACAATAGCGGGTCCATGCGCGGGCGCCCGATCTCGATCGCCGCCATCTGCGCGGACGTTCTGGCGCGCACGCTGGAACGGTGCGGCGTGAAGGTCGAAATCCTGGGCTTCACCACGCGGGCCTGGAAAGGCGGGCTGGCGCGCGAAGACTGGCTGAAAGCCGGGCGCCCGGCCACACCGGGGCGGCTCAACGATTTGCGCCACATCATCTACAAATCCGCCGATGCGCCCTGGCGGCGGGTGCGGCCCAATCTGGGTCTGATGATGAAAGAGGGCCTTCTGAAAGAGAATATCGACGGCGAGGCCTTGGAATGGGCCCATCGCCGGATGGTCGCCCGGCCCGAGGCTCGCAAGATCCTGATGGTGATCTCGGACGGGGCACCGGTGGATGACAGCACGCTGTCGGTCAATCCCGCGAACTACTTGGAAAAGCACCTGCGCGATGTGATCGCCATGGTCGAGAAACGGCGGGCCGTGGAACTGCTCGCGATCGGCATCGGCCACGACGTGACCCGCTACTATGACCGCGCGGTCACGATCACGGATGTCGAACAATTGGCCGGCGCGATGACCGAGCAGCTTGCTGCGCTGTTCGATGCGGATCCGCGCGCCCGAGCCCGCGTGATGGGCATGGGCCGGGTTGCCTGAACGGGCCACACGCCGTCCGTGACAGAGCGGCTGGCGGTCCGGGTCCCGGTCTCCGGGACCGGTCTGGGGTCGTTGCGCAGCTCGCCCCCTCCCCGCGCATCGCCCGGATCGAACGTGTTTGGACCACGCAGACGTGACCACGCGTCCCATGACCGCCGAGACAATTCCGCTAGTCTCGCGCCAAGGGGCCGTTGGTCCAGCCCGTCGGCAAGGAGCCATCATGCAGGTCCATATCCATTCGGTCGCGACCGCGCGGGCGCCCCATGAGTTGCCGCAGGATCTGGTGGCCCGCCGCGCGCGCAAATTGCTGGGCGACCGCTATCCCGGCTTCGACCGCGTCGCGCGCAGTTTCGGAACCGCTGGGATCGAGACACGCCGGTCGGTCGCACCCATCGACTGGTTCGAGGCGCCCCATGGCTGGGCCGACCGCAACGAGACCTATCTGGACGGCGCGCGCGCCTTGTTCGACACCGCAGCCGAAGCCGCCCTGGACGAGGCCGGATGGCGGGCCGACCAGGTGGATGTGATCGTCACTATCTCGTCGACCGGCATCGCCACGCCGACCTTGGAAGCGCAATCGGCGCTGTCCTTTCGGCCGGACGTGTTGCGCATCCCGGTCTTCGGCCTGGGATGCGCGGGCGGCGTGTCGGGCCTCTCGATTGCCCAGGGCCAAGCCGCCGGTCGCCCCGGCGCCCGCGTGCTCCTGGTGGTCGTCGAGGCCTGCACCGTCTCCTTCCGGGCGGATCGGTTGCGCAAATCCGACATCGTCGCCGCGATCCTGTTCGGCGACGGCGCGGCGGGGGCCTGTCTGTCGACCGAGACGCCGCGGGGCCAGGCCATCACCTGCGGACCCGGAACCCAGACCACCTGGCCCGACACGCTCGACATCATGGGATGGGACGTGGATGATACCGGCTTCGGGGTGGTTTTCGACCGCTCGATTCCGGACTTCGTCCTGGACCGCTTCGCCGACGCGGCCGGCGACGCCCTACACGCGTTCGGCCTGTCTCGCGACGATGTGGCCAAGTTCGTTTGTCATCCGGGCGGAGCGAAGGTGCTGGACGCGCTGACGGACACCCTCGCCTTGCCCGCCAACGCGATGACCGAGGAGCGCGAGACCCTTCGCCTGCACGGCAATATGAGCGCGCCCACCGTCCTGTTCGTGCTGCGAGAGGTCCTGGACGGCGACAAGCATGGAACGATGGTCGCCTGCGCCCTGGGCCCCGGGTTCACCGCGGCCTTCCTGCCGCTTTCCGTGCCGCCCAAGGCCCCCCAATGACCGCCCCGGATCAGGGATCGCGCGGTCGGCGCCCCGATGCACCAACGCCGAGGCCCGCCCGATGATCGGGTCGCTCCTCTTCCTCGGCTTTCTAGTCGCCCAACGGCTGGGCGAGTTGATCCTGGCCAAGGCCAATACGGCCCGCCTGCTGGCCCGGGGCGCCGTCGAAGTCGGCGCCGGGCATTATCCCGTGATCGTGGCGCTGCACACGGCTTGGATCGCCGCCATGGCGATCTTCGGTTGGACACAGCCGGTGCAGATGGGCTGGCTGGCCGTCTTCGCCCTGCTGCAAGTCCTGCGCCTCTGGATCCTCGCATCGTTGGGCCGCCGCTGGACCACGCGGATCATCGTCTTGGATCAGCCGCTCGTGAAAGCGGGGCCCTTCCGCTATCTGCGCCACCCGAACTACACGCTGGTGGTGGCCGAAATCGCCGTGGCGCCGCTGGTCCTGGGTCTCGTCTGGGTCGCGCTAGTCTTCTCGGGGCTGAACGCGCTGGTCCTGGCCTGGCGCATCCGCGTCGAAGATCGGGCCCTGGCCGGGCTGCGCGACTGATTGCCCTTAGACCCGCGCCCGCCTAAGCCTGACCCGCAGGAGGCATGCCCATGTTCCAGGACTTCACCGTCACCGCCCGGCCCCAAGATGCGCCGCCGCGCGTGGCCGCCCTGCGCGCCTGGCTGACCGAACATGACCTGGACGCGTTCTTGGTACCCCGCGCCGATGCCTATCAGGGCGAGTACGTGGCCCCCTGCGACGAGCGGCTGGCCTGGATGACCGGCTTCACCGGGTCGGCCGGGTTCGCCGTGATCGGGCGCAGCCGCGCGACAATCTTCACCGATGGCCGCTACACCGTGCAGGTCAAGGCGCAGACCGATCCCGACACCTTCGACACGGTCGATTGGCCGCGCACCAAGCTGGCCGATTGGCTGCCGGACGCCTTCCCGGACGGGGCGCGGATCGGGTTCGACCCGATGCTGCACGCGGTGAAGGAAATGACGGCCCTCGGCGATCTGGACGGCATCGAGATGGTCCCGTCGCCCAATGGCGTGGATGCCATCTGGTCGGATCGGCCTGTTGCGCCGGCGGCCCCCATGACGGTCTATCCCGACGCTCTCGCCGGACGAACCCACGCCGAAAAGCGCGGCGACATCGCCGACGCGCTGAAGCGGGCCGGCGTGGGCGCGTTCGTCACCAATCAACCCGACGCCGTGGCCTGGCTTCTGAACGTGCGCGGGTCCGATATCGCCCGCACACCCATCCCCCAGGCCTTCGCCGTCATCCGTGACCACGCGCGCGTCGATCTTTACTGCGATCCCGCCAAGACAGCACCCGTCGCTGATCATCTGGGGGATCCCGTGTCCGTCCATCCGGCCGGGGATCTGCGCGCCCATCTGTCCGATCTCGACGGCATTGTGGGCTTCGATCCCGCGACCTGCCCCGTCGCGCTGAAAGACCTGCTGCGGGCGCCCAAGGCGATGACCGATCCCATGGCTTTACCGAAGGCCAAGAAGACCCAAGCCGAGATCGCCGCCACCCGCGAGGCCCATCTGCGGGACGGCGCGGCCATGGTGCGCTTCCTGCGCTGGCTGGACGAAGATCGGCCCGACGACGCCACCGAAATCACCGTCGTTCGCGCGTTGGAGCAATTCCGCCGCGACACCAACCATCTGAAAGAGATCAGCTTCGAGACCATCGCCGGATCCGGCCCCCACGGGGCCATCGTCCATTACCGCGTCAACGAGGAGACCGACCGCCCCCTGGCCGACGATCCGGTCATCCTGGTCGATAGCGGCGGGCAATATCTGGACGGCACCACGGACATCACCCGCACCGTGCCGCTGCGGGCGCCCGACGACGCCTTGCAACACGCCTTCACACGGGTGTTGCAGGGCATGATCGCGGTGTCGCGCACGCGCTTTCCCGTGGGTGTCTCGGGCGGGCATCTGGATGCGCTGGCGCGCGCCCCGCTCTGGGCGGAACACAGGGATTACGACCACGGCACGGGCCACGGCGTGGGCGTCTACCTGGGCGTGCATGAGGGGCCGGCGCGGATCGCGCGCATTTCCACCCTGCCGCTGGAGCCGGGCATGATCCTGTCCAACGAGCCCGGCTATTACCGCGAGGGCGAATGGGGCATCCGGATCGAGAACCTGATCGTGGTGACCGAGGCCCAGCGCCCAATGGGCGGCGACGACCGCGAGATGCTGGGCTTCGAGACGCTGACTTGGGTGCCGATCGACCGGCGCCTGGTGAAGACCGCCTTGCTGTCGCCGGATGATCGGACCTGGCTCGACAGCTATCACGCGGATGTCCTCGAAAAGCTCGCGCCGCGGCTCGACGACGGCGATGCCGCCTGGCTGCGACGTATGTGTGCGCCGCTATAGCTTTCGTCCGCTTGCCGACCGCGTTAAGCAGACCGCCTACCCGAGGAGGACGCCCCATGGCCCATATCGAGATCAAGGATGCCGCCGGCATCTGGACCGTTCGCACGCCCGATGGCGTGCTCGTGGAAAGCCGGGCCGCCAAGGAGCTCCATGAAGGGTCGCTGACCCCCGTGCTGTACTTTCCGCGCGCGGACGTGGCGATGGCCTTGCTGGAGCGGTCCGAGTCCAAGACCCATTGCCCCCATAAGGGCGATGCCAGCTACTTCTCGTATGTGGGCCAGTCGGAACGGATCTCGGACGTGGCCTGGAGCTATGAGAGCGTGACCAAAGCCGATGCGAAACCGATCGAAGGTTATATTGCCTTCTATTCCGGGAAGATCGCGGTGGA
>JBCDCW010000087.1:0-13425 GCA_039180995.1 Pseudomonadota bacterium
AAACGCCACACCGACGCGCTGGAACCCTGGGACATGTCCGGCCTCGCGCCCTACGCCCCGCAATACATCGCGGGCTTCCGCGCCGAGGCGTATCGCGTTTCCCTCGAAGACGGCCTCAAAGAAGCCCGCGCCCGCATGGACCGCGTCATCCAGAGGGACGTGCGCATGGATATCGGCGGTGACCAGCAGCGCATCAATTCAATGCAAACAAAGCTTTCCGAGGTGACGTTCAAGCATGTCCTGCTGCCGGTCTGGGTCGCGGCCTACAAGTATCGCGGCCAGTCCTATCGCTTCGTCGTCAACGGCCAGACCGGCCGCGTCCAGGGCGAGCGGCCCTATTCGGCCATCAAGATCGCGCTGGCCGTCATCGCCGCCCTGATCGTCGCGGGGATCGCCGCCGCGATCTACAGCCAAGCGTAAAGCCTCAACCCGACCGGCCCGCCGAACCCCATTCCAACCAGGCCCGCGCCTGCCCGTCGGGCAGCAACGCGGCCATCCGGGCGTCATAGGCTGCAAGCTGGGCGTCGGTCAGCCGCCCGTCCCACTTGTTCGAACTGGCACTGTCGAAAAAAGCCCGATCGTCTTTCCAAAAGCCCTGACCCGCGGACGGCGCGAACCGGTCGGCATTCGCCTTCATATTCTCGAACCGCGCGGCCTCGACCAACGGGGCCATCCGCTCCGCCGGGTGATCGATCCCCACATGGGCCGCGATCCGCGCCACATGGCCGGGCAGATCCCGCAGCATGTCGGCGTAGTGCAGCCGCAGCAGGTTCTCCCGCGGCTCTAACGCCAACGTCTGGCGATAATGGTCGATGATGGAGTGCAGACTGGCGCCATCCTCGTGCTGTCCCTCCAGGAAGATACGGAAGCAGGCGTCCGAGTCCTCTGGATAATATTCGTCATGGATATCCGCGCCCATATTCGCGAAATGCTTCCGATACGAGAAATGCACATCCAGCGGATGCCGATAGACCGAGATATAGCGCAAGCTATCCCAGATCGGCACGCCATCGAACGGCGTATGCGACTTCACGTGGCGCCGCCGCGTCTGCTGCTCCAGCCGCGCCATGACCTCGTCCAACGGGCGGAAATGGATCTCGATCCAGGGCGATTGCATCGACAGATCCGGCGCAACACCCGGATCGCCCGAAATCAGCAGGGCAAGAATGCTCTGGACCCATGTGGTCCCCGACTTCGGCGGCGTGTTGACGACGATATCGCCATCCCGCGGCTTGAAGGCGTCCCAGCGGGTGGAATCGACGATACCTTCGCGATAGACGCGCGACGGGGCTCGGCTCAGATATGGCATGGGGCGCCTCCCTTTCCCGGGGCACACTGGCCCCGCACAACCGCGATGCACCCTAGCCCTCCCCCACGGCCCACGCTAGCAGGGGGCGCGACCGGAGGGAGGGGCGGATGATACTTTGCGCGGGCGAGGCCCTGATCGACATGCTGCCCAGGGACACGCCCGACGGTCCCGGCTTCCTGCCCGTCCCCGGCGGATCGGTGTTCAACACCGCCATCGCTTTAGGCCGCCTGGGCATTCCGGTGGGCTTGCACACGGGCCTGTCGTCGGACCTGTTCGGCCAGCGCCTGGCAGATACGCTGACCGGGTCAAAGGTCGAAAACCGCGCCCATATCTCCGGCCGCCCCACCACGCTGGCATTCGTCACCCTAACCGACGGCCAGGCCAGTTATGCCTTCTACGACGAGAACACGGCGGGCCGGATGCTCTCGCCCGCGGACGCCCCCACCCTAACCGGCGTCGAAGCCCTGTTCATCGGCGGCATCTCCCTCACCCAGGAACCCTGCGCCCAGGCCTATGAGAGCCTCGCCGTCGGCCAGTCCCACCTGCCGATCATGCTCGACCCGAACATCCGCCCCAGCTTCATCAACCAGGAAGCCGCCTTCCGCGCCCGGATGGAGCGTCTGCTCCATGCCGCCGACATCGTGAAACTGTCGGACGAGGATATGGATTGGCTGGGCCTGACACCCCAAGACGTCCTGGACCACGGCGCCAAAGTCGTCTGCCTGACGGAAGGCGCACGGGGCGTCACGGCGCTGACGCCAGGCGGCTCGGTCCATGTGGGCGCCAAGTCGGTCGAGGTTGTCGATACGGTCGGTGCGGGCGATACGTTCAATGCGGGCCTGCTGGCCGGCCTGCACGCAGCAGGTGCGCTGACGAAAGATGCTCCGCCCAAAGACACGCTTCAGGCCGCCTTGGACCTCGGCGTCAAAGCCGCCGCCATCACCGTGTCCCGCGCCGGGGCCAATCCACCTTGGAGCCACGAATTGTGAAGGCCATCGTGCAGCGCGTCTCCGAGGCCCGGGTCGAGATCGACGGCACCATCGTCGGCCGATGCGGTCCCGGCCTGATGATCTTGGTCTGCGCGATGCAAGGCGATGACGATAGCAATGCCAATGCCCTGGCCGCCCGCATCGCCAAGTTGCGCATTTTCCGCGACGACGACGGTCGCATGAACCACTCGATTCTGGACACCGGCGGACAGGCGCTGGTCGTCAGCCAGTTCACCCTTGCCGCCGATACCTCCCGCGGCAACCGACCCGGCTTCTCCATGGCCGCCCCGCCCGAACGTGGCGAACGCCTCTACGAGCGCTTCGCCCAAAGCCTCCGCGACCAGGGGATCTCCGTCGAGACCGGCCGCTTTGGCGCCGACATGGCCGTGCACTTGGTCAATGACGGCCCCGTCACCATCCCGATCGACCGATGATCGGCTGCAACCGATGATCGGCCGCCACCTCCTCCTGGACCATTGGGGCGGCGACCTGGACCCCACCCGGCTGGAGCGCGCCATGCGCGACGCCGCCGAAGCATCGGGGGCAACGATCTTGTCCAGCCATTTCCACCCGTTTGACGGCGGCGGCGTGACCGGTGTTCTGCTACTGGCCGAAAGCCACGTTACTGTCCACACGTGGCCGGAACACGGTTATGCCGCGCTGGATCTGTTCCTATGCGGCGACGCGGATGTCGAGCGTGCGGCGGACGTGCTGGACGCGGCCCTCAAGCCAGATCGTAGCGAACGCCGAGCCGTGCCGCGCGGTCAGCGATACCACTCGTCCCAGCCCGCCTGATAAGCTCGTGGCAATGGGTGGGTCGACAGCGTGTTGACAGGCACCGCGCGCGGCCCGATCTGCGCGTCAAAGACCTGGGACGCCGCCCAGACCTCCGGCGTCAGATAGGACAGCCCCGGGGGATAGGGGGCTTGGCGCGGCCGCATCCCGTCAGGTCGACCCAGAACAAAGCCCCAGAGGCCGAAGCTCGGGATATAGGCTTGATAGGGCACGCTCTCCCACTCGGCGTCGACAGTTTCCGCAACGATCCAAAAGGCATCTGGGGCGAACATTGGCGATCCGGCTTGCGTCACGATCACGCCTTGACCTGACAGGCGCCGCGCAATCTGTCGCATGAACTCCACACTGTAGAGTCTTGAAAGGGAAAGGTTCTTAGGGTCCGGCAGATCGAGGATCGCGACATCAAAGGCATCCTCGCCTTGCCCGATCCAGACATATGCGTCTGAATTGACCACCACCACCCGTGGGTCCCGCAACGCTTCCGAGTTCAGCGCCGCCAGATCGTCCCGATCCCGGAACAACCCGGTCACCGCCGGGTCCAGATCGACCAGCACGACCTCTTCCGGATCCCACCGCAGCACCTCGCGTACCGCCATGCCATCCCCGCCGCCCAGCACCAGCACCCGCGACCGCCGGGGCGCCTGGGCCATGGCCGGATGGACCAGCGCTTCGTGATACCGCGCCTCGTCGGCGGTATCGAATTGCACCGCATTATCCAGGTACAGCCGGGTCCGGTCCCGGTACCGCGTCACCACGACCTGCTGATAGACCGTGCGTTCGGACCAAACGATCTCATCCTCATAAAGCCGCGCGTCCAACGCCGCCGAGACCGGCCCAGATCCGACCAAAAACCCGGCCACGACCACCACGGCGCCGCCCCAGGCGACCCAGGTCCCGGGCCCCAACCGGTCGCGGAACAGCCACAGCGTCCCGCCCGCGACCGCCAGGTTCAACAGCCCGAAGACCAGCCCGCCCGCGATCAGCCCAAGCTGCGGCACGATCAGGATCGGGAAGGCCAGCGACGCCACCAGCGCACCCAGATAGTCGAAGGACAGCACGTTCTCGAACCGGAACCGGCCCGCCCCGATCTCCTTCAAGATACGGGCCAACAGGGGAATTTCCATTCCCGACAGCACCCCCACCGCGATCAGCGCCGTGTAGAGAGGCAGCGCCACCACCTCGACCGTCGCATAGGCGTAGAACGTCGCCAACGCCGCCAGCCCGCCGATCAGGCCCAGGCCCACCTGGGCCCGCACGAACCCCACGACGGGGTCGTGGACGAACCGCGACACCCAGGCGCCCACACCCATGGCCGACAGGAACACGCCGATCACGAAGGAAAACTGCCGGACCGAATCCCCCAGCAGGTAAGACGACACCGTCGCCGCGATCAGCTCATAGATCAGGCCCGCGACGGCAACGACCAACGTCGTCGCCAGCAGCCAAATCTCGGTGCCCCGGCGGGCGGTGGTCAAGACAGGATGACCGCCGCGATGATCGTGGCCAAGGCGATGAACATCGCGCCCATCACAATGGCGATGGCGATGTTCTGATCCTCCTCCAGCTCGCGGCGCAGCGAAAACGGCGTCACCGCCTCAACCAGCCACCAGCAGGCCAGCATCAGCCCCAGTCCGAAGAACGTGTAGAACACCATCGAGACGATCTCGGACAGCAGGATGCCTTCTAGCATATGAATTTCCTTCTCATTTCACGCGCACCCTGCGCACCCCAGCCGCGCCGACCGACCCGGCTCGCACGCTGGACGCCCCAGTATCCCGGCTAACCGTGCCAATCCCGTACCAAGAGGCGTAGCCCGCCGCGCCGAGCACCGCCAGCGAGACCATGACGATCACGATGCGCATCAATCGTCCTCCTCGGTCCAATCGCTGCCTGACCAGCGGGCGGCCTTATGGCGCAGCTTGGTCGAGGCCGACCACAGAAAGGCCAGCCCGAACAGCCCCGCCGCCATCCACAGCCAGAGCGGCCGCGACTGCCCGTCGCGCACCATGACGCGCAGCGCGCTGTCAGCGACGCTGGGCGTGCTGGCTTCGTCCAATTCCAATGCAATCTGGTGCGGCCCCGCGATCTGCGGCTGAAAGCCGAGCGCGGTGGAGCGGCTCCCCTCGGACCAATCCGAACCAGTGTAATAGCTGATGTCCCGGAAGGTCTCGGCCAGCAATGTGCCATCCGGCCCCGTCAGCGTGACCCCGAAGGCGGACCATTCATTGCGGATGTTGTGGCGCAACCGGATCACGGCCGGGCGGCTGGTATCGCCAACCTCGAAGACCAGCGCCTCGGGCATCTCCCGAACGGGTCCGTCCCACAGCGTCGTCGTAGCGACACCAACCGTCGACAACCCTACGGCCCCCACGACCGAGGCCGCCAAAACCCCACCGAACCAACGCCGATAGAAGGCCGAACTAGATTTCGGTTCATAGGGTTGCAGCGCATGAATGCCCTCCGACATCGGCGGCTCGGCCCCGAATGCCTCGGCGGCCTGCGGAAAGTACCGGGTCACCTCCACCTCGCGCTCGGACCCGTTATCGGCATAGGCCAACATCTGCGGCGTGCCGCTGTTGCACATCAGCGAAACCGTCACCCCACGCGCGCCCCGCGTCGGTCGCCAGGTGAATTCGCCTTCGACGAAGTCGATCTTCCAAGACGAGGTCGAATAGTACTGGAACGTCTGCCGCCGCCATCCCCGCGACGGCCGGGCCTCGGCCCGCTCGACCATGCGCGAGGTCAGGAAGGGCCCCACCGGCCAATCCCGGATCTTCCGCGTCAGCAGCGTGTGCCCGTCCTCGACCGTCAGCCAGGCATAGCCATGCGTGGGCGAATAGAGCTGGTGATCGACCCAGCTCCACGTCCTGCCATCGTAGCGCTCGATCTTCCCAATCGTGCCGACGATGGTGAATTCGATCCCCTGGATCCGCCCCGTCATCCCTAGGCGAAACGGCGAAGCGGGCCGCTGCATCCCCGCGAAGACCTCCAGCACCCGGTAGTCCTCATTGGCGTCCAAAGCGGCACCGCAATAGCCGCAGACCTGCGTGGTGACGCGCCCACCGCCGAGCACCTTGAGCCCCGCGCCGCAATTGGTGCAGTCGATGGATCGCACGGCGCCGGTCATAGGGGCGTCACCTCGAATGGGTCGATCCACTGCCCTTCGAACCAAGCCGCACCCTCGTTCCAAATCTCCCCCGAGACGATGGCGCCCTTATATCCCGTGAAATTCGCAAAAAGGTGCAGATCGCCCACCGCCACCGGCTCGGGCAATTGCCCTCGGAAGGCGACGGCCTCGGCGTTGTCCACCTCGGTGCAGGTATAGGTCGCGCCCTCGATCGTGATCTCCGTCCCGATCCGGAACAACCGCCGCCCTCCCTTGGGCACCGCGCGCGGTGCCACAGCCCGTTGCAGCACGACGTCACCCTCATCCACCGAGACCCAGACCAACTCCCCATCGAACGAGCCGTGATATTCGTCCCAATGTCCGCGCCCGTAATCGTAGCGCACATGGCCGAAGGCCTCGAACACACCGCCGGGCAGCGCGGTCGCATGACCCAGGCGGATCAGTTCCGGCGCGTCCAGCATCTCCCCCGCCTCGCCAGCCTTGCGGACGACCTCATCCTCCAAGACCACCGAAGACCCACAGAACTCGCAATTCACCATGCGCGCATGGCGCAACAGCTTCGGCAGGGCCGCGCCGCAATTGGGACAGGAACGCTCGCTCATCGCCGCGACCATAGCGCCGTCAGGCGGGGACGGAAGCCCCCGCTTCCAGCAGCTCGAACGCCTTTGCAAAGAAGTCTTCACTGCCGAAGTTCCCCGACTTCAGCGCCAGAGCCAGCCCGCCTTCGGCAAAGCACCACGGCACGCCCGGCGCGATCTCTGGCCCGATGCGCAAGGCGGTGACCCCCAACGCCCGCGTCACCGCGCCCGAGGTCTCGCCCCCCGCCACGACGATCCGGGACATGCCGATATCCCGTGCATCCACGGCCAGTTGCGCCAGGGCCTCCTCGACCAAGGCCCCTGCCCGGGCCACGCCCAGCTTGTCCTGCGCCGCCGCGACCGTCTTGGGGTCGGCGGTGGCGAAGACGATCTTATCTTCGCCCAGGGCCCGCCCCTTCAACCAGGCCCGCGCATTCTCCAACCCGCCCGCGGCCAACTCCATCGGGTCCAACCGATAGCCCGCGCCGCGCTCCAGATAGGCTCCGACCTGGCGACGGGTCATGGCAGAGCACGAACCCGACAGGACCAACCGCCCTCTCCCGATTTCCGGGACCGGATCGGTCGGCGCCGCCATGGCCCCGGCGGCGCGCCAAAGTGCGGGCAACGGCTCGGCAATGGCGGACCCCCCACAGATCAGCGGCATGTCCTGGATCGCGTCGGCCAGGGTCGCCAGATCCCCGCCTTCGACCGCGTCCAGCACCACGTGCCCCGGCACCGCCTCCAATGCCTGTCGCACGTCGTTCGCCCCCGCGCGCACCACCGGCAGCGTCACCCGCCCCACGGGCCGCTGCACTTGCTGCGCGAGCAATCTGGTCAGATCGCTGTCCCGCATCGGCGTCAGCGGGTGGTCCTTCATTGGGCTCTCATGCAGCGGCTGCTCGCCCACGAACAGGTGGCCCATGAAGACCCGCCGCCCGTTTTCGGGAAAGGCCGGGCAATGCACGGTCTGATCGACCCGCAAATCGCCCATTAGCGCATCCGCGACCGGCCCGATATTGCCCCGCGGCGTGGAATCGAAGGTCGAGCAATACTTCCAGAACACCCGCTGCACACCCTGGCCCTTCAGCCAGCGCAGCGCGGCCCGCGCTTCGGTCACGGCATCCTCGGTGGGAATGGTCCGGATCTTCAAAGCGATCACCTCGAACCCCGTCGCGGGCGCAGCCTCCGCCCCCGGCACCCCGATCCGCAAAGTAACGGGCACGCCGCCGCGCGCCAGCATGGCCGCCAGATCGGTCGCCCCGGTGAAATCGTCGGCGATGGCGCCGAAAAACGCGTTGGTCATTGAAAGTTCTCCCCCAACGTCAACTTGCCTGCCGCGCCTCCGGCATCGAAGCCCCGCCGAGTCGAATTCCACGCCAGGTGATGCATGGACGCCGCATTCCGCCAGCGATAGCGTGGCGCCGGACCCTTGGGGAGCGACCGATATGCCAGACGACTTGCCCAATTCCTGGGATGCGCGCGCCAAGGCGCATAGCTTCTTCGGCTTCACCGATCTGCCGTCGATCAATGAACGCGGCACCATCGTCGTCACCCATGGCGAAGGGCCCTACATCGTCGATACCAACGGCAACCGCTACCTGGACGCCAATTCCGGCCTCTGGAACATGATCGCGGGCTTCGACCACCCAACGTTGACCAAGGCCGCCCAGGACCAATATGCGCGCTTCCCCGGCTACCACGCCTTCTTCGGCCGCATGGCCGACACGACCGTGGAGCTGTCCGAAACCCTGGCCCGCGTCGCGCCCTTCGACGGGGCGAAGACGTTCTACACGAATTCCGGGTCCGAGGCGAACGACACCATGGTCAAGATGCTATGGTTCCTGCACGGCGCCGAAGGCCACCCGGAACGGCGCAAGATCCTGACCCGCGGCAACGCCTACCATGGGGTCACCGCCGTCTCGGCCTCGATGACCGGCAAGCCCTACAACTCGGTCTTCGGCCTCCCCTTGCCCGGCTTCCTCCATCTGACCTGCCCCCACTTCTACAAAGAGGGCCGCGACGGCGAGACCGAGGCCGACTTCCTCGCCCGCCTCGTCACCGAACTCGAAGAGACCGTCGCCCAAGAAGGCGCCGATACCATCGCTGGCTTCTTCGCCGAACCCGTCCAAGGCGCCGGCGGCGTCATCCCCCCCGTCGATGGCTATTTCGAGGCCATCCTGCAGGTCCTGCGTCAACACAACATTCCCATCATCGCTGACGAGGTCATCACCGGCTTCGGCCGCACCGGCAATCTGTGGGGCTGTCAGACCTACGGCTTCACGCCCGACGCCATCATCTCCTCGAAAGCCCTGACCGCAGGCTATTTCCCCATGGGCGCCGTCATCTTGGGCCCCGACCTCGCCGACCGCCTGCAACACGCCACCGACGCCATCGAGGAGTTTCCCCACGGCTTCACCGCCTCGGGCCATCCGGTCGGTTGCGCCATCGCGCTCGAAGCCATCCGCCTGGTCGAAACCGACCTTCTGGACAATGCCCGCCGCCTGACCCCCGCCTTCGAGGCGGGCCTGACGGAACTAGCCAAACACAAGAACATCGGCGAATGCCGGGGCAAGGGCCTGATGGGCGCCCTGGAAGCCGTCCAAGACAAAGTCACCAAGACCTCCTTCGACGCGCATCTGTCGGTTTCGGAACGCATCGCCAATGCCTGCACCGATCACGGCCTGATCTGCCGCCCCCTGGGTCAAAGCGTTGTGCTCTGCCCCCCTTTCATCATGACCGAGGTCCAGATGGAGGAGATGTTCACCAAACTCTCCGCCGCCCTGGACGAGGTCTTCAGCACCCTCATCTAACTTTCGGAGATTTCCATGATCCGCCGCGCATTGCTCGCCTCCACGCTTCTTGCCGCCCCGGCCTATGCCCAATCCGATGCGCCCTTCTGTGGCGGAATCAGCCTGGTCGGCGAATGGATCGGCGGCACCGAAGCGGAGTCCGATGTCAGCGCCGCCACCAGCGCCTTCGACGGCGAAGGCCAAGTGCCGATCGCCGGGCACATGGTTCGCATGTTCACCTTGTCCGAACCGGCCGATATCCGCGTCGAAGTGGCCGCCATCCCCGCAGGCGACCCTTACATCTCGGTCTTCGACCGCGATGGGACCGAGGTCGCGGCCGACGACGATTCCGGCGGTGACTTCGCCAGCCGGGTCGAGGCCGCGCTGGACCCGGGCACCTATTGCCTGGCCGCGCGCAGCTATGAAAGCGGCGTCACCGATGTGGCCGTCCGCATCGGGCGTGCCGATCACGACGCCATGACAGACGGCGGCGCCCCCATGCCGCCCGCCCGCGTCGACCTGCCCGACGGTCCGGGCTGCTTCACCGACGACACGCCGACCCTGGGCACCGGCCTGACCGCCGCGACGATGGACACCAGCGCCAGCGGCACCGTGGCCGAACGCCCCGCCTACGGCTTCGCGCTGGCGGAACCGACGTCGCTGTCCATCCTCGCGACAAGCGATCTGGGCGACCCGTTGATCGTGCTGCTCGATGACGACGGCAACGAATTGGCCGAGAACGACGATTTCGACGGGCTCAACAGCCGCATCGACCTGACCGACCCGTTGCCCGCCGGGTCTTACTGCGTCGAAATCGAAGACCTGAACGGCGCCGCCAACGAGATCACCGTCTCGCTACAGGGCTACGACCCGGCCGAGATCCGCGCCCGCCGGATCGACGATGCCGAAATCGCGCCGACCGGCCAGGACGAGGTGGCGATCCGCGACCTGGGGCCGTTGGACAGCGCCCTCCTGGCCGATGTGAATGCGACGGGCGCCGCGACCTGGCTGCGGTTCGATGTGCCCCAAGGCGGCCTGTTGCTCGCCGAAGCCGTGGGCAACGGGGCCGACCCAGCCATCACCCTATTTGATCGGGTCGGGCGGCAGGTCGGCTATAACGACGACGGTCCGACGGGCCTCGACAGCCAGATGGCGGTGCGCCTGTTTCCGGGCACCTATCTGATGGCCGTGCGCCTGATCGCCGACGGCAACGCACCGGTGCAAGTCGTCCTGGAACGCTACATCCCCGCACCATAACGCGAGCCACCTGTACCTTCACCCAGAAACCCCGTCGGTAGCGCCACGCCCCGACGGGCGAAGCGACCCGTTGGGCGCCCTGCCGCGCCGCAGGGCGATCAGGCACCCCGCGCGCGCGTCGCTACTTGTTCATCTTCGACAGCATGGACTGCATCTCGGCCAATTGCTTGCGGATCGCGTCGAGTTCCTCGCGCGATTGGTCTTCGGCGGGCGGCATTGCGGCCATCTCGGCGTCATCGGCCGTCGGCGCGGTGGACGCCGCCCACCCCCCCGTCATCGCCTTGAAAAACGCGGCCTGCTGTTCGCGCATGGCCTTGAAGCCCGGCATTTGCGCCATGGGATTTATCGCCGTCATGTTGTCGATCATCTTCGATTGACCGGATCGCAACATCTCGAAACTGGCCGCTAGGAAATCCGGCACCACCGATTGCGCGGCCCCGGTATAAGACCGGACCAAATCGGTCAGCACCCCCAGCGGCAACACATTCTCGCCTTTGGATTCATGTTCGGCGATGATCTGTAGCAGGTAGGATCGGGTTAAATCGTCCCCCGATTTCAGATCGACGATCTGCACCTCGCGGCCCGCCCGGATGAACCCGGCGATGTCCTCCAAGGTGACGTAATCGCTGGTTTCGGTGTTGTAGAGCCGACGGCTCGCGTAGCGCTTGATCAGCAGCGGCTTGGTTGCATCCGCCATGGCGAGCTCTCCCTCTGAGTGGTGAGCAGCCTAGCGCTTCTGCGACGCGGCGTAAACGACGACTGCGCGTTAGCCGAGGCTGTGCGCGCGCCGCACCTGATAGCGGATCGTCATGGCGACCCCGCCCAAACCGACGGCAACCCACAACAGACTGGGGATCAGGACCGATCCGACAAGGGCGCCGGAAAAGACGAGCACGCCCACACCGAACAGCACGACCTCTCCGGTCGTCCGCTGTTCGCAGCTCTCCTTTGTCAGCGCCTCGTCCCCGGGTTGCTTCAGTTTGCCAGCGTAGAGGCACATGGCCAACCCGGCCAACAGAACCGCGCCCCAAAACGAGAAGGGCGTGAAAAGATATCCGCCAATGGCAGTGCCCATCATCGTGGCACCGAACAGGCTGATCCGGCGCGCGCGCTCGGCGGCGACAACTCGGGAACGGGTGGTCTCGGTCATTACAAACTCCCTCCAGTTGCCGTCAGTTCTGACGGATGAACGCGGCCGCACTGGGGCGAATTCGGGCATAAAAAAGGGCGAAGCGCATCTCGCGCTCCGCCCGATCGGTGCCACCTCAATGGGAGGAAGAGGGTGGCTCCGTCCCCGTACGGGATTACTTGGCTGCGGCCTTCTTGGTGGCCGTGGTGGCTTCGGCGGTCGCCTTCTTGACGGCGGCGGTCGCGTCTTCCTGGGCTTCTTTACCAGCGGCCATCATGATCTCGACGGTCTCCATCTGGACCTTCTTGGCGATCTCGGCGAAGGCGGCCATGTTCTCGGCGGCGACTTCGGCAGAAGCTGACGCGAAATCGGTCATGGCCTTGGCGTAATCCGTGGGCTCTTCCTTGACGGCGGCGACGGGCGCCATCTTCGCCAGGGTCTCACGGGTCCACTTGTGGCTGATCTCGGCGGATTGCTCGGCCGCGGCCAGGGCGACGCCGGACATCTTCTCGGCGAAGGCGGCCTGGGTCTTGAAGGCTTCCTGCATGGCCGAGGTGTCGACCGGGAACGCGCCCATCATGTCGGTCATGTACTTGGTGTAGTCTTGCGTCTTGCTCATCATGGTCGCTCTCCTCGCTTCCGTTTCGCCTCGCAGGGCTGCCCGACCATCGGGCCGGCTCCTCTGCGGCTGCAAAACAGATACATGCTGCACTGCGGCAATACAAGCCTTTTGCTGCACCGCAGCATAATTTTTTCCTTTACGGCATGCGCAAGCGGCGTTGCGTTTGCGCAAGCCCCTAGCCCTAGCTGTCAGAGCACGGGTTTCGTCAACATCAGCCAGACGATCGCCAGGACAGCGGCGAAGGCCGGGAAGCCGAACGCGAACCACCAACGATAAAGCCGGTGATACGCAGGCGGCAGGGGCCCGCCTGTGCTGGCCGCCTCTCGGGCCATGTTTCGCATGCGAATCTGCATCCAAACCACCGGCAACCAGAAGCCTCCGACGAAGACATACAGCGCCAACGACCAGGCCACCCACCCCTCCAAGATCGGCCACCCGCCCAGCCACGCCAAGGTCAGGCCGGTGATCGGTTGGACCAAGGCGGCACTAGCGGTGAACAGGGTGTCGGCCACCACGACGATCCCCGCCACATGGGCGATCAGCCGGGGATCTTTGCTGCGGTGCGACATGACCATGAAGAACGCGATCCCCGCCCCGGTGCCCAGCAGCACCGTCGCCCCGATCACATGGGCGAACAGGATAAGGTCGTAGATCACCGCTCCTCCAACAACAGCCAGACCAGCGCGGCCAGTACCAGCGCCGGGATCACCTTCACCATCGGCCCCAGCGGGTCGGCCCACAGATCCGGCGCGAAGATCAGGCTGCCCAGCAGATAGGCCCCCGACAGCGCGACCATCCCCAAGGCCGCGCGCCGCGCCCAAAGCCGCCAG
>JBCDCW010000088.1:0-13386 GCA_039180995.1 Pseudomonadota bacterium
TCGAGCCGCCATTGTCGAAAGTAATGATAAACCGTTTTCCATTTGGGAAAGTCATGAGGCAGTAAGCACCAAGCACACCCAGCGACTAAAATGTAGAAAATGCCATTGATAACCCCTCTTTCACCAGAGCCCGGGCCAAGGCGCAGCGCTGTTGCTGGCCGCCGGAGAGTTCCAGGGGTTTGCGGTCGAGGAAGGGGGTGAGGCGCATCAACTCGGCCGCCTCGCGCACGGCCGTGTCGATCTCGGCCTTTGACTTCCCCAGCAGCTTCATGGGGCTGGCGATGTTGTCGTAGGTCGTCATCGACGGGTAGTTGATGAATTGCTGGTAGACCATCGCGACACGCCGGTCCTGCACGCGCTGGCCAGTGACGTCGTCGCCGTTCCAGAGGATGCGACCCGTGTCCGGCACGTCGAGCCCGGCCATGATCCGCATAAGCGTCGTCTTGCCCGACAGCGTCGGTCCAAGCAGCACGTTCATCGTGCCGGGCGCCAGCGTTATATCGGTCGGATGGATATGGGTCTCGCGGCCGACGACCTTCGAGACGTTCTCCAATGTCAGCGACATGTGCTCCCTTCCGCGCCGACCATGGTCAAAGACCGGCGTCCTCCCAGGGGCTTAGGCAACACCATGGACCGGAAGCCTGTCAATGGGATCAGGCGCCTTTCGGGCGAGCGCGAAATTTCTCTTGTCGAAACCGGTTTCGGTGATATCGTTCTGCGTATGGGAGGACGAGTCGGCACAAAGGGAGACCGCCGCGCGACGATTCAGGACGTGGCCCGCGAAGCCGGGATCACCAAAGGGACCGTGAGTCGTGCGTTGAACGGACATCCCGACATTTCGGACGCCACGCGGGCGCGGGCGACCGATGCCGCAGCCCGTTTGGGATATCGGCCCCTGGGATCGGCGCAAGCGATCCGGACGGGACGGTGCCGGGCCTTGGGTCTGGTGATCGAGACCAGCGAACACGATGCGCATCGGCCATTCTTGGCCGAGTTTCTGGCCGGGCTGTCGGACGGGGCCGCGGCCCAGGGCTGGACGCTGACCGTGGCCTCCGCCTCAGCGGACACGCTGGGGACCTACGAGATGCTTATCCAGGAGCGTAAGGCGGATGGATTCGTTCTGCCCCGTACCAGAATAGACGATCCGCGCGTCGCCATGTTGCGCGATGCGGGCGTGCCGTTCGTGCTGTTCGGCCGCCACGGCGATCCCGAAGGATGCGCCTGGTACGACATCGATATGGCCACGGCCATGCGCGAGGCAGTGTTGCGACTGGCCCGGGACGGGCATCGAAGGATCGCCTTCGTGGGCGGAAGCCCGGCCCACACCTATAACGGCCTGCGGGAAGACGGGGTCCGGGCCGGACTGGCCGAGGCCGGGCTGGCCGACGATCTCATCCTCCATGGCGCCTTGGATCGGGAAACCGGCGAGGCCGCCGCCACGGCCCTTCTGGACCGGACCGATCCGCCGACTGCATTCGTCTATGCCATCGACTTGGCCGCACTCGGTCTCTGGCGCGCGGCCCGTAAGCGGAACCTCACGATCGGCGAGGATTTGGCCGTCATTGCCTATGACGGCACGCCCGAAGGCGCCCATTCGGAACCGCCGCTGGCCACCTATGCCGTCGACCACCACGACGCCGGTTTGCGCCTGGCGGACCTGCTGATCCGCCGGGTTCGGGGCGAGGCGCCGGAAGACCTGCGTGAGCTGGCTCGCGCCACCTATCTCGATCGCGGTTCAGCCCGCGCGAGCAAATACCAACCAACGGGAGGAAATACATGAAAACCCTGCTGCTAACAGGCACCGCCCTGGCCCTGATGACCAGCGCTGCCAACGCCCAGACGTTGCGGTTCTGGACCACCGAAGAACAGCCCGAGCGTCTGGCCAAGCAAGAAGAGATGGCCGCCGCCTTCGAGGCCGCCACGGGCACCGCTGTCGAGGTCATTCCGGTCACGGAAACCGACTTGGGCACCCGCGCCACCGCCGCCTTTGCCGCCGGCGACCTGCCGGACGTCATCTACCACTCGCTGCAATACGCCCTGCCCTGGGCCGAGGCCGGCATCCTGGATATCGACGCCGCCACCGACGTGATCGAGGCACTGGGCGAAGACACCTACGCCCCCGGCGCGCTGGCCATGGCGGCGACCGAGGACGGCTATGCGAGCGTCCCGGTGGACGGCTGGACGCAGATGATCGTCTACCGCAAGGATCTGTTCGATGCGGCCGGGCTAGAGGCGCCGACCACCTTCGCCAATGTGGAAGCCGCGTTGGAGGCGCTGCACAACCCGCCCGAAGTTTATGGCTTCGTGGCCGCGACCAAGGTGGACGAAAACTTCATGTCCCAGGTTTTGGAGCATGTCTTCCTGGCCAACGGCGTGTCCATCGTGTCCGAGGACGGCGTGGCAACCTTGGAGGAAGGTCCGACGCTGGAAGTCTTGGACTTCTACAAGGCCATCGCCGAAGCCTCGCCCCCGGGTGAGCTTTACTGGGACCAGTCGCGCACGCTCTACTTCTCGGGCAATGCGGCGATGATCATCTGGTCGCCTTTCATCCTGGACGAATTGGCCGGCCTGCGCGACAGCGCCCCGCCGACGATCAACGACGATCCGACGTCGTCGGAACTGGCATCGCTCACGGGGATCGTGACCAACTTCGCGGGCCCGTCGAACCCAGAAGGCGCGGCTTGGGGCGACGTCCGGTATTTCGGAATCACGTCGGACGCGGACACGGATGCCGCCATGGAATTCGTCCAGTTCTCGATGGATCAGGGCTACGAATCCACACTGTCCATCGCGCCCGAGGGCAAGTTCCCGGTGCGGCGCGGCAATGCGGACGACCCGTCGGCTTTCACCGACCTCTGGGCCACCCTGCCCGTGGGCGTGGACCGCAAGGCGCCGCTGGGTGACCTCTACGAGGCGTCCATGATCGAAGAGATCGTCGGCGGGCTGGACGTGGCCCAGCGCTGGGGCGTGGAGGAAGGGCAGCTCGCGCTGGCCTCCAAGATCATCAACAGCCAAGGCATCAACCGCGTCGTGCGTCAGTATATCGACGGCGAGATCGAGGGGGCGGCCGCCGTTGCGGCCCTGAACGACGCGATCTCCTCGGTCGAGTAACGCCAGGCGGGGCGGCTCGCCGCCCCGCTTCTCCGTCGTCCTCGGACCTGATCCGAGGACCTCCCGCACAGAGATCCTGGGGCCCGCGCCCGAGGATGACAGCGCCCGACACGTAACCGAAGCGAGACGGACAGAGCCATGACCGACCGCGCGACCGACACCATGATCCCGGCGGCGCAAGCCGCGCCAATCGCCCCCAAGGGACGCGGCGCCCTGGCCAAAGGTGAGGCCCGGCTGGCCTGGGGCCTCCTGTTCCCGACCATCGCCATCGTAGCGGCGGTGGTGGTTCTGCCGCTGCTGGCGATCTTCTGGATCAGCTTCAAGCCGGTACAGCTTTCAGACCTGCGCGCGCCCGAATTGGTGCTGCGCGAGGACCTGCGCGGCGGCCCCGAGGTCGAAGGTGACGAGGGCACCTGGCGCTTCCGGCTGCGCAATTCCTCGCCCGATCAAGAGATGCGGGGGGTTACCTTTACCGATGCCCTGCCCGATGGACTGACCGTCGGCGAATTGCCGGAGCCCTGCCAGATCGTCTCGAACCAGCTGGTTTGTGACTTTGGCGACGTCCCCGGCGGCTGGCGCGAACGGGTGGAAATCCCCGTGACCGTAGCGGCAGGCTTCGACTCGGAGGTCGAGGTCGATGCCACCGAGGCCGTCACCACAGCCGATGCCCAATCCGTCCTGACCGATGGCACGTTCACAGTCGAGAACTTCGTGCGCATCTTCGATGCCGACGAATTCTGGGGGGTGATGGGCGTAACGATCTTCTACACCGTCTTCGGAACCTTGGGCGCGATCATCATGGGCCTGTTCGCCGCCATGCTTCTGGACAAGTCGTTCAAGGGCCAGGGCATCCTGCGAGGGCTGTACCTGTTCCCCTATGTGGCGCCGGTGATCGCCGTGGCCTTCGCCTGGATCATCCTGTTCGACCCCTTCTCAGGCTCGGCCAACGCGCTCCTGATCCAGATGGGCGTCACCGGCCAGGCCATCAATTTCTTCGGTGAGCGGCCCCTCGCCCTGATCATGGTCACCGTCTTCGAGATCTGGCGCTACTTCCCGCTCAGCTTCCTGTTCATCCTGGCGCGCATGCAATCCATCCCGTCGGACATGTATGAGGCGGCCGATATGGACGGCGCCTCGCCGTTCCAGCAATTCGCCTGGCTCAGCCTCCCGCAACTGCTCGGCATCCTTAGCGTGCTATTCCTGCTGCGCTTCATTTGGACGTTCAACAAGTTCGACGACATCTTCCTGCTGACCGGCGGCAATGCAGGCACGCGAACGCTGACGGTGAATGTCTACGAACAGGCCTTTGCCGTCTCTAACATTGGTGCTGGCGCGGCTGTGGCGGTGATCATCTTCGCCTGCCTGCTGCTCTTCTCGGCCTTCTTCTTCAAATTCATCTCGAAGGAGGAAGGGCTATGATCGCGCTCCGGCAAGGCTATGCCACGGGGGCGCTGCTGGGCGCGCTGTGGATGCTGACACTGTCTGTCACCGTTGCCGTGGCAATCGCCTTCGCCACGGGGGAAGCGATCCGCCCGTCGATTGGTTTTTCCCTTGTCTGGGGCGCGTTGTTGGGGGCGGCCATGATGCACGTCACCGGCCATCTCCGGTTTGGTCTGGTGATCGGCGTGCTTTTCTTCGCCGTGCTTTCGGGTCTTGGCCCGCTGCAAGTGGCCAGTGACGGCTGGCTTTGGGCCATCGTCACGTCCGCCCTTGCCGTTGCCTTCGCTTACGCCATGGACGCCACACTTCTCGGTCTGGAGCCCGGCCCCAACGACCGCCACGTTTTCGAGGCCGCCGTCATCCGCTTCCTGACCGGCTTCGGTTACATCTTCTTCACCGCCATCGTCGCGATCCCGTTCTGGGTCATGCTGATGACGTCGTTCAAGAACCGGGCGGAGCTCACGGCGAACCCGCTGGATTTCTCCATCGACTTCTCGAAAGGGTGGGAGCTGTTCCGGAGCTACGAGGAACTCTTCACCCAGTTCAACTTCGGCACCTACCTGGTGAATAGCTTCTTCATCTCGGTCATCACCGTCATCGTCACCCTGCTCTTCGCGATCCCCGGCGCTTATGCCGTGGCACGCCTGCGGTTCTCGGGACAGAAGGCGTTCAGCCGAGGCATCCTGCTCATCTACATGGTGCCGATGATCGTCCTGGCACTGCCGATCTATATCGGCTTCTCGATCACCGGCCTGCGCAACTCCATCGCGGGCATCCTGATGATCTACCCGGTGACCACGATCCCCGTCGCGCTCTACATGCTGCAAGGCTACTTCCGGGGCCTGCCTGCAGAGGTTGAGGAAGCCGGCCTCATGGACGGCCTCTCGCGCCTGCAAGTGATCTGGAAAATCACCCTGCCTCTGTCGCTGCCAGCCCTGGCGTCGGTTTCGCTCTATGTCTTCATGATCGCCTGGAACGAGTTCCTGCTGGCCTTCATGCTGCTGGACGACCCGTCCAAGTTCACGCTGACGCGGGGGATCGCGTCGCTCAACTCCTCCGAAATCCCGCGTCAACACCTGATGGCCGGGTCGGTCATCGCGACGGTGCCGATCATGGCGATCTTCCTGGGGTTGGAGCGGTTCATGACCAAGGGCCTGACGGCCGGGTCGGTGAAGGGATGAACATGGAACTCGACGACAAGGCCCGCGCGATCCTGACGGGCAACGACCGGGGCGGCTACACGATCCCGACGGCGGGCCTCTACCCGTATCAGTGGAACTGGGATTCGGCGCTGGCCGCTTGGGGCTTCGCAACCTTCGACCTGGACCGCGCCTGGACCGAGTTGGAGACCCTGTTTTCCGCCCAATGGGCCAACGGCATGGTCCCCCACATCATCTTCCACGCCTCCGATCCGGGCTACTTCCCCGGACCCGACGTCTGGGCTACCGGGACCATGCCGCCAACCTCGGGAATCACGCAGCCGCCAGTGGCCGCCACCATGGCGCGGCTGGTTTGGGAGGCCGGCCCGCAAGCGGGCCGGGACCGCGTGGCGGCGCTCTACCCCAAGCTGCTCGCCTGGCACCGCTGGTTCATGGCGCATCGGGTCAAAGATGGGGCGGTCTGCGTCACCCATCCTTGGGAATCCGGGCGCGACAACTGCCCCGATTGGGATATCGGCATGGCAGGCGTGGATGCGTCGGGCGTCGGCCCCTATGAAAGGCGGGATACGGGCCATGTGGACGCCTCCATGCGGCCCACGAAAGCCGAATACGACCGCTACGTCGCGATCCTGGAATTCGGGCGCTCCGTCGGTTGGGATGCGGATAAGATCATGGCGGATGGGCCGTTCCTGATGGCCGATCCGGGGACGCACTTCATCCTGATGCTGGCCAATGCCGATTTGGCCCAGATCGCGCGGGACCTGGGCGAGGATCCGGCCGAGATCGAGGCTTGGAACAAGGCTCTAACCCAAGGCTTCGAGACGCTTTGGAACCCCGAACTCGGCGCCTACGACGCCCGCGATATGCGCAGCGGGCGGTTCGCGAACATCCTCGGCTCCGGCGCATTCCTGGCCTATGGCGTGGGGGCAGCCCGGCTCGAACTGGACGCCCACCTGGACCGCATCTGGGACGCCGTCCATTACGGCATCCCCTCTTCGGACCCGGAGGCCAGCCACTTCGACGCCCGCCGCTACTGGCGCGGGCCCGCCTGGCCCTTCCTGAACGCCCTGCTGGCGCGCAGCTTTGCTTTGGCGGGAAAGACCGAAGCCGCCGAGCGCCTGCGCCGGGACACCGCCGCCATGATCGAGAAGGGCGGCTTCAACGAATATTTCGATCCGCGGGATGGGACACCCTGTGGCGGCAAGGACTTCACCTGGACCGCGGCGGTCTGGCTGACTTGGGCGGGGAGGGCCTGACATGGCGAGCATCGAACTGATCGGCGCCGAGAAATGGTATGGCGAGGCCCAAGTCATAAGGGGCGTCGATCTGGCCATCAATGAAGGCGAGTTGGTGATCTTCGTCGGCCCCTCAGGCTGCGGGAAATCGACCCTCCTCCGCATGATTGCGGGTCTTGAGGAGACATCGCGTGGCAAGATCATGGTCGATGATCGCGACGCCACGGCCGAGCCGCCGTCGAAGCGCGGCCTGGCCATGGTGTTCCAATCCTACGCGCTCTACCCCCACCTGTCGGTGCGCGAAAACGTCGGCTTCCCGCTTAAGGCGGCCAGCATGCCGAAGGACGAGATCGACACGCGCGTCGATGAAGCCGCCCGCATCCTGAAGCTGCACGACTACCTGGACCGTCGCCCGAAGGACCTGTCCGGCGGGCAGCGGCAGCGCGTCGCCATCGGCCGCTCCATCGTGCGCGAACCGGCCGCGTTCCTCTTCGACGAGCCGCTCTCGAACCTGGACGCCGCCCTGCGCGTCGAGATGCGCTACGAGATCGCCAAGCTGCACCAATCCCTGGCCGCAACCATGATCTACGTGACCCACGACCAGGTCGAGGCGATGACCCTGGCGGACCGCATCGTGGTCCTGGATGCCGGTCAGATCGCCCAGGTTGGGTCACCCCGCGAACTCTATGAGCGCCCGCAAAACTTGTTCGTCGCGCAATTCATCGGCTCGCCCCGCATGAACGTCTTCCCCGCCAGCGCCGCACCCGACCTGACCGCTCCGACCGGCGCAGCCCATCTGGGCGCGCGGCCCGAACATCTGATCCTGGGCGCGCCCGGATCCGGACCGATCCCCGGCCGGGTGGACGTTCTGGAATATCTCGGCGCCGACACGTTCGTCATCGTGGATGGCGGGGCGGCCGGTCGCATCACCGTTCGCGTCGTGGGACCCACCGACCTGAAACCCGGGAACGATATCGCCCTGTCGGTCGAGGCCGGCCATCTGCACGCTTTCGACGGCAACGGGCTTGCGCTTGCCTGACGGCGCTAGACCCGTCGGTTCGACAGCGCCGCAACGGCGACGGCGCCGATGACGATCAGGCCAACCAGAACTTCGCGGATATAGCTGTCGACCTGCATCTGCGTCAGGCCGTTATCCAAGATGCCCAGCATCGCCACGCCGACCAACGTATAGGCGACCCGGGGCTCGCCCCCCCGACTCATGGTCATGCCCAGGAACACGGCGGCGATGGCATCCAACATCAGACCCGATCCCTGGATCGGGTTGGCCGACGCCACGCGCGCGGCGACCATCAGCCCTGCCGCCGCGGCACCCAGGCCGGTCAAGGCAAAGGCGATCAGCCGCATGCGGGCCACCTTGATACCGGCCAGGCGGGCCGCGTCGCGGTTGCCCCCGATGGCATAGAGCCAGCGGCCGAAGACCGTCTTTTCCAACAGAAACCAGCAGATGAAGACCACCAACGCAGCAGTGATCGTTAAGAACGGTAGTTTCAGACCTGCAAGACCCAGCGCATCCAGCGGAATGCCGCCCCGTGCGAAGCCAGAAAAACCCGTCGGGATGTCCCGCCCGAAGATCGTCCGGCCGCCGCTGACGAGAAAGGCCAGTCCGCTGAAGACGGTCAGCGTACCCAAGGTGGCCACGAAGGGCAGGATGCCGATGATCGCCACCAAGACACCGTTGAATAGCCCGCCGGCGATCCCCACGGCCAAGGCCGCCATCAGGCCCAACCAGACCGGTGCGCCCGCCACGAAACAGACGGCCGCGACCACGCCTGCCAGACTGGCCGTCGACCCGACGGACAGGTCGAAATCCCCCATCGTCATGACGATGGTCATGGTGGCCGCGACCACGGCCAGCATGGAAAGCTGCTGGCTTATATTCAGCAGGTTGCGCGCCGTCAGGAACGTGTCGGGCAATTGTATCGCGAAGATCACGAGGATCGCCACAAAGCCCAGCAGCGTGCCGAACCGGCGCAGCAGGGCCGCAGCCGTCCAAGCCGGACCGTCAGGGGGCGACTTCACAGGGCGACAGCCCGATCAAAGACCGGGCCGCAACAGGTCACTCGGCCAGGTTGGCAGCCGTGATCAGCTGCGTCGGCACGTGGATGACGCGCTGCTGCAATCGCTCACCGTTCAGCAACCGCCCGACGACGTCGGCCGCCGTCGCGCCGATGCCCTCGAAATCCTGGGCGACCGAAGCCTCGAAATTCCCGCCCGCGGCGATGGCATCCCGCGCCTGCGGGTTCGCGTCGATACCGGTGATGACAATGCCCTCCTCGGCGCGGCCCGCCTCCTCGATGGCCTGCAACGCCCCCAGGGCGGGCTGGTCCCAAGCGGCCCAGACCGCGGCAATACTGCCGGGATCAGGATTGGCGGCCAGGATCGCTTCCATCTGGGCGCGACTATCGGCGATGCCGCCATCGGACACGTCCGGTGTGATCCGGTCGACGACCTGGATGTCGGGATAGTTGTCGAAGACCGCATCGGCGATCACGCCGCGCACTTGAACCGGCGGGAAGGCGTCGAAGACGAACATGACCACGTTGCCCGACCCGTCGATCCGGTTCGCGACATAGACCGCCGTCTCGGCGGCCATGGCATAGCCGTTCGACGTGACGTTCGCCGCCAGAAGCGGATCCGAGCCCGCATCCATACCCACGACCGGTATTTCGGCCTCGGCCGCGGCCAGCAATCCCGCCGCCACCTGGGCTGGATCCACATTGATGACGATCGCATCCACCTGCTGCGTCACCGCATCCTCGATCCGGGAAATCGCCGCGGCCACGTCCCCGGCCGTATCGACCACATTGACGTTCCACCCCATCGCCTCGGCTGCCGCCTGGAACCCCTCCACATAGGCCTGCGTTCCCGGCTGCGCCAAGTACGGCGTCACCACGGCGATGTCCTGCGCCCACGCACCGGATATCGTCATCGCCATGGCCGAGAAGGCCATTGCAAAAGTCGTCTTCATGTCCATCTCCCGTACCCGCGTCCCGTATCCCGAGATCGTTCTAGGCCTTGTTGTGCACAATCGCGCGGCAGATCGCTAGACATCTTCGTTCTGTTGACGCCAGCGTCGTGTCAGATCGGACAGGCGACGGCCCAAATCGGCATTCGCGCCAATGGCATCCCTGTAGATCTCGAACAGCTCCGAATATCGTGCATGGGCCGCCGTCGACGGCTCGATATCCCGTTTATAGCGTGCCAGCGCCGCCTGCGCCTCATTCAGCGAGTCATATTCCCCGATTCCGGTGGCTGCGATCATGGCGGCGCCCAGCATGCCGGGCTCCCCCGCCTCCAGGGGCCGAAGCGGCACACCCAGGACATCCGCCCGTATCTGGGCCCACGCCTCGGAGCGAAAGCCGCCGCCCCCGCAGGCCACATGATCGCTGACCGTCGCCGCAGACGCCTGCAACAGCTCCAACGCATGACGCGCGGACAGGGCCACCCCCTCGAACACGGCGCGCCCAAGGTCGTCCAGCCTGGCCCTGCGCGACAGCCCCAAGAAAGCCGCCCGCAAGCTCGTGTCCCAAAGGGGGGCGCGCTCGCCCTCCAGTTGCGGTAGGAACAATGGAACCGCATCCCCGCGCGGGCTTCCGCGGATCATGTCGGACAGGTCATCCAAGGACATGGTCGCCGTATCCGCGAACCATCGTGCGGCATCGCCCCCCGATTGCGTTGGCGCCGCATGCAGCCGGATACCCTCCATTATGGGAAAGACGATGGCGCCAGGTGTCGGCACGACGGTCTGGGCGGCGACCCCCATGATCTCGCTGGTTCCACTCAGATAGACGGACGCGCCCTCTCGCGCCGCGCCGGCCCCGACCAGGCCCGCCCAGGCATCCATCGTCCCCGAGACCACCGGAACGCCGGCCAGCGGCCCTCCGGCCCGCATCTTGCCCACCAACGCCGTCGCAGGGACCAAGGTCGCCATCTTTTCGAGCGAACCGGGCACCAAGTCGAACACGTTCGGAATATACCGCAGCGCGCCATCCACCAGGCCGATATTGGACAGCGGATCGCTGCTCGCCTCGCCCGTCAAGTGCAGAAGGCAATAGTCCTTCGGCAGCATGAAACGCCGGGTCGCCGCCCAGATCTCCGGCGCGTTTCGGGCGACCCAAAGCATGCGCGATAGCGCATGGCTGGCGTCGATGGGCATGGGCGCCCCCCACCAGGCGATCTTCTGCGCCTCGGTCACAGTCGCGTCCAACTCGGCCGCCTCGGCCTCGGCCCGTCCGTCCTGCCAAACGATGGCGGGCATCAGCGGCTGATCGTCCGCGCCCAGGAAAACATGGGTGTTCACCTGACTGCAAAGCCCGACCGCCACGATATCGGCCGCATGGTCCGACATTCGGGCCACAGCCTTGTCGATCAGACGCAACCAGGTCCGGGCATCTTGCTCGACCAAGCCACCACCGGCGCGTCGGGTCGGATAGCTTTTGGCGAAGGTGGCGACGATTTGGCCATCTTGATCGACCAACCCCGCCTTGACCGAGGTCGTGCCCACATCAATGCCTAAGATCAGCCGCGCGCTCATGTCACCCGCGCCGTCTTGCGGTAGGCCGGATCATCCCAAAGACGCCTGTCCAAGATATCGGCCAAGATCTCGACCGCCCGCCGGATATCGGCCTCGTCTAGATAAAGCGGGGTGATCCCGAACCGCATGATATCCGGTGCCCGGAAATCCCCGATCACATCCCGCGCGATCAACGCCTGCATAGCGGCGTAGCCATGCTCGAAATGAAACGAGACCTGGCTGCCGCGCCGATCCGGATCGCGCGGGCAAGCCAAGGTCAGATCGGGACAGCACCGGCCGACTTCCGCGATGAACAACTCGGACAGCGCGATGCTCGCCGCGCGGATGTCGGCCATATCGACCCCATCCCAAACATCCAGCGCCGCATCCAGGGCCGTCATCTGCAAGACCGGCGGGGTGCCGACGCGCATCCGCTCGATATCTCGGGCGGGGCGGTACGAGGTCTCGAAGGCGAAAGGGGCGTCATGCCCCAGCCAGCCGGCCAAAACAGGCTCTAAAGCTGGGACAATGTCCGGTCGGACATAGATGAAGGCCGGCGCGCCGGGCCCGCCATTCAGATATTTGTACGTGCACCCGACCGCGAATTCGCATCCCGACCCGGCCAGATCAACCGGCACCGCCCCGGCACTATGGGCCAAATCCCAAATCATCACCGCCCCCGCGGCCCGAGCCGCTTCGGTCAGGGCGGCCATATCGTGCATCCGGCCGGTCCGGTAATCCACCTGGGTCAGCATGATGGCAGCCACATCGTCGCCAATGGCCCCAGCGACATCCTCCGGCGCGACGATCCGCAATTCGTGCCCTTGTCCAAGATGCGCGATCAACCCTTCGGCCATATAGAGATCGGATGGAAAGTTCCCGCTATCGGACAAGACCACCCGTCGACCGGGCCGCATCGCCAATGCCGAGGCCAGCGCCTGGTAGACCTTGATCGACAGCGTGTCGCCCATGGTGACGCTGCCGCCAGGCGCGCCGATCAGGCGGCCGACACGGTCCCCGATGCGTGACGGCTGACCCATCCAATCGTCTTGGTTCCAGCCCTTGATCAGATGCCCGCCCCATTCGTCGGTCACCATCCGTGACAGCCGGTCATCGACGCCGCGCGGCAGCGGGCCCAGGGAATTGCCATCCAGATAGATCATACCCTCCGGCAGCAGAAACCGCGCCTTCATCGGCAGCTCTGTCATGTCACCACCTCCCAGAGCATCCGCAACGCCGTCAGTCCCAGGAACGCCGCGAAGACCAGTTTCAGCTTGTCGGCCGGCAGGGCCGATGCAATCCGCGCCCCTAGGGGCGCGCACAGCGTCGTCGCCGGGAAGATCAACGCGGCGGCGACCAAGTTCACATAACCGAAGGAATAGGGCGGACGCCCGCCGACCCCCTGGCCGGACAGCAGGAACCCCAGAACGCCCGGCAGCGCGATCAGCAACCCGAATGCGGCGGCCGTGCCGATCGCCTTGTGCGTCGGATAGTTGAACGCAGACAGGATCGGCACCGACAGCGTACCGCCGCCAATTCCCATCAACGCCGAAAACCCCCCGATCAGAGACGAAATCCCGCCCTGCTTCACCTTCGATCCGGGCAGCGCATCGGCGATCGTCACCGTTCGCGGTACCGCCATGTTGATCGCCACGGCGAGCGCGATCACCCCGAAGATCAGGCGCAGCGCCGCGCCCCCCAGGACGAAGGACAGCAGCCCGCCGATCAGCGATCCGAGAACCAGCCATGGTGCCCAGGCTCTCAGAAGATCGACATCCACGTTCCCGCGCCGATGATGCGCCCGGGCCGAGCTGATCGAGGTCGGGATGATCGTCGCCAGCGACGTGGCTACGGCGACATGCATCGACGTCTCGGGCGGGACCTCCAGGGCGGCGAAGACCAGGAA
>JBCDCW010000089.1:0-13372 GCA_039180995.1 Pseudomonadota bacterium
GAAGGCGAAGAAAGAGCTGTCCACAGCGTCCACTTATGAAGTGAACCTGCCTTTCATTACGGCAGACGCGACAGGACCAAAGCACCTCAACATGAAGCTGACCCGCGCCAAGCTGGAAAGCCTGGTGGGCGACCTCATCAAGCAATCGTTGAAGCCGTGTCAGGCCGCGCTGAAAGATGCCGGCCTCTCGAAGGACGACATCGACGAGGTCGTGCTGGTCGGCGGCATGACCCGCATGCCCAAGGTCATCGAGGAGGTAACCAAGTTCTTCGGCAAGGAACCCCACAAGGGCGTCAACCCCGACGAGGTCGTCGCCATGGGTGCCGCCATTCAGGCCGGCGTGCTGCAAGGCGATGTAAAGGACGTGGTCCTGCTGGACGTGACCCCGCTTTCGCTCGGTATCGAGACGCTGGGCGGTGTCTTCACCCGCCTGATCGACCGCAACACCACGATTCCAACGAAGAAGTCACAGGTCTTCTCGACCGCCGAGGATAACCAGAACGCAGTGACCATCCGCGTCTTCCAAGGCGAGCGGGAAATGGCGGCTGACAACAAGATGCTCGGCCAATTCAACCTGGAAGACATCCCCCCGGCCCCCCGCGGCCTGCCGCAGATCGAGGTGACGTTCGACATCGACGCCAACGGCATCGTGTCCGTCTCGGCCAAGGATAAAGGCACCGGTAAAGAGCAGGTGATCACCATCCAAGCCTCGGGTGGTCTTTCGGACGAAGACATCGAACAGATGGTCAAAGACGCCGAGGCGAATGCCGAGGCCGACAAAGGCCGTCGCGAATTGGTAGAAGCCAAGAACCAGGCGGAAAGCCTGATCCACTCGACGAAGAAATCGCTGGAAGACCATGGCGACAAGGTCGACCCTTCCACCGTGGAAGCCATCGAATTGGCGGTGGCGGCCTTGGAAGAATCTATGGACAGCGAAGACGCCGGGAAAATCAAATCGGGCATCCAGAACGTCACTGAAGCGGCCATGCGCCTGGGCGAGGCGATCTACAAGGCCCAAGCCGAGGACGGCGATGGCGAAGAGGGCGCGCAAGCGACCGATGAGCCGCGCGAAGATGGCGACGAAATCCTCGACGCCGATTTCGAGGATTTGGACGACGATCAGAAGCGGGCCTGATCCGCACGGCCCCCCTGACAGAGGCCGGCCCCCGGGCCGGTCTCTTTGTTGGAGAATAGATCATGGCGAAACAGGATTACTACGAGACGCTGGGCGTCTCGAAGGGCGCCAGCGCCGACGACATCAAGAAAGCCTATCGCAAGAAGGCGAAGGAACTGCACCCGGACCGCAACGCGGACAATCCCAATGCCGAGGCACAGTTCAAGGAAGCCAACGAGGCCTATGACGTCCTAAAGGACGCCGATAAGAAGGCTGCTTATGACCGGTTCGGCCACGCAGCCTTCGAGGGCGGCATGGGTGGCGGCGGTTCCCGCCGACCACATCCGGGCCAGCAGGGGGACTTCGCCTCCGCTTTCTCGGACGTCTTCGAGGACCTGTTCGGCGATTTCATGGGCGGCCAACCGGGCCGGGGCGGCGGAGGCCGGTCCCGCGCCTCCCGCGGATCCGATCTGCGCTACAATATGCGGATAACGCTGGAAGAAGCCTTCGCTGGCCAGCAGAAGACCATCACGGTTCCCACATCCGTCAAATGCACCGCTTGTGACGGCAAAGGAACGGAAGGCGCGAGCGAACCCGTCACCTGCCCGACCTGCTCGGGCATGGGCAAGGTTCGTGCGCAACAGGGCTTCTTTACCGTCGAGCGGACCTGCCCGACCTGTGGCGGTGCCGGTCAGATCATAAAGAACCCCTGCGCCGTCTGCGGCGGAAGCGGGCGGGTCGATAAAGAGCGCCAACTTTCCGTCAACGTCCCCGCAGGCGTCGAGACTGGCACGCGTATACGCCTGTCGGGCGAGGGCGAGGCGGGGTTGCGCGGCGGACCGACGGGCGATCTCTACATCTTCATCGAAGTGGAAGATCATCCCATCTTTCAGCGCGATGGCGTCAATCTCTATTGTGCCGTCCCCGTCTCGATGACGACGGCCGCTCTGGCTGGCGAAGTCGAGGTCCCGACCATCGACGGCGGCCGCTCCCGCGTGAAGGTGCCCGCCGGGTCGCAGACGGGTCGCCAGATGCGCTTGCGCGGCAAGGGAATGCCCGCGCTTCGCGGTGGCGGCGTGGGTGACATGTTCATCGAATTGGCCATCGAGACGCCGGTAAACCTGACCTCTCGTCAGAAGGAATTGCTGCGGGAGTTCGAGCGGATCGACGCCGACAACAATCCCCAAGGCGATAGCTTTTTCCGCAAAGTCAAGAGCTTCTGGGATGGGATGACCCAGTAGAATAGGGTTTCATTCCATCTTGGCGTGAACTCAAGTCAGCCACCCACGCGGCATGCCGCCAGCAGCGCCATGTTCACGATATCCGACGCGGGCGAGGCCGTGGATGCGATCTGGATCGGTCGGTCCAATCCAGTGAGGATCGGGCCGATCACCGTCGCGCCCGCCATTTCCTGCATCAGCTTGACCGAAATCGAAGCCGAGTGCCGCGCAGGCACCACCAAGATGTTCGCCGGCCCCGTCAACCGTGAAAACGGGTAATTCGCCGCCGCTTCGGGGTTCAGAGCCACGTCCACCGTCATTTCGCCCTCATACTCGAAATCTGCCCCGCGTGCCTCTAGGACATGGGGTGCAAGGTGCATCTTCGTCGCCCGCTCGGACACGGGATAACCGAAAGTCGAAAAGCTGACGAAGGCCACCCGCGGCTCCATCCCCATGGCCCGCGCCACGCGGGCGCCGGCCTCGGCGATGGTCGCCAAATCCTCCTCCTCGGGCCATTCATGGACCAGAGTATCGCCGATCAAGACGATCCGACCGCGATGCAGGAGCGCCGTGATCCCTACCGCCTCGGGATTACGCTGAACATCGAAGACGTGATCCAACAGGCGGATCGCATGGGCCGATTTGCGGGTCGCCCCAGTGACCAACCCGTCCCCATGATCGTGGGCCAGCATGAGCGCCGCGAACACATGACGGTCGCGGCTGGCTAGGCGGTGGATGTCCTTCTGGTCGTAACCCTTCCGTTGAAGCCGGTCATAAAGATACGTCTTATAGGTGTCCAAATGCCGGGTATTGGCGGCGTTCACGACCTCCAATTCTCGCACCGCATCGGTCAGTCCGGCCTCTTCCAGCTTTTCCTTCACATCCGCCTCACGCCCGACAACCAGCGCCTTGCCATAACCATTGCGCTGATACGCGACGGCCGCGCGCAACACGCGGGGATCATCGCCCTCAGCGAAGATCATACGCGCTTGGGCCTGACGGGCGCGGGCGCTGATGCCTTGCAAGATCGACGCGGTCGGGTCCATGCGGGCGGCCAGGGCATTGGTGTAGCCGTCCATATCGACGATGGGCCGACGGGCGACGCCCGTATCCATCCCCGCCTTCGCGACAGCGGGTGGGATGACGTAGATCAGCCTTGGGTCGAACGGCGTCGGAATGATATAATCGCGCCCGAAGGACAGCTTGCGGCCGTAGGCCATCGCGACCTCGTCCGGGACGTCTTCGCGCGCCAGTTCGGCCAAGGCTTCGGCGCAGGCGATTTTCATCTCATCGTTGATGGCACGGGCATTGATGTCCAGCGCGCCACGGAACAGGTAGGGGAAGCCCAGAACGTTGTTGACCTGATTGGGGTAGTCAGACCGGCCTGTGGCGACGATGGCGTCGGGCCGAACGTCATGAGCCGCCTCGGGCGTAATCTCGGGGTCGGGATTGGCCATGGCGAAGATAACCGGGTTTTCCGCCATGTCAGAGACCATCTCGGGCGTGACCGCGCCCTTGGCCGACACGCCAAGGAAGACGTCGGCGCCCCGCATGGCGTCTTCCAAGGTGCGTAGATCGGTCTTCACGGCGTGGGCCGATTTCCACTGGTTCATGCCCTCGGTTCGACCCTGATAGATCACACCCTTGGTGTCGCAGGTGATGCAATTCTGATGCTGGGCGCCCATGCTTTTCAGCAGTTCGATACACGCGATCCCGGCGGCGCCCGCCCCGTTCAGGACGATCTTCACGTCCTCGATCTTCTTGCCCGACAGATGCAGCGCGTTGATCAGACCCGCCGCGCAGATCACGGCCGTCCCGTGCTGGTCGTCGTGGAAGACGGGGATGTTCATCTCCTCCTTCAGACGGCTTTCGATCATGAAGCATTCGGGAGCCTTGATATCCTCCAGATTGATGCCACCGAAGGATGGACCCATCAGCTTCACGGCCTGGACGAAGGCGTCTACCTCTTCGGTGTCCAATTCGATGTCGATGGAATTCACGTCGGCGAAGCGTTTGAACAGGACGGCCTTGCCCTCCATCACCGGCTTCGACGCCAGCGCGCCCAGGTTGCCAAGGCCCAGGACGGCCGTCCCGTTGGAGATCACGGCAACCAAGTTGCCCTTTGTCGTGTAGTCATAGGCTGTGGCTGGATCGGCGGCGATGGCTTCGCAGGGCACCGCGACGCCGGGCGAATAGGCCAGGGACAGGTCGCGCTGGGTCGTCATGGCGGTCGACGCGCTGATATCCAGCTTCCCCGGGCGCGGTTCCAAGTGGTAGGCCAGCGCCTCTTCGGGTGTGATCTTGGTGCGTCCGGCCATGTGGTCCTCCCTCGCGTTCGGACGGTGTAGCGGAGGGCGCGCGACGGGGATAGGTTGCGCGCGCCAATGGGGGAGCCGCACATGTCCGTCACGCCGATGATGGCCCAATACATGGAGATTAAAGCCGAGGCGCCGGACGCCCTGCTGTTCTATCGCATGGGCGATTTCTACGAGCTGTTCTTCGACGACGCCGTCGCGGCGGCGGCAGCCTTGGACATCGCGTTGACCAAGCGCGGCAAGCATCTGGGCGAGGACATCGCCATGTGCGGCGTGCCGGTGCACGCGGCCGAGAACTACTTGATGACGCTGATCCGGAAGGGGTTTCGGGTCGCCGTGTGCGAGCAACTCGAAAGCCCGGAGGAGGCGAAGAAACGCGGCTACAAGTCGGTGGTGAAGCGCGGGATCGTGCGGCTGGTCACACCCGGGACACTGACCGAGGACACCTTACTAGAGGCGCGGGCGCATAACTACTTGGCCGCTTGGAACGAAGTCCGAGGGGAAGGGGCGCTGGCCTGGGCCGATATCTCGACCGGGGCATTCCACGTGGCGCCATGTCCGCGCGTCCGGCTGGGACCGGATCTGGCGCGTTTGGGCGTGCGGGAGATCGTATTGGCGGACGATATCGAAGTGGGGGATGTGGTCGAGGGGCAGGGCGCCTCGGTCACGCCTTTGGGCAAGAGCGCGTTCGATTCTGGCTCCGCGGAGTCGCGGCTGACGGCGTTGTTCGATGTCGGGTCGCTGGATGCTTTCGGGGCCTTTGGCCGCGCCGAACTGGGCGCGATGGGCGCATTAGTCGAATATGTCGAACTCACCCAGCGCGGCCGCTTGCCGTTAATGCGCCCACCCCGGCGAGAGGCGGCGGGCGCGTTAATGGCCATCGACGCCGCCACACGGCGGAACCTGGAACTGGTGCGCGGCGCCTCCGGTGGGCGGGACGGGTCGCTACTTTGGGCGATTGACCGGACGGTCACGGCGGGCGGCGCCAGGCTGCTTGAACGGCGCATATCGGCACCCTCGACGGTGGAGGGTGTCATTCACGCCCGGCTGGACGCCATCGACTGGGCCGTGCGGGAAGATCGCCTGGCCGCCGATATCCGAGATGCCTTACGACAAGCGCCGGACATGGATCGGGCGCTGTCTCGGCTATCACTGGATCGCGGGGGGCCGCGGGATTTGGCGGCGATCCGGGGGGGTCTATCGGCCGGTGAAACGCTGTTTTCCACTTTGTCAGAGACTGATCTACCACTCGACATCACGGACCTGATCGGGATGGAAGACCTGCTGTCACTGCTGGACGGGTCGTTGGTGGCCGAGCCGCCGCTGATGCTGCGGGATGGCGGGTGCATCGCCGCCGGGTTCGATCCCGACTTGGATGAAGCGCGAAAGCTGCGGGATGAGGGGCGGGGCGTGATCGCCGCGTTGCAGGCGACATATGCCAAGGCGACTGGGGTTAGCTCACTGAAGGTGAAGCATAACAACGTGCTGGGGTACTTCGTTGAGGTGACGGCGGTTCACGACGCTACGATACGCGGGCATGGTGAGTTTATCCATCGGCAGACGACGGCGAACCAAGTGAGGTTCACGACGGTGGAATTGTCGGAACTGGAAACGAAGATCCTGAACGCCGGGGCACGGGCGCAAGAAATCGAGGAAAGGGTCTTTATAAGGCTCAAACAAGGGGTTTTGGACAGATCCGACGCAGTCTTCTCGGCGGCTAGGGTCTTGGCAGAGTTGGACGTCGCGACAGGTCTGGCCGATCTGGCGCGGGGCGAAGACTGGTGTCGCCCGAAGGTGGATGGGTCCCGCGCCTTCGAGGTGACCGCAGGACGGCACCCGGTGGTGGAAAAAGCACTGACCCGCGAGGGCACGCCGTTCGTGGCAAATGACACCGCGTTGTCCGCCAAAGTGGGCGCCGCGGTCCGGTTGCTGACGGGCCCAAACATGGCGGGGAAATCCACCTGGTTACGCCAGAACGCGCTGATTGCGGTGTTGGCGCAGATGGGCTCTTTCGTCCCGGCGGACGCGGCGCATGTGGGTATCGTCAGCCAGTTGTTTAGCCGGGTCGGGGCATCGGACGATCTGGCCCGCGGCCGGTCGACCTTCATGGTCGAGATGGTCGAGACCGCGGCGATCTTGAACCAAGCGGATGAGCGGGCGCTGGTGATCTTGGACGAGATCGGGCGGGGCACGGCGACCTATGATGGGTTATCCATCGCTTGGGCGACGTTGGAACATCTTCATGATGTGAACCGGTGCCGGGCGCTGTTTGCGACGCATTACCACGAGATGACGGCTTTGGCGGCGAAGTTGGACGGGGTCGAAAACGCCACCGTGGCGGTGCGGGAATGGGAGGGTGACGTGATCTTCCTACACGAAGTACGGGAGGGAGCAGCGGATCGGTCTTATGGTGTGCAGGTGGCCAAACTGGCCGGGCTGCCCGAGGCCGTCGTAGCGCGGGCGCGGGAGGTCTTGGACGCCTTGGAACAGGGGGAGCGGGAAGGCGGATCGAAGGCAGTGATCGACGACCTTCCGTTGTTCAGCGTCGCGGCGGCCCCGCCGCCCATGACCAGGCAAGCGAGCGTGGTGGAGGAGCGGCTGCGGGATGTGCTGCCGGACGCGCTGACGCCGAAGGCGGCGTTGGATCTGGTTTATGAGTTGAAGGGCAAGATGGGGTAAACCCCATCTTACGCGGGGGTGCTGGACACGCCGACCTGGGCGGGGCGCAGCAAGCGGTCGTGAAGCAGGAAGCCTTCCACTGCGACTTGGATGATGTCTCCCGCCTTGGTGTCGGGGAGGGGTGCCTCAAACATCGCTTGATGCAGCTGCGGGTCGAAACGGTCCCCGATCTCGGGTGCGATCAGCGTGATGCCGTGCTTGTTGAAGACGCTAAGCAGCTCCTTCAAAGTAAGCTTGATACCTTCGATGACTCCGTCATTTTCTTCGCCGGCCGCGTCTAGGGCCCGGCGCAGGTTGTCATAAACCGGCAGCAGATCGCGGGCCAACTTGGAGCCGCCATATTGCTCGGCTTCGATACGATCGCGGGCGGCGCGTTTCCGCACGTTCTCCGCCTCGGCCAAGGCGCGCATCAGACGATCGTTCAATTCGTTTCGTTCAACCACGAGCGCGTCATAGGCAGCCCGACCAGAGGTCGCCTCCTCCTCCGGGATCTCCTCCATCGCGGCGTCTAGGTCGAACTCTTCCTCCATGTCTTCGGGATCGTCGAGGAACGGGTTTTCCTTGGGTTCTGCCATTGCCTGACCTTCTTACGTTCGGGGGCCGGAGAGCATCCGACCGACAAGCTGCGCGGTGTAGTCCACGATGGGGACGATACGACCGTAATTTAGACGGGTCGGGCCGATCACACCGACGGCCCCAACGATCTTCCGATCAGCGTCCATATAAGGAGAAACCACCAGAGAGGAACCGGAAAGAGAGAAGAGTTTGTTTTCCGATCCAATGAAGATGCGAACACCCTCTCCGTCTTCGGTCAGCGACAGGAACTCGGCGATATCGCGCTTCCGTTCCAGGTCGTCAAAAAGCGAGCGGATGCGGTCGAGCTGATCGGCGTCGACGCCGTCGTCGAGAAGGTTGGAACGGCCGCGAACGATGAGCCGTTCGCTGCGTTCGCCTTCGTTTTCCCAAGCGGCGAGGCCCTGTTCGATCAGGTCATGGGCCAAGGTGTCGATCTCTTGCCGCCGAGCCGCGACCTCTTGGGACATCAGCCCCTTCAGATCCGAGATGGTCTTACCTTCGATCATGGCGTTCAGAAGGTTTGCCGCCTCGCGCATGGAAGATGGGGTTTGACCGGGCGGTGGGACGAAGACGCGGTTCTCGACATGGCCATCGGCGAAAACCAATACGACGAGCGCCCGGTCGGAGGCCAAAGACACGAACTCAATGTGCTTGATCGGCGCCTCGCGCTTGGGCGCCAGCACCAGCGAGGCGCCTTGGGTAATACCGGACAACGCGCTCCCGACGCGATCCATCATCGCGGTGACATCATCCTCGGACGATCCGAGGGTCGCCTCAATGCGTGCCCTGTCATCGTCGCCGAGTTGAGCTTCAAGCAGACCATCCACAAACATCCGCAGACCTTGCTGCGTGGGCACGCGCCCGGCAGAAATGTGCGGCGCCTGCAATAGACCCAGGAATTCCAAATCCTGCATCACGTTCCGGATGGTTGCGGCCGACACTCTCTCCGACATGCTGCGTGTCAGAGTGCGGCTGCCAACCGGATCCCCACTGCCCAAATATCCCTCGACCACCCGGCGAAATACCTCGCGGGAGCGGTCGTTCATCTCGGACAGGATCTGGGCGTTGTCGGACATGGGCGGTAGGCATCTATAGACCACCCGGCGGGTGGTCAATCGGCGGGGTTGCGCACCAGGCACCCGGGGGGCATGTCGGGCCCGATCATGTGAGGAGAGAGAAATGCGACCTTCCGGCCGGGCCCTGGACGAGATGCGGGACACCACCATCGAAACGGGCGTCACGCGTCACGCGGAGGGGTCCTGCCTGATCCGTTGCGGCGACACCCATGTGCTCTGTACAGCATCGCTGGAGGAACGCGTGCCGCCATTTCTGCGAAACTCGGGTCAGGGATGGGTAACGGCCGAATATGGAATGCTGCCGCGGGCGACGACCACGCGCATGCGGCGTGAAGCCGCCACGGGCAAGCAATCGGGGCGGACCCAGGAAATTCAGCGGCTGATCGGCCGATCGCTTCGGGCGGGCGTGGATCGGAATGCCATGGGCGAACGACAGATCACCGTGGACTGCGACGTCCTGCAAGCCGATGGTGGAACGCGCTGTGCGTCGATCACCGGCGGTTGGGTCGCGCTGCGGCTGGCGGTGAACAAGTTGATGGCTGCGGGTGACATCATTACGGATCCATTGACCGATCATGTGGCTGCGGTGTCCTGCGGGATCTATGCCGGACAGGCGGTGCTGGACCTGGATTACCCGGAGGATAGCCAAGCAGGCACTGACGGCAATTTCGTCATGACCGGGTCAGGCCGGATGATCGAGATGCAGGCGAGCGCGGAGGGGTCGACGTTCTCCCGCGATCAGTTCAACGAATTGCTCGACCTGGCAGAGAAAGGCGTGGCCGCGCTGGTGGATGCGCAGAAGGCGGCTGTGGCGTGAGACGGCTGAAGGGCGACCGGCTTCTGATCGCCACACATAACGTCGGAAAACTGGAGGAGTTTCAGACGCTTCTGGCGCCCTACGGACTGACTTGCTTGTCCAATGCCGATTTCAACCTCCCCGAGCCAGCCGAGACGGAGGCTACATTCATCGGGAACGCGCGGATCAAGGCGCAGGCTGCCGTGGAGGCGACTGGTTTGCCAGCCTTGGCCGACGATTCCGGGATTGAAGTGGATGGCCTGGACGGCGCGCCGGGCGTTCAAACAGCCGACTGGGCCGAAACCCCCACTGGCCGTGATTTCGGGATCGCCATGGAACGCACATGGCGAGAGCTTGAGGCGCGTCAGGTGGCCGAGCCGCGAACGGCGCGATTTCGCGCGACCCTGGTTCTAATGTGGCCCGATGGTGAAGAGGCCATCTTCGAGGGGTGTCTCGACGGTCGTGTGGTCTGGCCGATGCGGGGGATCGAGGGACATGGATATGACCCGATATTTCAGCCGACCGGATACGATCAGACACTCGGAGAGATGACGGCGGATCAGAAGAACGGGATCAGCCATCGGGCGCGCGCGCTTCGCGAGATGATTCGGGTCCTTGGGGATCGGGCAGGTCCCTGACGTGGCGGGCGTGGATCAGGTGACCGTGCCCCACGCCGACAGCCGGGCCCTCGGCATTTATGTTCACTGGCCATTTTGCGAGGCGATCTGCCCCTATTGCGACTTTAACGTCCGAATCGCGCGAGAGATCGACGAGCACCAGTGGGGCGATGCATTTCGTCGGAGCATTCGAGCTTGGACGCCGTTTGCGGATGGGCGGGCCGTGGGGTCTGTCTATTTCGGCGGCGGAACGCCGTCGCTGATGCCATCCGGCGTGGTCAACCGTATCCTAACCGAGATAGATGCCGTTTGGGGCTTGGCCGCCGATGCCGAGATCTCCCTTGAGGCAAATCCCACATCCGTAGAGATCGCACGGTTTCGCGACTTTGCCGCGGCCGGCGTGAATCGGCTTTCGGTGGGTCTTCAAGCATTGGAGGACGACGCGCTCTTGCAGCTTGGCCGCCGACATAGCGCCGAGGAGGGACGCCGTGCCCTCTCGACCGCCGGGGAGGTATTTGATCGGGTATCGTTCGACCTTATTTATGGGCGCCCGCATCAGACGCTTGCGGCATGGGAAAGCGAGTTACGCGATGCTCTGTCGCTCTGCGGCGAGCATTGTTCGTTGTATCAGCTGACCATCGAAGCGGGGACGCCCTTTGCCCATCGTGTGCGACATGGGCGGCTGACGGGTTTACCGGACGAGGATCAGGCCGCCGCGTTTTTTGAGCTTACCAACGCGATATGTTCATCCAAAAACCTGGTCAGATACGAGATCTCGAACCATGCGCGAGATGGCGGGCAATCTCGACACAATTGTCTGTATTGGCTGGCGCAAGACTGGATCGGGGTCGGACCGGGCGCGCATGGTCGGTTGACCTTGGCGGATCAACGGCTCGGGACGATTGAGGCCCATGATCCGTTGGCATGGCTTTCTGCCGCCGGGTCGAATCCTCTGGCCGACGATCGCATCGAACGGTTGAGTTCCGAAGAATGCGCGGAAGAAGTTCTCTTTGGCGGCCTTCGGCTTCGGGATGGGTTCGACTTGGCTGAAATGCGCAGATGGCACCATGCACCCCGAGCCGGACGGCTGGACGGCTTGATAGCTGACGGCGTTGTCCATCAAAACGGCGACAGGTTGCGTGCCACACAAGATGGGACGCTGTTGATCGACGCGATTGTCGCCGCGTTAGTCCCGCTGGAGCCCCTCTGACAGAACCTGACAAAGACCGTCGAGTTGTTCGAGAGAACGATATTTGACTGACAGCCGGCCACCGTCACCGGCAGCGCCGTGATCAATGGTGACCTTCATGCCCAGCGCGGCCGAAAGATCACCTTCCAGGGCACGGGTATCGGCATCCTTCTGGCCACCGCTTGGCGCCTTCGGCTTCGACGAGACAGGTGATTTGGCCGCCTTGGCCAGGGCCTCGGTTTCTCTGACCGAAAGACCCTTGGCAATGACTTGCTGAACCAACTGATCTGCATCGGGGGCTGTTAACAACGCCCGAGCGTGCCCGGCTGAAATTCGCCCTGCGTCCAAATGCTCCCGAACCGATGGCGGTAAGGAAAGAAGGCGGAGGTGATTAGCCACGTGACTCCGAGATTTCCCAAGTATTTCAGATACTTGTTCTTGCGTATGGCCAAAACGATCCATCAGATGACGATAGCCCGCCGCCTCCTCCAACGGGGATAGATCGGCTCTTTGGATATTTTCGATGATCGCGACTTCCAAGACCTCGCTATCATCGAAATCGCGAATGACGACCGGAAGTTCGTGAAGATTAGCCGCCTGAGAGGCGCGCCACCGCCGTTCTCCGGCGACGATCTCATAAGCACCGTCCAGTGTTCTGGACGGCCGGACGATCAAGGGCTGAAGGACGCCCTTCTGGGCGATGGATTTCGACAGGTCCGCCAATTGGTCAGCGTCGAAAGACCGCCGAGGCTGATCGGGGTTGGGGTGAAGACGCTCAATCGGGACGAGTCTGTCGGAAACCGGAACGGCATCTCCTGCAACGACCCCGACATCCGCCATCAAGGCCGATAGACCGCGACCCATGGGCCGCCTGCTCTTTTCATCCGCCATCGACTGGCAACCTTTCTTCCGTGCGCTGAAGATATTCGCCAGCGAGCGCGCGATACGCAATCGAACCTCTTGATGTCGGATCGTAGTTCAAGATCGGCATTCCGTAGCTCGGCGCCTCGCTCAAACGAACGTTTCGCGGGATCTTCGTTTCGAAAACCAAGTCACCCAGGGTCCGGCGGGCTTCCTCTTCGACCTGCTGACACAAACGATTTCGGCGATCGAACATTGTCAACAAGACTCCATCCATGCGGAGGCCAGCATTGGCTGACGCCCGAACCTCTCGGACCGTGAGCAGGAGTTGGGACAATCCCTCCAATGCATAAAATTCAGCTTGCAAGGGCACAAGAACCGATCCGGCGGCGACAAAAGCATTCACCGTGACCAGATTCAGTGACGGCGGACAATCGAGCAAAACGTGATCGAAAGATGTTCGCCGGTTTGTCAGGGCCGTTTTCAGATGCATCACCCGCCGAGGGGATTGCAAGAGTTCTGCATCAGCAGACGCAAGATCCATATCCGATGGAATAATGTGCAAACCGTCGACCGATGTTGGCGCGGCCAAGCTGTCGGCAGATGCATCTCCCAACAGGAGGTCATAGGCAGATCGCGCTCGTGTCCCTCGTTCGATCCCCAATCCGGTCGATGCGTTTCCCTGGGGGTCCAGATCCACAACCAGAACCCGTTTGCCACGGATCGCAAGGGCCGCGCCGAGGTTCACGGCGGTTGTCGTCTTCCCCACGCCGCCTTTTTGATTTGCGATGGCGACAACCCTAGTGGGCATTTCGCAATCTCCTGACCTGCTCAATTTCGAGGATGGCGCTTCCGCTTCTGGTTTCGCTTATGTGCGGCTTCATTGAAAAGGTCCACGACCGTTTGGCAGCCTCGACCTCTGTTTTCCA
>JBCDCW010000090.1:0-13345 GCA_039180995.1 Pseudomonadota bacterium
CCTGCGACGACGACCCGGACGAGCAGTTGGCGCTGATCGAAAGCGACTTCTCCGCAGGCCCGAAAGCCCGGTTCACGATGTGGATCGGGTCATGGGAGGGCGCGCCCTTCGCCTATCTCCAAGACTGCGACACGGCCCGCCACCTGCAACCTTTCCACGCGGACGAACCACCTGGCACCCGATCCATCGGCTTCTTCATCGGCCCGTCAGACCACTTGGGCCAAGGCCGCGCCGCCCCCCTGATCGGCGCTTTCGCCCGCCATCTGGCGGCCCGCGGGACGCGCCGGGTGATCGCGGATGTCGTTCCCAGCAATACCCGCTCCCGCGCTGCCTTCGCCCGCGCCGGGTTCACGACCGAAGGGCGACGACGAGACGAGAATGGCGACCCCGTCCTCCTCTTCGCCCGCCACTTCTTCCCTTCAGAAATATCCTCGGGGGTCCGGGAGCAGACAGCCCCCGGTCTCTCCCCCAGTGAGACGTCATGACCCATTTCCTCGACATCCACACCACGGACCCCGCCGCCCTGCGGCAGATGATCGACCACGCGCGCACCATGAAAGAGGCCCGCGCCGGACGCCCCAAAGGCACGCCCGACGACGACCAGCCGCTCAAGGGCCGCATGGTCGCGCTGATCTTCGAAAAACCCTCGACCCGCACGCGCATCAGTTTCGATGTGGGCGTCCGCCAGATGGGCGGCGAGACCATGGTCCTTTCCGGCAGCGACATGCAACTGGGCCATGGCGAGACCATCGCCGACACGGCCCGCGTTCTGTCCCGATATGTGGACCTCATCATGATCCGGACCTTTGAGGAAGACACCCTCCAGGAAATGGCTGAGTATGCCGACGTGCCCGTCATCAACGGCCTGACCAACCGCACCCATCCCTGCCAGATCATGGCCGATGTCATGACCTATGAAGAACATCGTGGCCCGATCCAAGGCGCCAAGGTCACCTGGTGCGGCGACGGCAACAACGTCTTCGCCAGCTTTGCCCACGCGGCCGGGCAATTCGGCTTCGACTTGACCTTCTCGGGCCCGGCGCAACTGGACCCCGAAGACGAGGCCGTGGGCTTCGCTCGCAAGGCCGGGGCCGCCGTCGCTATCGAGCGCGACGCCGTCATCGCCGTCACCGGCGCCGATCTGGTCGTCGCCGATACCTGGATTTCCATGCATGACAGCCAGACCGCCCGGGAACGCCGCCACAACCTGCTACGCCCGTATCAGGTGAATGAAGAGCTCATGTCCCACGCCAAGGACTCGGCCCTGTTCATGCATTGCCTGCCCGCCCACCGCGAGGAGGAAGTGACCAGCGCCGTCATGGACGGTCTGCAATCGGTGATCTTCGACGAGGCCGAGAACCGGCTACATGCCCAGAAGGCGATCATGCGCTGGTGCCTGGGTGTCTAAACCGCTCGACCGCAGCGTCCGGCCCGCCACTCCAGGCGTCCCATGACCGACCCGCGCGCTCAGAGTTTTCCTAAAAACTCTGAGCAAAATCCTTCGAAGGATTTTGCCCGCCCAGCCGCTGCCGTCGCGTTCATGATCGGCGCCACCATCCTGATCGCCGCGACCACGCTCATCGCCAAGGCGCTGGGCACCGACACGCTCGGCCCGGCCCTGCCCCCGCTCCAAGTCACGTTCGGCCGCTACCTCTTCGGCGCCCTCGCCATCTTCGTCGTCGCCGCCTGGCTGCGCCCGCGCTTCGTGCCAGGCCACGCGAAACTCCATCTCGGCCGCATCCTCTGCGGCTGGGGCGGCGTGACGCTGATGTTCGCCTCGGTCGCAACAATTCCATTGGCCGAGGCCACCGCCATCACCTTCCTAAACCCGGTTCTTGCCATGATCCTGGCGATCCCCCTGTTGGGCGAGCGGGTCGGCCCCATCCGCTGGACGGCCGCCGCGATCGCGCTGGCCGGGGCCACGCTCCTTCTGCGTCCCGGCACGGGCGCCATCGCGCCCGGTGCGCTGCTGGCGCTCGGTGCCGCCTTCCTGCTGGGCTGCGAAGTTCTTTTCATCAAGCGTCTCACCCGGGGCGAGAGTCTCCTGGCCGCCTTGGTCTGGGCCAACGGCCTGGGCCTGGCGATCTCGACGCTTACGGTCCTGCCCGGCTGGCAGCCGCCTACGACAGCCCAATGGGCGGGCATGGCGGCCCTCGGGTTCACGATGGCCGCAGCCCAGGGCTGCTTCGTCAACGCTATGGCCCGGGCCGATGCCAGCTTCGTCACCCCATTTAGCTATTTGACCCTTGTGTTCGCTGGACTCTACGACGCGGCCCTTTTCGGCGTCGTCCTGGACCTGATCGGCTGGATCGGTGCCAGCCTGATCATCTTCGGCGCAGGCCTCCTGGCCTGGCGGGAAGGCCGCCTCAGGGCCGCACAGAGAGCGCCGTCACCACGGCCTCTCTCGCCGCCGCATCGCCGGAATTGACGGCAACGAAGACGGTCCCGGACAGGTGATCCGCATGCCTGCGAACCAATGGGTGTTCGACCCCAGATGGATCAGGTCACCGTCCTCCACCATCCATCCCATCGCATAGGTTCCCATAGGGGCATGCAGCCGATCCCACAGCACGGTCGGCAGGTAATCAGGATCCTGCATCGCATGGGCCGCGAGAAATCGCAGCATGTCGCCAGTCCGCAGATGCACCTTCCCCGCCGGTCCCATGGCTTGCAGATTGTCCGCGCGCCAGCCTGGCGCCACGGCAGCCCCGTTCCGATGGCCCAACGGTCCTGGGTCGGGTGCCCCGAAGCCCGCGCCGGACATGCCGAGCGGCTCAAAGACCTGGGCCACGATCATCTGTTCCCAGGACGCGCCCATGGCCGCTTCCATCATGGCGCCGGCGATTACATATCCCGCATTGGAGTACAGAAATTCGCCCCGCGGCCCCGCCGGTGCCGCCCCGAGCATGGTCTTTACATAACCGGCCCGGTTGGGCCGCAGAAGCGCCCGCCACCCTGGCAGGTTCACCGCCATACTGGTGCGATGGGTCAAGAACTCGGCCAGAGTCGCGTCTGTCCAAGGCTCTGGCGCATCCAAGATCGCGCCGGCGGTGTCGTCCCATTTGATACGGCCCCTTCGCCACCAAACGCGCCGCCAGCGTCGCCGTAATCGCCTTCCTCAACGGCCCGACATGCCATTGATCGTCTGGCTTTACCGCTGGGCCGCCCGCGAACCAGTGCCCCGCGACGTCGACGGCTGTCCCTTCGGTCGTCCAGAATGGCCAACACGGCTGCTTGGACCCCGGATCGGCCCGCAATCTCGGAAGCGATCTGCCCCTAGGCGGCAAGCGGCAGCAATAGCAGCAAAGACGCGACGCGCCGGATCACGATTTCAGCCGATACCCCGTTCGGAACATCCACCAGGCCAGCGCAACGATCACAGTCGTCGACACCGACACGACGGCGAAACCCAACCAGGGTGAACTGTCCGACACGCCCAGCACCGAGTACCGCAAGCCGTCGATCAGATAGAAGACCGGGTTCGCGTGGCTCAACGCCTGCATCCAGGGCGGCAGCGCTTCGAGGGAATAGAACGTGCCGGACAGAAAGCTCAGTGGCACGACGATGAAATTCGTGATCGCCGCGATCTGGTCGAACTTGTTGGCAAAAACCCCCGCCGCAATGCCAAGCGCACCCAGAAACGCGCCCCCCATGGCCACCCAGAACAGGGCCGCGACTGGATTCTGCACGCCCAAGCCGATGAACGGGAACAAAACCAGCGAGATCGCGAGCGCCACGACGACGCCCCGCAAGATGCCGCCGGACAGATAGCCCACAATCAACTCACCCGCTGACAAGGGCGGCATCAGCGTGTCCACGATATTGCCCTGGACCTTCGAGATCACGATGGACGACGACACATTGGCGAAGGAATTCTGGATCACCGTCATCATCAGGATGCCGGGCGCCAGGAAATGCACGAAGCTGACGCCCATCACGTCTCCCCGCCCGGTCCCAATGGCCAGGGTAAAGATGGCCAGGAACAGCCCCGCCGTCACGAGCGGTGCCAACAGCGTCTGCGTCCAGACGGCCATAAACCGGCTCACCTCGCGGCCCATCAGGGTCCACATGCCCAGCCAGTTCACCCGACCGAACCGGCGCACACCCTGTTGCACGTCTCCCATGGCGGCCATGCCTGTCCTCCTTGTCGCAGTGGCCCCGCTTGTGACCGGGCAAAGCGATGCATACAATAGTCTCTCGGCCAGGATCGTCAGCGTCCAAAGAGCGCGCGACCCAGGCACGGGCAGGGACAAGGAGACCCCGATGGCTTGGACGGACGAGCGTGTCGAAACGCTAAAACGGATGTGGGGCGAAGGTGCCACCGCCTCGCAGATCGCCAAGGAATTGGGCGGCGTGACCCGCAACGCCGTGATCGGAAAGGTGCATCGACTGGGCCTGTCATCGCGCAGTCAGGGCGAGGAGAAACCCGCCGCCGAACCTCCCGCCGCCAAAACCCCAAAACCCGCACCCAAGGCCGCCGCGCCCGCGCCGGAGCCCCAACCGGCGCCTGAAGAAAAAGAGGACGACGACGACGAACCGCGGACCATGGCCGCCGTACCGCAAGGAACGAATGTCACGCCTTTGCGCAAGCCGCTGATGGCGGGTCAGCCGCTTCCGCCGCAACCGTCTGCCAATGAAATCTCGCCCGAAGCGCTGGCCAAAGTGAACGCGGTCGAGAAAACGGCTAAGAAAATTTCGCTGATGGAACTAACTGAGCGCACCTGCAAATGGCCCATCGGCGACCCAGCCACATCGAAATTCTGGTTCTGCGGATTACCCGTTCAAGCAGGAAAGCCATATTGCGAGGCCCATGTGTCGGTGGCCTTCCAACCGATGTCATCCCGTCGCGATCGCCGTCGGTAAAAGATATTAAATTTTTGAAATCAGGCGTAATTTTTCTGTTTTACCCAGTCAAGAGTCGAAACCGCCGCCTCTTGCGATGACCTATTTCATATCGGCAGATTAACGCCTTCGGGCGTCGCGACCGCAGGATCTCGACAAAGCTCCAAATGATCACGAAAGATGTGTTGACGGCATATGTGTCAACAAGATGGAGCAGAACCGCTGTCTCTGGAAAGGGCACCGTCATGGCCGTCTCTTCTCCCCAGGACACCGTCATGCGCCCTGTCTCCCCGTCGGGTCGCATGCGAGAGCCAGACTATTTCGCCCTGTCCCATCCGGATCGACGGCGGTTCTGCACTGGTCTCCTCGCCGGAGCGGCTGCGCTCACACTGCCAGGCAAATCCCCGGCCCAGGCGGTCGGGATTCGCAGCCGAATGATCGGAGGCCTCAGCTTGACGGCGTGGTCCGACGGTGGGTTTCAGGCGCAGATCTCCGAATTCTCGAACGCGGAAGACTTAGGGCCTTTCCAGGATAACGAACAGGTTGAGTTAGGCTCGACGGTCTGGTCGATCCAAACACCGACGCGGCTGATCTTGGTCGACGCGGGTGCGGGCGATTCGATGCGCGATACCCGTCCAGGAACGGGCCAATTGGCGGATAAGATGGCAGCCGGTCCAGCAGGTCTAAGCCCGGACTCGGTGACGGATATCGTCCTGACCCATCTGCATGCGGATCATATGGGCGGCCTCATCATCGGTGGGCGGCGGCGCTTCCCGAATGCCGTGCTGCATATCGACGAACAGGAATGGGCCTATTGGAACGATCCGGCCCTAACGTCCCGCCTGTCTCAACCGCAGGCCAAAATGGCTCAACTGACTGTTCAACTAATCGCCGCGCTTAGCTACGAGATCGAACTTCATTCCGGCCTGACGGACCTGGGCGAAGGCGTCACCTTGCACCCCGCGCGGGGCCATACGCCAGGCCACACCATCGTTCGGCTGGATTCGGATGGTGATCAAGCGCTGATCACCGCCGATACGCTGTTTTGCGGGCCGATGCAGTTGCTGCATCCAGGCATTTGCCACCAGCTTGACCTGGATATGAATCGTGCGGTCGAGACACGGGTTCGGCTGTTGGATATGATCAGTGCCGACAAAATTCCGTTTGCGGCGACTCACATGAAAACGCTCACGCTGGGATATCTGGAACGGGAAGGCACGGGATACGGCTTTCGGCCGGCGTGATGTCGGCCCGGTCATCGAATCTGCCAAGTGATCGACCACATGGCGGCATCGGGACCGACCATCGCACAGAGGGCGACATGGATATCGACGACAAGATCTCTCGGCAGAGCTACGACCGTGTCTATGGCGAACTTTACGACCGCTTCCCACAACAGCGAAGGTTGGTCGGTTCGCCTCGCTTCAATATGATTCTGTCAGACCAGACCAGCCATTCGACCTCGGATCCGGCGATCGGTGACGTCGTGCTCCGGATGGTCACCAGAGGGCTCCAACATTCCTCGGTCAATTGCGGCAATGGACGGCGCGAATTGTCCGGCCAACGCGGCAGTCTCTACGTAGCCCCCGACGCCGCTGTGGCCGATTGGGAAGCTGAAGGCGACCACCAAGTGCTCCTATTGGCGCTGCCCCGGCTCTTCGTATCAGAGACTTTGAGCAGCATTGGGCCGTCCGACCCGCTCGACCCGCTTTACGGCACCGATCTGCATGACCCTGTCACGTCAGCGCTCATGTCGCAGATATGGACCCTTGGGGCCCAAGACGGGCCTGCGGCCGCCTTGATGGCGGACGGTCTGATCACGGCTTTGATCGGGGCACTTGCCGGGCTAGAGGATCGCGGCCGGAAGCCGTCCGAGGACCGGCCTCTCGACGCCCAGCGTCTGGCCCGAGTCCGAGAAGCAGTGGAGGCCGATCTTCAGGGTCCGCTATCTGTCGACTCGCTGGCCACGGTCGCCTGCCTATCCCCCGCCCATTTCTCGCGCCGGTTCTTGGCAGCCACGGGGCAGACACCGCACGCCTACGTTCTGGCGCGCCGGATCGAGACGGCGCGCCGTCTCTTGGCGGAAACCGATGAAACGCTGGCCGACATCGCCGTTACTTGCGGTTTTTCCGGTCAATCGCATTTCACGGCCCAGTTTCGTTCCACAACCGGCCTGCCCCCTGGCCGCTGGCGCAAACAGGCCAGGGAGGCACGCGGCTAGCTCACCGCCCGGCGCCTTTGCCCACATCTGATATCGCAGACTGAAAGCGAAACGTCGGCGGCGGCGCGCCGTCTCCACCTAACCCAATGCAGCACAGAAGGCGGCGATGCGCCTGGGATCCTTGGTTCCAGGCGCGGACTCGACCCCACTCGACACATCGACCTGCCGTGCGCCCGTGAGGCGGACAGCCTCAGCCACGTTGGTCGGGGTCAGCCCACCCGCCAGCATCCAGGGCCCATTCCAGTCCCGGTCCGCGATCAGCCGCCAATCGAAACCGATGCCATTTCCGCCCGGCAAATCGGCGCCGTCCGGCGGCTTGGCATCCACCAGAACCTGGTCTGCCACTCCGTCATACTGATGCAAGGCCGCCAGGTCGGCTGCTTCCCGCAGCCCGACCGCCTTCATGACCGGCAGACCTGTCCGGGCCTTAACCTCGACCACGCGCGCGGCGCTCTCAGCGCCATGCAGCTGGATCATGTCCAATGGCACGCGGGCCGTGATGTCGTCCAAGGTGGCATCGTCCGGGTCGACCATCAGGGCGACTTTGGCCAGCCCCATTGGTGCCCGCGCCGCCAAGGCCTGAGCCTCTTCAAGCGAGACATGTCTGGGCGACTTGGGAAAGAACACCAGACCCATATAAGCTGCGCCCGCAGCGGCCGCGGCATCCACGTCCTGGGCCGTCCGCAATCCGCAAATTTTGGCCCGCACCCCCGTCCGGGGACGCATTACGCCAAGCATCTCAGCGCGGCTCATCCAGCAACGCGAGCACTTCGTCCTGCTCCGGCACGATGCCCTTCGTCTTGGCCAACTCCTTTTCGAGCCGCTCTTTCTGGGCCCGCTGGCGGCTAGCTTCAACCCGATGCTTATGCTCGCGCAGCCATTCCCAGCAGAAGCCGATCAGCAAACCGACGCCGATGGCCAAGAAAATCACCAAAAACAGCGGCAGTGCGATGTCGAAGCGCAAGCCTAGATAGGAGCCTAACTCTTCAGGCAGCAGACGCAGCGTGACCGACGCGCGATTGGCCAGGGCCACGATTAGAAGCAAAAGGGCCAGCAGCCCCAGGAAGACGATACGGAGAAAGCTCATATCTCGGACCTACCGTTGCGGCAGACGCCTGTCCAGAAGGCTCAGGCTCTGTCGTTCAGCCGGTCCCGCAGAAGCTTGCCAGCCTTGAAAAAGGGGACATGCTTCTCTTCGACCTCGACGGCTTCTCCGGTGCGGGGGTTCCGGCCCACCCGCGCGTCGCGCTGCTTGACCGAAAAGGCACCGAAGCCGCGAAGCTCAACCCGGTCCCCACCGGCCAAGGCTTCGGTAATGCTATCGAAAATCGTGCTGACGATTTTCTCCACGTCCCGTTGCGACAGATGCGGATTGTCATCCGCGACCTTCTGGATCAGCTCTGAACGGATCATCTATGTCCCCCCACATGGCGCGTTGTTTTCGTTGCCTTCTTGCAGTTCCCGTTAAAGTAGACCGACCAGTTGCGAAGAGGAACAGGAGACGCGCCATACCGGCACTTTTTTACGCTGTTTCCACGACATAGGCAGCACAACCCCAGGGTATCCTGGGCGCCTATATGTCAAATGACCCTCGCAGAACGCAAGACTATCTTGAAAAAAGGCCCTGCCAAGACGGGCAGGGCCTTCAAATCAGGTCCGAAAGGGGGCGACTCAGTCGTCGTCACCCTTCAACGCCGCGCCCAGAATGTCACCCAGCGACGCTCCCGAATCGGACGAGCCGAATTGTTCCACGGCTTCTTTCTCTTCGGCAATTTCGCGGGCCTTGATCGACAAGCCCAAACGACGGTCCTTGGCTTGCACGTTGGTCACGCGCACGTCGATCTTATCACCGACGCCGAAGCGCTCGGGGCGCTGATCAGTGCGGTCACGTGCCAGATCCGAACGACGGATGAAGGACTTCATGCCCTCATACTCGACCTCGATCCCACCATCTTCGATCTTGGTCACTTCGACAGTGATGATCGAACCGCGCTTCACGCCGCCGATGGCCTCGGCATAGGGATCGCCGTCGGCCGCCTTGATGGAAAGCGAGATACGCTCCTTCTCGGTATCGACCTCGGACACCACCGCCTTGACGATGTCGCCCTTGCGGTAATCCCCGATGACGTCCTCGCCCCGGCCTTCCCAGGTCAGATCCGACAGGTGCACCATGCCGTCGATATCGCCGGGCAGGCCCACGAACAGACCGAATTCGGTGATGTTCTTGACTTCGCCCTCGACCTGCGTGCCCTCGGGATGGCTTTCGGCGAAGACCTCCCACGGGTTGCGCTGGGTTTGCTTGAGACCCAACGACACGCGGCGCTTGGCGGTGTCGATCTCCAGCACCATGACCTCGACCTCTTGCGAGGTGGAGACGATCTTACCCGGATGGACGTTCTTCTTGGTCCAGGACATCTCGGACACGTGGACCAGCCCCTCGACCCCCGGTTCCAGTTCCACGAAGGCGCCGTAATCGGTGATGTTGGTGACGCGACCCTGGTGGTTGCTGTCCAGCGGGTACTTAGCGATCACCGTATCCCACGGATCTTCCTGAAGCTGCTTCATGCCCAGGCTGATGCGATGCGTGTCCTTGTTGATCTTGATGACCTGGACCTTGACCGTCTCGCCGATGGACAGGATCTCGCGCGGGTCGTTGACCCGGCGCCAGGCCATGTCGGTGACGTGCAGCAGGCCGTCAACGCCGCCCAGGTCCACGAAGGCCCCGTATTCGGTGATGTTCTTGACCACGCCGTCGACGTTCTGGCCTTCGGCCAGATTGCCGATGACTTCGGCGCGCTGCTCGGCGCGGCTCTCTTCCAGGATGGCGCGGCGCGACACGACGATGTTGCCCCGGCGACGGTCCATCTTCAGGATCTGGAACGGCTGCTTCAGCCCCATCAGCGGGCCGGCGTCACGGACGGGACGCACATCGACCTGGGATCCGGGCAGGAACGCCACCGCGCCCCCCAGGTCCACGGTAAAGCCACCTTTGACGCGGCTGAAGATCGCGCCTTCGACGCGCTCCTCCTTGCCGTAGGCCTCCTCCAAGCGGTCCCACGCGGCTTCGCGACGGGCCATCTCGCGCGAGATGACGGCTTCGCCACGGCTGTTCTCGACGTTGCGCAGGTAGACCTCCACCTCGTCGCCGACTTCGATTTCGGGGGCCTCGCCGGGATTGGCGAATTCCTTGATATCGACGCGGCCTTCCATCTTGTAGCCGACGTCGATGATGGCTTGTCCCGCCTCGATGGCGATGACCTTGCCTTTGACCACCGACCCTTCGGTCGGCGTGTCGATTTCGAGGCTTTCGTTTAGGAGGGCCTCGAATTCCTCCATGGATGCGTTCTGAGCCATGTGGCTGTGTGATTCCTATCTAGTGCATTTGACTGGCCGCGCGGTTGTCTCCGCCGGTCTGGGTTGGTGTCCGCCTTGGGCGAAACGATTTGGTCTGATGAAAGCACGGTCGAAGCGGCCTCTGGCCGCGCCTGTGGTCGCGCTGTCGGATGACGCGCGCCGTATGGCCCAAAGCGGCGCCATTTGCAACCGGTGCCGCCGCGGGTCGACCCGCGGCAGACCTCCGGTGAACCGGAGATCCGTCTCCGACTTGCCGGAGACGCATCACTGAACGCGCCGCAAGGGTTCCCGATTGCAGAATACCACGAACTGACCGCCATTCTCGATGCATTGAGAGCCGCGCCGGTCCAGCTCCTTTAGAAGGCGTTTTCAGCCAGCCAGATGGTCGACATCGCGCACGGCGCGATGGAAGAAACCGCCCTTCGCCACTTTTCCGAAGGTAAATATACGCGCCAGCACGAGCTCGGGGTCGAGATCGGGATGCACTGCTATCCCCCTGCCCGCCGGGACGCCGGTGAAGATCAGGTCAACGCTTCAAATGTCCTGCCCACGCTCCTGCAAACGCTCCAGGAGCTTCTGCTGTTCGCCGCGGCTATCACCCCGTCCGAACTGGCCCGCCCCCGACGAATAAAGCGTGCCATAGGACAAGGCCGTATTCACCACCTGCCCCACGCCCGAGATCAGTTGATCGTCGCGCAGCGGCGAGAGGGGATGGATGAACACCGCCCAGAGCCGCCCCTCGGCCACGGCATATCGCGCATCCAAGGCGCTATCGAAATTCGCCTGCATCATCCGCAGCAAGTCTCCTTCCGTCAGACCGTCCACCGAGCGGATGGGCACCATCGCCCGCATTCGATCCGCAAAAGGATCGGTAATGACCAGCAGCGGAACGTCTTCGACGGTCAGCCTGAAGGCCGTACCCGCCCGCTCGGCCGCCGGATCCAGGGCGGTCAGGATCGTCTCCATCCGGTCCAGCGTCATGCTGGACGGAGCGATCAGGTCGGCATCCGCATCGCCATCTTCCTGCGCTGTCACGAGGCCCGACATGGCGAACAAGGCGACCGCGACCATCGCCACTGCCGCCACCCAATCATGGACACGACGCCGCCGTCTGTGGGCGGGAAGGGGCGGGTGGGTTTCGAGGATGGGGTGGGGAATTCTGGACATCGGGACACCTCGGAGGTCGGCAGGGTTTCGTCATCCTAGAAACCCTATCACAAACCGGCCATGCACGCTTCGGTGAGTCCGGCGCGATCTAATCCGGTCGCCGCGCCAGAGCCGTCTCGACCAGCGCCACCGCCACCGCCACCGCGGCCTCGACATCCATCTCGGACGTATCCAAGACCGTGGCATCCGGCGCGGCGACCAGCGGTGCCTCGGACCGGCCCATATCGCGCGCGTCGCGGGCCAGCACATCCGCCAGCACGTCTGCGCGTGTAACGTCATGGCCGCTCTCGATCAGTTCCGTGAACCGCCGCTCGGCCCGCACCTCCGGCGAAGCGGTGACATAGAGCTTCACCTGTGCGTCGGGCGCGATCACGGTACAGATATCTCGGCCGTCCAGAACGGCCCCGCCATCGCGCCGGGCGAACCGCTGCTGAAATTCGGTGAGGGCGATCCGAACCTCCGGCATGACCGCGACTTTCGAGGCCGCCTTTGCGACGGCCGGCGTGCGCAGGTCGGCCCGGCTCAGATCCTCTCGCTTTAAGTCGGCTGCGGCCTCTGGCGCCATCTCTCCCGCCAGGACCCGCGCGCCGACGGCGCGATAGAGAAGACCCGTATCGAGATGTGCGAACCCGAACCGCTGGGCCAAGACCCTGGAAATCGTACCCTTTCCGGCCGCTGCCGGACCGTCGATGGCAACCGTGAAAATCATCCCCGCACCTGCGTCGTTAAGTCGGGATCGGGGCCGGGCACCTGCCGCTCGCCCTCAGGCAGCGCGTACCAATCGCCGCGCTCGGCGCAATAGATGTGTCCCGCCAGCATGAGGCCCGTCGGCTGGTCCAAGGACCCGGCCATGATCGACAAATTCACCCCGGGGCCGTCCCAGAACAACTGGCTCCCGCAGGTGCCACAGAAGCCGCGCCGCGCGCTCGCGGAAGATTGGAACCAGGACACCTCCCCGTCGACCTCCACATCCGATCGCAAGGCAGAGGTGGCCGCTACGTAATTGCCCGTCGCCTTGCGGCATTGCCCGCAATGGCAGGCGACGACCGGACGCAAAGGACCGTCCACCCGGTATCGAACGGCACCGCAAAGACAGCCCCCGGCTCGCATCATGGCATATCCTCCGATGGCCTTTCTAGCCGTCCCGCCGCCGACGGTCCACTTGACCCGTGCGACCAATACGAGACGATACGCCATGCGTCGCGTCATGATCATCGGCCAACCCGGATCGGGTAAATCCACCCTTGCACGTCAGGTGGCCGAGATCGCCCATCTGCCCGTGATCCACGCCGACCATCTGCATTGGATGTCCGGCTGGGTCGAACGCAGTCAAGCCGAAAAGACCCCGCTCTTCCTCGACGCTGCGCAGCGTCCGCAATGGGTGTTTGAAGGCGGCCATTCGCAGACTTGGTCTGAACGTATGGATCGCGCCGACACGCTGATCTGGATCGACCTGCCAGTCACCCTTCGCTTCTGGCGCGTGACCAAGCGCGTTTTGCGTTGGTATGGTCGCACCCGTCCAGATCTTCCCGATGGCTGCCCCGAGCGTTTAGATATCGAGTTCATCAGCTACATCTGGCGCACCCGCCGAACGGGCCGGGCCCGTTGCGCCGCCCTGATGGCCGACGCTGGCGCGGACAAAGCGGTGCATCACCTCCGCTCTCGCCGTGACGTGTCGGGCTATCTGGCCGCCCTTCGCCGGGCGGCAGCAGGCGGCAATCTGGGAATCTCGCACCGGTAAACCGGACGATCAGTCCGAGA
>JBCDCW010000091.1:0-13283 GCA_039180995.1 Pseudomonadota bacterium
GCGGGCATCGCCTGCAACATGGTCGCGGGCCACCACCACGACCACGCCTTCGTCCCGGCCCGCCATGCCGACCGGGCGATACAGTTCCTGCGCGCGCTGGCCGACGGGTGACATCCCCGCCAGAACGGAGTTGAACCTGCGAGCGAACGCGGATTTGCTGCGCGCAACCGAGAAGGAGCCCCCATTGATCCGAGCCCTCGTCACCGGCGGCAATCGCGGGATCGGCCGCGCCATCGCTGAAGGCTTGCGCGACCACGGCCTCGACGTGACCGTCGCCAGCCGTGACGGCACGGGGCCGGACGGCTGCGGGACCTTGGCGATGGACCTGCGCGACGATGCCTCGATGACGGCCGGTCTGGCGCAGGTCGACGCGGTGGACGTTTTGGTGAACAATGCCGGCGTCCTCTGGGACGACGGGCTGTTTGACGATCCCGACCATTTCGATGCCTCGCTGGAGGTCATGGTCCGGGCGCCCTACCGCCTGATGCGGGCTCTGCTGCCGGGGATGTCCAGGGCGGGCCGCGTCGTGAACATATCCTCCGGCTGGGGCAGCTTTGCAGAAGGTTTGGGCGGCGGCGGCGCCTATGCCATCGGCAAGGCCGCGTTGAACGCCCTGACCGTTCGGGCCGCCAGCCAAGCCCCGCGGGGCGTCAAGATCAACGCCATGTGCCCCGGCTGGGTCCGGACCCGCATGGGCGGCCCCGGCGCCAACCGCTCGCCGGCGGAGGGGGCCGACACGGCCATCTGGCTTGCCACCCTTCCCGACGATGGCCCCACCGGCGGGTTCTTCCGCGACCGAAAGCCCATCGAATGGTAGGCCGTCAGCCGCAGAACCCGCTCGCCCTTTCCACGAAGGCCGCCCGCCTGGGCGCGCTGGCGCTTCTGATCGGGTGCCTCATCCTCGGTTGGCCTGTCTCTCAAGGCTACCGCGCCGCGATGGTGGGCGAACCCAAGCCGCCCTTGGGCGACGGCTGGCAGGAACTCCGCCGGTTCGGCTGGGAAATCGCCACCGAGGGCGCCCGCTGATGCGCGCTTTCTCGGGCCTCCTGTCGGGCGCCATTCCCTGGCTCGACGACATCCCGCTGCTCGTCGCCGCGTTGGCCATCACCCTCGCCCTTCTCTTCTTCCGTCGCGGCTCGCGGCTGGCCCGTCGATGATCCCCGTTCGCGGATATGAGGGCGCGACGGTCGCGGTCCTGGGCCTGGGCCGGTCTGGCCTGACGGCCGCGCGGGCCTTGAAAGCCGGGAAGGCAAACGTCATCGCCTGGGACGACGGGGCCGCTGGCCGCGATGCCGCCGAGGCCGAGGGGATCGAGACCCGCGACCTGACCAAGCCCGGCGCCCTGGACGGCGTCACGACCCTGGTCACCAGTCCCGGCATCCCCCATCTCTACCCTTCACCCCACCCCGCCATCGCGGCGGCCTGGCAGGCGGGCGTGGCGGTGGACAACGATATCGGGCTCTTCTTCCGCTCGCTGGGTTGGGAGGGCGAGGCCCCGCGGGTCGTGGCCATCACCGGCTCTAACGGCAAGTCGACCACCTCGGCCCTGCTGCACCACGTCCTCACCCAGGCGGGCCGCCCAGCCCATCTGGCCGGCAATATCGGCCGCGGCGTCTTGGACCTCGACCCGCCGGGCTCGGACGAAGTGATCGTCCTCGAACTCAGCAGCTACCAGACCGATCTGGCCCGCTCGCTTACCCCGGACGTGGCCGTGTTCACCAACCTGTCGCCCGATCACCTAGACCGGCATGGCGGCTTCGGCGGCTACTTCGCCGCCAAGCGCCGCCTGTTTGCCGAAGGTGGCCCGGACCGTGCCGTCATCGGCGTGGACGAAAACGAGGGGCGATACCTCGCCACGCAACTCCAGGAAGCCCAGGGCGACGACCGGGTCATCCGCGTCTCAACCGCTAAGCTAACCACCCCCGGCTGGCAGGTCACCGCCCGGAAGGGCTGGCTGGCCGAAACCCGCAAGGGCCGCCAGGTCGCCAGCGTCGACCTACGCGCCATCCCCGGCCTGCCGGGGCGTCACAACCACCAGAACGCCTGCTGCGCCTGGGCCGCCGCCCGGGCCTTGGGCTTGGCCCCGCGTGAGATCGAGGCGGGCCTGCGCTCCTATCCCGGGCTGCCGCACCGGTCGCAGGTCGTGGCACAGCGCGATGGCGTGACCTTCGTCAACGACAGCAAGGCCACCAATGTCGACGCCGCCGCCCAGGCCCTGGCCGCCTTTTCCCGCATCCGCTGGATCGTCGGCGGGTTGGCGAAGGATGGCGGCTTCGATGCGCTGCACCCCCATTATGGCAATGTCGCCAAAGCCTATGTCATCGGTCGCGAGGCGGCGGCCTTCGCCGTGGCCCTGGGCGCCGTGGATGCCGAAGTCTGCACCGACATGGCCAAGGCCGTCGCCCGTGCCGCCGCCGAGGCGCAGCCGGGCGACACGGTCCTTTTGGCCCCCGCCGCCGCCAGCTTCGACCAATACGACAGCTTCGAGCGGCGAGGCGAGGATTTTACCGCCCAGGTCGCGGCTCTGAACTGACCTCGCCCCGCGCACATGCCGTGCTTTGCGCTCGGTCAATGTTCAAAGCCCGCGAGATCGGATAGACTCAAGGCCGCAAAGGGTCGATCATAGGAGGAGCCCATGCCCCTATCCACCATCCGCGTCGAGGACGAGGTCTTCGCCCATGACGGTGAGACCGGCATCGGCGCCGTCCGCGAGGTTCGGCCCCAGACCCTCCTGGTCTATTTCGAGGGCTATGGAGATATCCAGATCGGCCCCGAGCACATCGCCTCTGCCCATGACGGCAAGGTTTTGGTCAAGCCGGAGATGCTGCCGCCGGACTTGCAGCAGAAGCTGGACCACATCCACGACACCGAATTGCGCAACCCCGCCGAAGCCGAATACCAAGAGCCGCCCGAACGCTGAGCGACGGACGTGGGGCCAGAGCGGTTCCCTCTCGGGACGATTGTCCTTGGGTGAAACCTCCTGAGGATGACGCACCGCACAGGTGTTCTCAGGGGAGCGTTAACGGCTCTATGGCCATTCCACGGTCCGGTTCGGCCAGCGGTGACGGGCCGTGCCCCCGAAGCGGGCGCGATCTACAGCGGTTCTCGCAACCCCTGCCTCACCCTTTGGCAGAATCGCATCGACATTGCATTGATGCGGCTGCGTTTCTCGAAACGCCCTAAACGGCGATCATCGGCGTCGTCGCCGCGATGGACCATGCCAGCAGAAGGCCCAAGGCCAAGCCCGTCGTCCCGGACGTGCTGCGCGCGCCCATCCATCGCGCCGCCAAGCCGAAGACGAGCCAGTAGAGCAAGACCACTGGGATCACCGTGAATGCGACCCCCAGCATTGGTGAGACCACCATGACGCCCAGCAACGTTGCCAACGGCAGCACCCGCGCCGCAATGCGCGTAACCCATCCGGCGCCGCGGGTCAGCACCGCGTCTGCCAGGGCGAAGACCATCGTCGCCGGCAGCAAGAGCGCCATCACCGACAGGCGCGGCCCCACGGGCAGGAAGGCCCCGCCATACCGGTCCAACGCCATGGCGAAGATGCAAAGGCTCCAGCCCAGCAGTGCCGTGGCGGGCCAGAGGTCCGGGGCCTTGGGCCGATGACCGGCGCGCCACAGCACGGCGCCCTGGACCGATCCCCATAGGCCGAAGAACACGGCCAATTGCCCGAAAGCCGCGACGCCCAACACCCCGTCCGGCATCAGCGTTGCCCCCGCCAGCGCGGGCAAGATCGGCGCGCCGAGCGCGACCCAAACCACGCGCCGGGGCACCGGCGAAGGCGCTGATGGCGGCCCGAAGGCCCGTGCCAAGGGCCAAGCCAGCGCCAGCACCGAGACCAGCAGCAGCCCGGTCCAGATCCCGGCGCGCGACGGCGCCGCCGTCATTGGGCGGTCCAGCGCGGCGGCGATCCAGTCTTGCGTTTCGGTCAGCGTCGCCTCGGCATAGAGCACGCCCACATGCCCCACCAACGGCGCGACCGCCGCCCGCCGCGCCACGCTCTCCGCGTCAACGGTCTGCCCTTCGACCGCCCCAGGCGCCACCAGGCGCACCGCCTCCAGCGCCACGCCGCGCAACCGCGCCTCCTGCGCGCCCGACAGGATCAGCAGGCGCGCCGGGTCCGTCGGCGTCACGGCCTCGGAATACATCGAGATCGCGACCACCGCCGCCACATCCGGCAGGCGCTGGGACGCCCGCACCACTACATCCGTGGCCATGGAATGGCCGACCAACGACACCGGCCCCGCGATGCCCGGTCTCTCCCGCAAAGCCATCGTCGTCGCCACGACCTGATCGACCAACCGCGCCGTCGCGCCGTCCAGCCGGGTAACATCGCCGCCCATGGGCGTCCGGTGGCGGCCATGGCCCAGCAGGTCGATATTCGCCACGGCCACGCCGCCCCGCGCCAGCGTGGTCGAGATCGCGCGCATCATCTGCCGCGATCCCCCATACCCGTGGGCGACCACCACCAGCGGCAGCGGCGCGTCGCCCTGGGGCCGCAGCAGCGTCACCGGCGTGCCCTGGACCGTCAGCTGCGTGACGTTCAAGCCCGCCCGCGCCCGCTCCAACAAAATCACGGCCAGCACCGCGCCGCACAGCGCCAGCAGCGCGACCAGGCCGGTCAAACGCCGCGGATCGAAGGTTTGTTCCATGGCGCGCATCTAGCCCACCTCACGTGAACGTCACTTCGCTGCGACGTTGGCGCAAACAGCCCTATATCAGCAGCCCGAGTCCAGGAGCCCGCGCCGATGCTGATCGTCACCCACGACACCATCCGAAACCCGTCCATCCTGGAGGTGCGGCAGCTCCCGCGCAAATTCATCGAACGGGTCACGGTCTGGCCCAGGGGCCGCATCGGCGCGGCCCAATTCCTGCGCATCGTGGCCGAGTTCCGGCCCGTCCGCTATGGCATGTGGCTGCTGCCGCTGGCCATCATCGCTTTCATCTGGCGCGGAACAGCGCTGCCGCTGTCCCAGGCGCCGATCCCGATGGTAATCCTGATCTGGTGGATCGAAGTCCGCGTGCTGGGCTATTCCGACGCCAAGCGGGCCGAGTTGATCGACCCCGACGACGCGGCCCGGGGGCTCGACCTGCTGAAGGTCCAGGGCCGCGCCGTTCTGACCCGCATCGCCGCCGGGCGCGGCCTGCGCGCGGGCGAATTGCGGCTGGTGATCGAACAATCCCCCTTGGCCCGCATCGCGCCGCTGACCTACGTTTCCGTCCAATCCGAAGATGGTCCCGAGGTCGTCTCGCTGACCCCAGAGGAGGTTGCGACGATCCGCGACGGCCTGTTCCAGGCGCCCCTGGACGAACGGCGTCTGCAATTGATCAACGCGGCCGAGAACGAGTTCATCCGACAGATCACCTTGGATACTCGCAGCGTCTCGGCCCATGCGCGGCTAGAGGCAGCGCTGGCCTGAGAGCGCGGAACACGCGCGCGACAGCACTTTGCGTCGTATCTGAGGCAAATTCACCGCAAGGCGGGTTCGACCAAAGGAAAAGACAGCGCCTTGTGAGGCAGATCAAACGCAACGTGCTTTAGGCGGCCAGGTCCAGCAGACGACCATAGGGCGCCACCAAGCCGCGCCCGTCCGGCACGGCCCAGATCACCGGCAAACGCGGCGCGGGGCCCGGATCCCCGTCCAGGTCGGTCAGGATCACCAATGCGGCCACGTCTAGCGCCCGGGCCGCGTCGATCACCGGGCGGAAGGCTGTCCCGCCGTCGCGGGGCATGTCCGGCAGGGCAGGGCGGCCCTGGGGATCGACGCGCGCCTGATGGCGGATCGCGTCGTCGAACACCATCAGATGCAGTTCGGCCCGCAAGCGCCGGGCGATGCCCGTCACCTCGCCCCAGAACAGCGCCAGGCGCGCGTCGTCCACACTGCCCGACGCATCCAGCGCCACGGCGATGCGCGGCACGTCCGTCAGCGGTCGGCGCCCCGCCTCGAAGCCCGGTAGCGGCGTACCAGCCTGTTCGGCCTGGGCGGCCCCTGCCAGCCAGCGGCGGGACGGGCGCAGGGGGCTGGGTCGGGGCAAGGGCGTCGCCGCCTTGGTCAGCAGGCGGCGCAGCACGATCTCCCATGGGGTCTGCGGCGCGGGGATGTCGGCGATGCGATGCCCGATCCGGCCCAGGCCGCGCCCGGCCCGCCGCCCCGCGTCCAGCGCGCGCGCGATGTGCTGGCGCCACAGCGCGGCTTGCTCGCCGTCGTCGGGCGTTCCGGCCCGGCCGTCCTCGCCCTCCAGATCCGGCACGAACCGTCGGGCCGATCCGTCCCCGGACCCGTCCCCCTTGGGTCCGTCCCGCATGCCGGCGTCGCCCAGCGCATGATACAGCCGGTCCACGTCCCAGGCCGCCAAGGCGGCCTCGGGCGTGGTGTCCTGCCCCAACGCCTCCCGCAACAGACCGGTCACCGTCACGGCGGGGCGCGGCAGCGCATAGTCGGCCAGCAGCAGCGCTTCGTTCACCACCGCATCGGCGGCTAGGTTGTAGCGATCCGTTGAAAACCCCTCGCCCAGCCGCCCCTGCAAATCGCCCAGCCGGGCCGAGTGCCGTAGCGCCACGTGAAGAATGTGATGCGCCGCCAAGCCGCGCTGTTCGTGGGGGGGCAGCACCTCGAAATCCGGGCCATAGGTGATCGTGCTGCCCCGGGTCGCCGTCGCCGTCCCATCGCGATGCTCGCACCAGAGCGACAGGGCCGCGATGGCCGGGTCCGTTTCCGCCAGATCCTGCAAGGCCGCGCGCGCCCGGGTCGAATGGCCACTCATGCGCCCGCGCGATCTTCGGCATAGGCGGCATAAGCGGGTGAGTCGCGAAACACCTCCTGCAAGCCGTCGGCCAGGGCCTTTTCGATCAACAACTCGAAACCGTAAGTCGTCAGTTCGCCCAGGGGCAGCATGGCAAAGGCTGGCTCGGACCGGTCGCGCGCCAGATGGCGGATCTGGGCCATGACGTCGATGGCCGCCGACAACGTCTCGCGATCCGCCAAGGCGACCAGCGCGTAGACCAGGGCCGTCAGCCCGTGCTGGCTGACCGGGTACATCTTCAACCGCTCGGCCGCCCCGGCGGTCAGCATCCCCGTTGCCTCGACCGTCGCGGCGATGTCGTCCAGCACCAGGATGAACTCCGCCGCCGGACCCTCGCCCAACGTCCCGGCGATCAGCACGTCGCGGGTCGCCCGGTCGGGCACGGCGCCCAAGATCGTCGACACCCGCACCCAGGATCGGGGCGTGCAAGCGATGGGCGCGCCCTGGCGGAGCGCGTCCTCGGTCGTGTCCAGCAGGTCGGGCCGGGTGCGGATGAAGGCGGCGACGGCGGGGTGGATGCCGCGCGGCACCGCATAGCCCGTCAACCAATCCTGCGCCTCGGCCTGCATGGCCAGGTGGATCAGGCGATCCGACAGGGCGGTCCCCATCTCATAGGCGATGGCGCCGTCTTCGACGGCGTTGCCCGCCGCCACCACGAAGGTCGAGCCCGGCAGGCGATAGGTCCCCACCCGCCGCTCTTGCAGCAGCCCGTAGATCGTGGGCTGTAAGGTCGGGGCGGCGGCGGTCAGTTCGTCCAGGAACAGGATCGCCGGCCGATCCTCGGCCGGAAGATCCTGGGGCGGATACCACACCGTCTGCCGGGTCTCGTGGTCGTAGAAGGGCAGGCCGCGCAGGTCCTGCGGCTCGATGGTGGTCAGCCGCAGATCGAACAGGCGGCTGCCGGTTTCGCGCGCCAATTGCTGAACGATCTCCGTCTTCCCGATCCCTGGCCGTCCATGCAGCATCCAGGCGGCGGTCAACGTGCCGTCCATCTGAGCGGCATATCCGGCGCGGAGCGCCTCCAAAGCCTGCCCCGCCGTGATCGGGCTCGTGTTGACGGCCATGGGCCCTCCCTGCCTGTTTGGTCGGCGGGTCGCGCCGGTAGATCGGTTCTAGGGCGAGGCCCGTCTCGGTCCACCGCTGGGTCCCGGTCAGACGCGGCAGATCGCATCGCGCGCCGGTGGCCGTTCTCCGCCGATGTCTGACGCTACGCCTGAAAACCTCCAATATTCCTAGTCTTTTGCTATAGTTCTAAAGGGATCAAATGTCGTTGCGATCCCATCGTTCGTGTAGGGAGGTGACATGAGCCAGGACCAAAACACGCCCGCTGCCAATCCCCAATGCCGGTCTTTGCCGCCCTGTGCGGCGCGGCTTGATGAGGGCAATATTCCGTTTGAACGTCGGGTTGAGACACTCGTCCAGCATCTCATATCCGGCCCGACCGGCGCCGTCGGCGAAGCCGCTCGCCCGGCCTGACCGCGCTCGATCCGCAGCGATGTGCCGGATGGCGAACCGCAGCTTGATCCTGCTCAGTTGGTTGCGTCCCAGTCCGGTTCGTCCTGCGCCAATACGTGATCGGCGGGAACGGAACCCGTGATGACCCGCCGGGCATTGGGCAAGTCGTTTCCATGGCAACGCGCCTCGGCGTTTTCCGGGTCGTGTCGCCGCCAACGCGCGATCAATCGCCGTTCCAGCTCCGCCTCGGGCACCGATAGGGCGACGCTCATATCCCAGAGCCGATGCAGCGCTGGCCAGGGCTCGTCGGCCAATAGCAGGTAGTTCCCCTCGAACAAGGCGATGTCGTCGGTGGCCGCGATCTGGCCGCCATCCGGCACCACGGCATCGGCCGACCGGTCAAAGGTCGGATAGCTCCGCGGCCCGCCCTGGGCCACGGCCTGGGCCAACGCGACCAGCCCCGCCACGTCGAACGTCTCGGGGGCGCCTTTCCGGGCGCGAAGCCCCAATCGGTCCAACTCCGTATTGTCCAGATGGAACCCGTCCATGGGGATCACGGCGACGGACCGCCCCCGGCTGCGGATCGCCTTGGCCAATTCGTCGGCCGTGGTCGACTTGCCAGCAGCTGGCGGACCCGCCAGCGCCACCAATCGACGCCCCGGCGGCAGCGCGGCGACCGCATTCGCGACATCGGCGATGCTCATGCCGGGGCGGCCACGCCATCGGGCAGCTTGGCGCCAGTCATGTAGGCCACCGCATCCGACATGGAATGGTCCTTGGGGTCGATCACCGTCAGCCGCTTGCCCAGGCGGTGGATATGGATGCGGTCGGCCACCTCGAAGACATGGGGCATGTTGTGCGAGATCAGGATGATCGGAATGCCCCGCGCCTTCACGTCCTGGATCAGTTCCAGCACCTTACGGCTTTCCTTAACGCCCAAGGCCGCCGTCGGCTCGTCCAGGATGATGACCTTCGATCCGAACGCCGCCGCCCGGGCCACGGCCACGCCCTGCCGCTGGCCACCCGACAGGGTCTCGACGGGCTGATTGATGTTCTGGATCGTCATCAACCCCAACTCCGACAGCTTGTTGCGCGCGAAGGTTTCCATCGCTGCCCGGTCCAGCTGGCGCAATAGGCGGCCCCGCAGGCCGGGCTTTCGCAACTCGCGGCCCATGAACATATTGTCCGTGATCGACAGGGCCGGCGACATGGCGAGCGTCTGATAGACGGTCTCGATCCCCGCCTCGCGCGCTTGCATGGGCGAGGTGAAATGGATCTTCTTCCCCTCCAGCCAGACCTCGCCGTCGTCGGGTTGCACCGCGCCGGAGACCGCCTTGATCAGGCTCGACTTGCCCGCGCCATTGTCGCCGATCACCGCCAGGATCTCGCCTGGCATCAGGTCGAAATCGCAATGGTCCAGCGCCGTTACCCGGCCATATCGCTTGACCAGGTTGCGCCCTTTCAGGATCGGCTCGACGCTCATGCCGATACCCGCCGGATCCATTGGTCCACGGCCACGGCCGCGATGATCAGCACCCCGATCAGCAGATACGTCCATTGCGCGTCCGCCCCCAGAAGCCGCAGCCCCAAGGTGAACACCCCCACGATCAGCGCGCCGAAGAACGTGCCAACGATCGAGCCGCGCCCGCCGAACAGGCTGATCCCCCCGATGACCACGGCGGTGATGCTCTCGATATTCAGAAGCTGCCCCGATGTGGGCGACACCGACCCGATCCGCCCGATCAGCGCCCAGCCCGCAAAGGCGCAGATCAGCCCCGCCAGGCCGTAGACCGAAATCAGCGTCCGCGTCACGTTCACGCCCGATAGCTCCGCCGCCTCTGGGTCGTCGCCGGTCGCGTAGACATGCCGGCCCCAGGCCGTGTGTCGCAACGCATAGGCCAAGACGACGACCAGCAAGACCATAAAGACCACGCCAAACGTGAAGGTCGCGCCGCCGATCCGGAAGGTCGTGCCCAGGAATTGCAGCAAGGGCGCGTTTTCCTGGATGTCCTGCGACCGGATCGTGGCATTCGCGGAATAGAGGAAGTTAGCCGCCAGAACGATCTGCCACATGCCCAAGGTCACGATGAACGGCGGCAGCTTCATCACCGCCACCAACCAGCCGTTCACGCAGCCGATGGCCGTGCCCAGCAGCAACCCGCAAGCCACCGCCACCTCGACCGGCAGGCCATAGCGGAACGTGAATTGCCCCATGATCACTGACGAGATGACGGCAATCGCCCCCACGCTCAGGTCGATGCCCGCCGTCAGGATCACCAACGATTGCGCCGCCGCCACGATCCCCACGATCTGCACCTGTTGCAGGATCAGCGTCAGCGCGAAGGGCGAAAAGAACCGCGAGCCCAAAAGCAGGCCGAACACGATGATCGACACGACCAGCACGATCAGCGGCACCAGCGCGGGGTTCACATGCAGAAGATGCTGAAGCTGCCCGACGAAGCCGCGATGCGGATGTTCGAACTCCGCCACCGCCTCGGTCTGGTTGACGGCGCGTTCATAGCTGTCGGTCTGGCCCGTCTCGGCCATGATGGCGCTCCTTCCTGCCACGGGCGCGGCGCGGAGCCGGGACCCCGCGCCGCGCCATCTCAAACGATCAGCCGATCAGCCCCAGCAGAGGTCGCGGCCTTCCTGGACCGAGATGCTCTCGACCCCGTCCACCGGCTGATCGGTCACCAGCGCGACGACCGTATCGAAAAATTCCTTGCCGTCGGTCGGGGCGGGCAGGGTGCCGTCATCGGCGAATTGGGCGATGGCCTCGATCCCCAGCGACGCCATCAGCAGCGGATATTGCTGCGACGTGGCGCCGATCACGCCATCGGCCACGTTCTGCACGCCGGGGCAGCCGCCATCGACCGAGACGATCAGCACGTCGTTCTCTCGCCCGATGGCGCGCAGCGCCTCATAGGCGCCAGCGGCGGCGGGTTCGTTGATCGTGTAGACGACGTTGATTTCCGGATCGACGGCCAGCAGGTTCTCCATGGCCCGGCGGCCACCTTCCTCGTTGCCCTGGGTCACGTCATTGCCCACGATGCGCGGGTCATCCTCGTCGCCGTTCACGTTCGGATCGGCGGTGTCGATGCCGAAGCCGGTTAGGAAGCCTTGGTCGCGCAGCACGCCGACCGTCGGCTGGCTGACGGCCAGGTCGAGCAGGGCGATTTTGGCATTCGCCGCCTCATCGCCGAGCGTCGCGGCCGCCCATTGCCCGATCAGTTCGCCGGCAATGAAGTTATCGGTGGCAAAGGTCATATTGGCGGCGTCGATCGGATCCAGCGGCGTATCCAGCGCGATGACCAGCAGGCCGGCATCCCGCGCCTGCTGCACCGATGACACAATGGACGACGTGTCCGACGCCGCGATCAGGATCCCCGATGCGCCGTCCAGAATGCAGGTCTCGATGGCGGCGACCTGGGTCTCGTGGTCCCCGTCGACTTGACCCGCGAAGGTCTTCAGCGTGATCCCCAACTCCTCGGCCTTGGCCGACGCGCCTTCGCGCATCTTCACGAAGAACGGATTGGTGTCCGTCTTGGTGATCAGACAAGCGGTGGTTCCATGGCCGTCGGCGAAGGCGGCATCCGACAGCGACAGGGCGGCAAGGGCCGACCCGGTAAGCAATTTCTTCATGTTGTCCTCCCAGATGGCTCGGCATCTGCATGCCGGGCTTCTGGGACCTAACAGCAGGACCGGGCAGGCCGTCAACCACTGGCTGGGTCGGTGCGGGCGCCGATGCGAGTCCCGCGCCCCCAGGCGCTTGACACCGCAAGGACTTGATCGAACTCACGTTAAGATATTGTTAATAAATAGAATGTTTCGCGCGCGAAACATCGTGCCCGCCCGCACGGCGCCTGTTCGGAAAGCCCCGTGCGTCCTAACGATCCGCCAGCCAGCGCAGCGCGGCACGGTAGCCTTCGACCCCCAGCCCGGCGATCACCGCATCCGCCCGGGCCGAGATATACGAGTGATGCCGGAACGCTTCGCGCTTGTGGATGTTTGAGATATGCACCTCGACCACCCGCCCGTCGAACATGGTCAGGGCGTCCAAGATCGCAATCGAACTGTGGGAGTAAGCGCCGGGATTGATGACGATGGCGTCGAACGCGCCCCGCGCCTCCTGCACCCAGTCGACCAAGGCGCCTTCATGGTTCGACTGCCGAAACTCCAACACGCCCAGGCCCAGCGCCCGGCACGATGCTTCGACATCGGCCAGTGTCTCGCGGCCATAGATTTCGGGCTCGCGCGTGCCGAGCAGGTTGAGGTTCGGGCCGTTCAGGATCAGGATTTTCATGGCGGCCTCTATGCCTGCCGCGGCCATGCGAGGCAAAAGAAAAGGGCGCCCCTGAAGGCGCCCCGTCCAGTTGGGCCGTTTGCCGGCCCCGTCGAATGGGGTTTCACCCCATCTCCCGTTCAGCAGCTATAGTACAACTGGTACTCGACCGGATGCGGCGTGTGCTCGTAGGCGTAGACCTCTTCCCACTTAAGCCCCATATAGCCCTCGATTTGGTCGCGCGTGAACACGTCGCCGGCCAGCAGGAACTCGTGGTCCTTCTCCAACTCGTCCAGCGCTTCGCGCAAGGACGCGCAGACCGTCGGGATCGCGGCCAGCTCCTCGGCCGGAAGGTCGTAGAGATCCTTGTCCGACGGTTCGCCCGGATGGATCTTGTTTTGGATACCATCGAGACCCGCCATCAGAAGCGCTGCGAAGCACAGATATGGGTTCGCCGACGGGTCGGGGAAGCGGGCCTCGACGCGCTTGGCCTTCGGGCTCTCCGTCCACGGGATCCGCACACAGCCCGAGCGATTGCGGGCCGAATAGGCACGCAGCACGGGGGCCTCGAAGCCCGGGATCAGGCGCTTGTAGGAATTGGTCGCCGGGTTCGTGAACGCATTCAGCGCCTTGGCGTGCTTCAAAACGCCGCCGATATACCACAGCGCTTCCTGGCTGAGGTCGGCGTACTTGTCGCCAGCGAACAGCGGGCTGCCGTCTTTCCAGATCGACA
>JBCDCW010000092.1:0-13262 GCA_039180995.1 Pseudomonadota bacterium
ATCCGCGCCATCGACGCAGCCCTCGCGCGGATCGCGGCGGGCACATACGGCATCTGCGTCAAATGCGGCGCCGACATCAGCCCCGAGCGGCTGGTCGCCGTGCCCACCGCCGCGCTCTGCCGGACTTGCGCGGTCTAGCCGCCCCGCGCCAGGGCCTGGCCGACATTCTCGGCGTCACGAATGAACCCCTTCGCCGTCTCGCACCCGGCGAGGGTCAGCACCAGCGTCAGGCAGAGGCCCAGGCGGATCATCGGGCGGACCTCAGAACAGGTTCCGTCCGTTCTCCTCGGCAATCTCATCCGCTACCACCGCGGCACCCGCGCCAACGGCCAGCGCACAGCCCGACAGAGCCGGGGCGGTCATCAGCAGGGCCAGGATCATCAGGATCTTCCGGGTCATGATTGGCTCCGTGTCCAAATTATGCGGCCGAGTATCATCTGAACGGCCGCTCTGAGCAAGATTGGGCCGCCGAGTCGGGGGGACAAGGCACGGAACTCTGACTATTTTGTCACCAAAACCGTACAGACGCGCGTCTGTACGGGGGGTGTACAGGGGGGGCACGGGTGGCACCCCCCTCCGAAGCCCCTAAATTAGGCCCAAAGGAGCCCCCCATGACAAACCCGCTGCTGCAAGACTGGACCGGCCCCCACGCCCTGCCGCCCTTCACCGAGATCGCCGACGACCACTTCGCCCCGGCCTTGGACCAGGGCATGGCAGAGGGCCGGGCGGCGATCCTGGCGATCGCCGAGAATCCCGCGCCGCCAACCTTTGAAAACACCATCGAAGCGCTTGAATTGGCGGACAAAACCTTGGATCGTGTGGCGGGCGTGTTCTACAATCTGGCCGGCGCCGACAGCAACCCGGCGCGCGAGGCGCTGATGCGCGAGATGGCCCCGAAACTGTCGGCCTATTCCTCGGAAATCACCAACAACACCAAGCTGTTCCAGCGCATCGAGGATCTCTGGACCCGCCGCGAGACGCTCGATCTGACGGAAGAACAGCAGCGGGTCCTGATGCTCACCCGCCGCGGCTTCGTCCGCGCCGGCGCCGCCCTGGACGGGGCCGAGGCCGAGCGGCTGACCGAGATCAAGTCCCGTCTCGCGACTTTGGGAACCCAGTTTGGCCAGAACCTTCTGGCCGACGAACGCACCTGGTTCATGGATCTGTCGGATGCGGATCTCGACGGCCTGCCCGACTTCGTCAAAGAGGCCGCTCGGGCGGCTGGGGCGGAGCGCGAGCGCCCCGCCGCCATCGTTACCCTGAACCGGTCGCTGATCGTGCCGTTTCTGCAATTCTCGCCCCGTCGCGACCTGCGCCAGAAGGCCTATGAGGCCTGGACCGCGCGCGGCGCCAATGGCGGCGAGACCGACAATCGGGCAATTGCGGCCGAAATCCTCAAGCTGCGGGAGGACCGCGCAAGGCTGCTCGGCTACGACACGTTCGCCGATTACAAGCTAGAGACCGAGATGGCCCGCACGCCCGACGCGGTCCGCGATCTGCTGATGCAGGTTTGGGACCCGGCCAGGGTGGCCGCTTTGGCCGATGCGGAGCATCTGACACGTCTGGCCCAAGCGGATGGTCTGACGGGGCCGCTGGAGCCCTGGGATTGGCGCTATTACGCCGAGAAGCGGCGGCTGGCGCTGCATGACCTGAACGAGGCGGAGTTGAAGCCGTTCTTCCAACTCGACCGGATGATCGAGGCTGCCTTCGCCGTCGCCAACCGCCTGTTCGGGCTGGAGTTCGCGCCGCTGGCTTTGGACGCCTACCATACCGACGTCCGCAGCTTCGAGGTCACCCGTGACGGTGAGCATGTGGCGGTGTTCATGGGGGATTACTTCGCCCGACCGTCCAAGCGATCCGGGGCCTGGTGTTCGGCCATGCGGTCGCAATCCAAGTTGGACGGGGCGGTGCGGCCCATCGTCGTCAATGTCTGCAACTTCGCGAAGGGTGATCCAGCCCTCCTGAGCTACGATGATGCGCGCACGTTATTCCACGAATTCGGACATGCCTTGCACCAGATGCTGTCCGACGTGACCTACAACTCCATCTCCGGCACGTCGGTCGCGCGCGACTTCGTCGAACTGCCCTCGCAACTTTATGAACATTGGCTCGACGTGCCGGCGGTGCTGGGCGAATTCGCCACCCATGCAGAGACCGGGGCGCCCATGCCCGATGCGCTGCGCGACCGGCTTCTGGCAGCGGCGACCTATGATATGGGGTTCCAGACCGTGGAATACGTCGCCTCGGCGCTGGTGGACCTGGCATTCCATGATGGTCCTGCGCCCGCGGATCCGATGCAGAAACAGGCCGAAGTGCTCGAGACGATTGGCATGCCCCAGGGGATCCGGATGCGGCATGCCACACCCCATTTTGCCCATATCTTTTCGGGCGACGGCTATTCGTCGGGCTATTACAGCTACATGTGGTCCGAGGTGATGGATGCGGATGCGTTCGCGGCCTTTGAAGAGGCGGGCGATCCGTTCGACCCGGCATTGGCATCGAAGCTGGAACGGCACATCCTGTCGACCGGCGGATCGGTCGAAGCGGCGGACCTTTACATGGCGTTTCGGGGCCGCTTGCCGGGGGTGGACGCGCTTCTGAAGGGGCGAGGGCTTGACACGGCGGCGTAAGTGACCACGGACCGCTTGTCGCGGCGAAACTGACATGGCAGGCGGCGCTTGTCGCCAAGCCTCCTATCGGACCTGCCATGCCCCTGACCGACGCCCAAGCCGCCGCCATCATCACTGCCACCCGCGACGTGGCGGGTGCCGAGATCCTGCCGCGGTTCCGCGATCTTTCCGCGGACGATGTCGAGGCCAAGTCGACCTTCGACGATCTGGTCACCGTCGCGGACACCGCGGCCGAAATTGCGCTGACGGCGCGTATCCAGGACATCCTGCCCGGCGACACGGTCATCGGAGAGGAGGCCGTCAGCGCGGACAAAACCCGGCTTGACCAGGTGGGTGAAGGACGCGTCACCGTGATCGATCCCATCGACGGGACGTGGAACTTCGCCCATGGCATCGCCAATTATGGGGTCATCATCGCCGTCGTCGAAGATGGCGAGACTGTCTGGGGGCTGCTCTACGATCCGTCCTTCGACGATTGGATCGAGACCCATCGCGGTGGCGGGGCCTGGTTCAACCGGGGTGATCGGCGCCGTCGACTGACGGTCGATCCGACCTCGGCGCCGCTTGACCGGCTGCGGGGCAATGTGGGCGATTACAACTTCCCGCAGATTGTCCGACCGGCCTTGGCCGCGACGATCCCTCGCTTTCGCCGCGCGGGGTCGTTGGGGGCTTCGGTCCATGAATACCGGGCCCTGGCGCTGGGCGCGTCGGACTTCGTCCTGAATGCCGGGCTGAATGTGTGGGACCACGCCGCGGGTGTTCTGACCCTACAGGAAGCGGGCGGCGTGGCGCGCCTTTTGGACGGTACCGATTATGCGCCGGTGCAGCGTGAGGGGCGATTGCTGTCGGCCCGATCGCAAGCGATCTGGGACGACCTGGCACCGATCTTCGCTGCCGCCCTCGATTGACGACCTGCCGCGCGGCTAGTCCCGCACCTCGTCCGGGGCCACGCCCCAGAGGGCGGTCGTCTGGGCCCAGCCCCGCGCGCCATCCACGTCCAACTCGCACCAGCCGGACCGGCATTCGCCCAGCCAGGCCACCACGCCCGGCTCCAACTGGGCCGAGACGGGCGCATCCGGTCGGGGCCGCCGATGCAGCGGCAGCCGCGCGGCTTCGACGATGACCGTTCTGTTTCCGGACAGCAGGGAATAATGCATCCAGCCGCCCGCCCCGTCGCGATCTTGGACCCGGCGCCAGTGTCCGTATTCTCCAACGACGCGCAGCGGCATATGGCGGCGCTTGAACACCCAATCGATGCGGTGCGTCGAAGACGGGCCGCGTCGGGCATAGCCCTCGGACGCTTTCATCGACACATAACGGGGCAGCGGGAGGGATGTCACCGGACCGATATCGGGCGTCTCTTGAGACCAGGCCGGGAGGGCCATCAGGACGGCCAGGACCGTCGAAAGGATTTTGGAACGCATGGGGTTTGGACCTGTCGAAACTGCTCGGGCGATGTGGGGTCTGTCGCCCCTTGCACGCAGGGCGGACCATGCCATGGTGGGGTCGAGAGACAAAGCCCGGAGGGCGGACCCCTGCCAAGCAAGCGCCTGACCGTTGCCGTGACGCGACGCCTGCCGGACCCTGTGCAAGCGCGAATGGCCCAGTTGTTCGACTGCGACTTCACCCCCAGCGACGAGACGATGTCCCGCGAGGCGCTGCTGGCGGCGATGCAGGGGGCGGACATCTTGGTGCCGTCGATCACCGACCGGATCGACGCGCCGCTCTTGGGTGGCGCGGGCGAGCGGCTGAAGCTGATCGCGAATTACGGGGCGGGGGTCGACCATATCGACGTGTCCACGGCCCGGCAGCGGGGTATCCTGGTTTCGAACACGCCGGGCGTGCTGACCGAGGACACGGCCGACATGGCCATGGCCCTGATGTTGGCCGTGATCCGCCGGATGTCCGAAGGCATGGCGCGAATGCAGGACGGCGAATGGCGCGGCTGGGCGCCCGAGGCGCTGTTGGGCGGCCGGCTTCGCGGCAAGGTCCTGGGCATCCTCGGGATGGGGCGGATCGGACAGGCGGTGGCCCGGCGGGCGCAAGCCTTCGGCATGGAGGTCCATTACCACAACCGCCGCCGCTTGCATTCGGGCCTGGAGGAGCCGCTGGGCGCGACGTATCATGACAGCCTGGATCGGATGTGCGCGGCGGCCGACATCATCTCGGTCAATTGTCCGCATACGCCCTCGACGTTCCACTTGATGGGCGCGCGCCGCCTGAAGCTGCTGCGGCCCCATGTGATCATCGTGAACACCTCCCGGGGCGAGGTCATCGACGAGAATGCCCTGACTCGTATGCTGCGCGCCGGCGAATTGGCGGGTGCCGGGCTCGACGTCTTCGAACATGGCAAAAGCGTCAATCCCCGTCTCGTGGCGCTGCCCAACGTGGTGCTGACCCCCCATATGGGGTCGGCCACCCGAGAGGCGCGGCTGGAGATGGGGGAGCGGGTTCTGGTCAACATGCAGACCTTCGCCGATGGCCACCGGCCGCCAGACTTGGTCGTGCCGTCGATGCTGTAGACCCCGGCGCCGGTCGGACGGTGCGAGACATCGACGCCATGGCGCGGCAGCCAGGCCGTGTCAGGACTTCGTCAGATATCCAGCTGGTGCTTCGGTCGTCCGAACGTAATCGACCGGGGCAGCCTGCCGCGACGCGGTCGTGCGCTTGAACTCATAGCGCATGGCATCGCCTTTGGACGCGCCGGCCACGATCAAAGCCTGGCGCAGCAGGCGCGCGCCGTCATGGATTTCCACCAAGCCCCGCAGCTTGGGGGCCGTGTCCAGGCCAACCTCGAACCCGCTTTGGTCGAAGGACCGGATGGGATACCAATCGTCGCCAACTTGTACGCGCAGCTTGCCACCGGTCTTCCGGCGATCCTGGTCGCGCGCCCGGGCCAGGCCCTCGCGGACCTCCTTCGGCAGGGCATCATAGTCGCCGTCGATCATGGCGTTGCACTCCACATCCGTCTCGGAACCGATTCTTTTTCCCGGACTTTATGGCGTTAAACCTGCGTGCTCCGCGTGAAGAGTCAATGACAAGACCCGCCGCGCCGCGGCACGGCGAAACGGTGTGACCCCGGCGTCGATCCGTCTTCCCGCCTGCCGGTTTGGATTGGACGCATTCAGTCCCGCGACGCAGGTGCCGCCCGGGGGCGCAGGACGTGGGGCATGGCCGCATCATACAGCGCGCTGTCGCGAAAGTCGTCCACCGCGCCCAGGGCCGGGCCGACCAGGACCAAGGCGGTTCGGGTGATCTTGGCTGTGCGGACCTGCGCGCGAATATCCGCAAGCGTGCCGCGCAGGAACATCTCATCCGGCCATCCGACCCGATAGGCGATCACGACGGGGCAATCCGCACCATAATGGGGGATCAGCACCCGCTCGATTTCGCGCAGGGCGCGGATGCCGAGATGGATCGCCAGGGTGGTGCCGGTGCGTGCGAAGTTCTCCAGCGTCTCGCGCGGCGGCATGGAGGTGGACTTCATCGACATGCGCGTGAGCACGATGGATTGCGCCACTTCAGGGATGGTCAGTTCCTGCCCCAACGCGGCCGCCGCCGCCGCATAGGCCGGAACGCCCGGCGTGATCTCATAGGCGATCCCGTCCCGCGTCAGCAGTCGGATCTGCTCGGCGATGGCGCCGTAAAGCGACGGGTCTCCGGAATGCACCCGGGCCACGTCCTGGCTCCGGTCTCGGGCGGCCAGGATTTCGGCATGGGTTTCCGTCAACGTCATCGCCGCCGTGTCCAGCACGCGGGCGCCGGCCGGGGCCTCCGCCACAACGGAGGCGGGCACCAGCGACCCGGCATAGAGACAGACGGGACAGGCCCGGATCAGCCGCTGGGCCTTTAGGGTCAGCAATTCGGGAGCCCCGGGCCCGGCGCCTATGAAATGGACCTTCATGTCGCTAGCCTTTCGCCATGGTTTCCGATCCAGACGCCTTCGTCCCTGCCTTCACGGCCGCCTGGGCCGCACGCGACGGCGAGGCCCTGGCCGCGCTCTTTGCCGACGACGCTGATTTCGTGAATGTCGTGGGCATCTGGTGGGAAGACCGCCCCGCGATCGCAAAGGCCCATTCCTACGCGCTCGGATCGTTTTTCGCCCACACGAAACTGACCGCAGGGCGAGTGAAGCGGCGCGATCTGGGCGACGTGGTCGTCCTGCATGCGCGCATGGCGCTGGTCGGCCAGATCGCGCCCGACGGCACCAAAGCGGGCGCGCGCACCACGATCCTTAGCTTCGTCCTCCACCGGCGCGCGGGCGCCTGGGCCTGCGTCTCGGCCCAGAATACCGACGTGGTGCCGGGCGCTGAGACTTACTTGGCCCAAGGCGCCCGGCTGGCTCCCAAGGACTACCGATAGCCATCTCACCGGTCCCCAGCCTCGCATGTCCCGACCTCTGCCGCCAGATCGCCGCCCGCCATCTTGCGCGCATAACCCCGGGGCGTGAACATCCTCACGCCATCGCCCGTGCGCGTCAGCCGTGTGTTGGACGAGCCCACCAACACGACGGTCAGCATGTCGACCTCGTCCACCTGGAGGTCATCCAGACGCCGGTAGCGCACCGATTCATCGGGGCGGCCCAGGGACGTGGCCAATAGAACGGGCGTATCGGCCGGGCGGTGGCGCAACAGGATATCGCGCGCCTCGGCCAGCAAGGTCCGACGTCGCTTCGAAACGGGGTTGTAGAAGGCGATGACGAAATCGCCCTCGGCGGCGGCCTTCAGGCGCCGCAGGATGTCGTCGCGCGGCGTCAGCAGGTCCGACAGCGAGATGGCGCAGAAATCGTGCCCCAGCGGCGCGCCCGCGCGCGCGGCCGCTGCCTGCAACGCGCTGATGCCGGGGGTGCAGACGATTTCGACCCGGCGGGCTGCGTCGCTTAAATCGCCCCGATCCATCAGCTCGAAAACCAGCGCACCCATGGCATAGATCCCCGCATCGCCGGAACAGACCAGCGCCACGTTCCGCCCTTTGCCCGCCTGTTCCAGGGCATGGCGGCATCGCGCCTCTTCGCCGCCCAGGGGGAAGTCGGCGCGGGGTTTGCCGGCGGCCAAGGGTCCGAGCAGGTCGATGTAGAGCCCATAGCCCACCAATTCTTCGGCGTCCTGGATCAGGCGGCTGGCCTCGGGCGTGCGCCAGGCCGCCTGGCCAGGACCGATCGAGACGATCGAGACCCGGCCCCGCGGGCGGCCCGGAAGGTCGGTGATCGGCGTCTCTGCAACGGCGAGGGCGGCGGTCGTGTTGGGCGTCTTGCGCTTCGGGACCAAGATCGTCCCCCCGCTGGCCGTCAGGGCTGCCGCCTCGGCGACCGAGGCCGTGCCCACCTCGGCCTGGACCACGTCCGAGGGGTTGGGCACGTCGACCGCGGCCAGCGCCTCGGCCGAGAACGCCCGTAAAGGGCGGCCGAGGCGTGCCGCGAGGGCATTCATCGCGGGTTCATCCAACTTCAAATCCAGGGTGTTCACCGAGGCGATGGAACCGGCCGCGATCCCGGCTTCTGCCATGACGGCCTCGACATTGCCCCACAGCTCCTCGGGAGCCGCGTCACGGGCGCAGCCCACCCCGAGCGCGTATCGCTGCGGATGATAGACCAGCTTCGCCGGGCCGCCTTGTTCGGGACGGTCGGTCACCGCGATCTCGACGGCGTTGCCCGGCGGCAGATCGAACAGGACCTCGCCGGTCGGGCGCGCGCCGCGGCCGGATAGGAGCGCGGCCATGACCGGTTTCGCATCCTCGGGATTGGCCAGGGCATATCCGGGTGGCGGCTCATCCAGGGCGACGCCCATGGCCACGTCGCCCGCCGTCGTGACGGCTGATACACCGCCCAAGGCCTCGGCGATCTGCCGCGCCAGGCGATTGGCGCCCCGATGTCCGCCCAGCAATGGGACGACGACGCGGCCATCATCCGAGACCGAGATCACCGGCGGCTCGCGCGTCTTGTCGACCAGCAGCGGCGCGACCGCGCGGATCAAGATACCGCTGGCGCAGACGCCGATGACGGCGTGCCCGGCCGCGAAGAGATCGCGCGTGTGGTCCAGCGCGTTGGGAAAGGTCACCGGCGCGTCGGCGCGCCCCGCGCGCCCGTGGATTGGACATCCGAGGGTGTCGGCGATCTGGCGTGCCACCGCCTCGCCCGCCGCGTTCAAGACCAGAACGATTGGGGTCAGAGCCACGGATCAGCGCCTTTCGAGATGAGGATCATGGAAAAATACGGCGCCGCTTCGGGCGCGTCGGCCAGCGGGAGGACCCGTTCAGCGCCCAAGCTCGCGCGTTCCACATAGGTGGCCATGTCCAGCAGCCCTTCGGCGTCGAGTAAGGCCCGCAGGCGTGGTAAGTGACGGCCCACTTTGAGGCAGGCGATCGTCTCGGCGCGGTGCAGATGGTCCCGCAGCGTGTCGTCGGGCAGGGGGGCTGGCAGGATCGTCATAACCTCGTTGCGCGCTGTCAGCGGTTGGTGCGCCGCTGCGGCGCAAGCGGTCATGGAGGTGACGCCGGGCGTGATCTCGACCGGATGGCGGGGGCGCAGGCGGGCGAAGAGATACATGAAGGAGCCATAGAAAAAAGGATCGCCTTCGCAGAGGCAAACGACATCGGTGCCGGTGGAGAGGATCGACGCGATCACTTCGGCGGCCTTGTCATAGGCGGCCTGCGCAGGCGCCCGAGCGGTTGTCATGGGGATGTCGATGCGGATTTCGCGGGCGTTGGCGGGGATGAGGTCGGCGGCGATGGCGCGCGCGAAGCTGTCGCCGCCGGCAAGGGTTGGATAGGCGATGACCTCTGCCGTTTCAATGATTTGCGCAGCGCGGCGGGTGATGAGGCCCGGGTCGCCGGGACCGAGGCCCAGGCCGTGGAGTGTGCCGCTCTTCGCGTCGCTGCGCGCGCTCATCGCTTGATCAGGCTCCATTGCGTGACCGGCATGGCGGGACGCCAACCATGATAGCGGCCGACGGGTTCGGCGTGGTGGGTGTGGAGTTTCACAAGGTCGCCGCCATGGCGGGCATGGAGGGCGATGAGTTGGGCCTCGTTTTCCAAGGTCACGGCATTTGAGACGAGGCGGCCCAAGGGGCGCAGGGCGGCCCAGGCGGCCTCGAAGGTGGGCTCCGTCAGGCCGCCACCGATGAAGACGGCGTCGGGGGAGGGCAGGTTTTCAAGGGCTTGCGGCGCCTCGCCCTCGCGCAGGTCCAGGCGGGGTGTGCCCAGGGCGAGGGCGTTTTCGGCGGCCATGGCGCGGCGGTCGGGGCGGGGTTCGATGGCGATGGCGCGGGCGGAGCGGGCGGCGCGCATCCATTCGATGGCGACCGAGCCGGAGCCGGTGCCGATGTCCCAGAGCAGCGCGCCGCGCATGGGCATGAGCTTGGCGAGGGTGGCGGCGCGGATCTCGCGCTTGGTCATGGTGCCGTCGGAACGGAAGAGATCGTCGGGCAGGCCCGGGACGCGGGGGAGGAGGGCTGCATCTGGGGCGGCGACGCAGTCGATGCACAAGGTGTTGAAGGCCGGGACCTCGTGGGACCAGGTTTTGGCGGTGCCGTCGAAGCGGGCTTCGGCCGGGCCGCCCATGGCAGAAAGGACGGTCATGGGGCTGTCGCCAAAGCCGCGTTGGGTGAGGAATTGGGCGATCTGGGCGGGGGTCTCGGCGCCGGTGGTGAGGATGATAAGGCGTTGATTTGGTTGGATGAACGCGATCATCTGTTCCACGGGGCGGCCGTGGACGGTGAGCGTTTCGAGGTCGGCCATGGACCAGCCCATGCGGGCGGCCGCCAGTTGGAAAGCCGACAGTTGGGGATGGTAGGCGATCTGGCCCGGGTCGATGGCCCGGCCGATGCGGGCGCCGACGGAAAACCAAAGCGGATCGCCCGTGGCGAGGACGACAACCCGTTGACCTTGAAAGGATTTCAGGGTGTCGATCAGGGCATCGAACGGGTGGGGCCAGGACAGACGCTTGGCGGTGACGCTGTCCGACAGGGTGTGGTGGCGGTCGCCGCCGATGAGGATTTCGGCGGTCTCGACCACCGTTCGGGCGGCGGGGGTCAGGCCGTCGAGACCGTCTTCGCCGATGCCGACGATGTGCAGCCAGGGGCGCTCAGGCATGGGGGGTGCCCCCCGTCCACCCGGCGTACACCCCCCGTACAGACGCGCGTCTGTACGGTTTCGGTAAGGGGATGTTCATTGTTCCGTGCCGGGTCGGATCGAAGCGGACGAGCGGATCCGTCATCGTCGCGCTCCGGTCCGGCGAGAGAGGGTCAAAGCGTCTGCGCCCTTTGTGACATGGTGGAGGTCGATGGTTGTGTCCGGGGCCCGTGCGAGAAGGTTGGAATGGGACAGGGCCCCGAACGCACGCGCGGGTCGGGCGAAGGCGGTGTCCGCTCGGGCCCGCCGGACCAGCCAGCCGCCTTGCGGTGGCCGCGGGAAACTGATCCGGACAGGCACGGTCGATGAAGACGGGACAGTCGAGATGTGCAAATGCGCCCGCCGATGCCGGGTGCGGCGTGGTCATGCGCGGGGTCGTGAAGACGCCCGTCATTGGACGCCGCCGGTGGCGAGCAGCGCGAGGGCGTTGACGGCGGCGGAGGCCATGGCGGAGCCGCCCCGGCGGCCGCGCAGGGTGAGGAACGGGGCGCGGGGGCGTTCGGCGAGTTCAGCTTTGGATTCGGCGGCGCCGACGAAGCCGACCGGAAAGGCGAGAATGGCGGCGGGTCGCGGGGCGCCTTGGTCGAGGCGTTCGAGCAGGCGGAACAGAGCGGTGGGGGCGTTGCCGATCGCGACGATGGCGCCGTCGGTGTCCCAGAGATCGACGGCGGCGGCGGAGCGGGTGGTTTGCAGGTCTTGGACCAGGTCCGGCGTGCGGGGGTCGTTCAAGGTGCAGCGGATATCCGGCTGGCCCGGAAAGAGGCGGCGGGTCAGACCGGACGCCACCATTTCGCAATCGGTGTAGACGGGCGCGCCCCTCGTCAGGGCCGTTCGCCCTTCCTCGGCCACGTCGGATGAGAACGCGAGACGGTCGGCGATTTCGATCATGCCGCAGGCGTGGATCACGCGGATGACCAGTTTGGCGACGTCGGGGGGGAAGCGCGTCAGGCTGGCTTCGGCCCGAACGGTCGCGAAGCTGGCGGCGTAGATGGCGTTGGGATCGCGTTCGTAGGGTCTCATGGCAGCGACGCCCGGTTGAGGGCCGCTGGGGCGGTGCCATTGGCAGGCTCAGCCCCCAGACATGTGTCGCGAGAGGAAGAGGGCTTGGTGTGGCGGGGACGTCGGATCGGGGCGAGGAAGGCCGGTGGCCCCAGCGGGGCCGCATAGGCCTGACGAGCGCGCCGCTGTCGAAGGGCGGACGGTTCGGATGGGCGGGCCGATTGCTTTGCGTTGGGTGCCGGACGCATCTTACGTCTTCGCCGTCTTACGGGCCGATTCCGGGCCATGAGGGTGGTCGGCATGGGGGTAGCTTGGATGGTGGTGGTCGTGGTGATGGTGACCGTCGCCGTGATGGTGGTGGTGATGATGTGCCTGGGCTTCCAGGCGGCAGAGGCCGGTGCAGAAGGTGTCGCAGAGGGCGCAATCGGCCACGTTTGAGCCGGGGGCGGAGGCGCCTTGGCCTTCGACATGGTGGTGGTGGCTTTCCTGGATGGCGCCGACTTCCGACTCAAACCCCAGGACCTGGGTGCGGTATTTGCAGAGCACGCAGGTGGGGGGCGGGACGGCGCCGAAGGCGGGGTGCCGACGCTGATCGGAGGTGATGTGGATGTGGTCGCCATTGGCCAGGGCCAAGACCTGTTCGCGGTAGCCGCAGATGCCGCAGTTCGGGGGCGCGTCGGGGCCGTCCTGTTCGCGGATGCGTTCGGCAAAGGTGTCGAGGACCTGGGGGTGGTCGCCGAGGTATCCGGCCGTCACGAACTGGATGTCCGGGTGGGCGGCGGCGACCTGATCGGTGAAACCGTAGATGCGGTCGATCAGGATGCCGGAGAAGAGGAAATAGGGGAAGACGACGATGCGCTTGTAGCCGAGCTTGGCGGCGTGGCTGAGACAGGGTTCGACGAGGGGGAAGGTGACGCCGGAATAGCCCACTTCGAGCCAGCCGGTGCCCAAGCCCTCGTGCAGCATGCGGGCGATCTTGGCGACGTTGCCGTTGGCGTCGGGGTCCGAGGCGCCCCGGCCGATCACGACGAGGCAGGTGTCGTGGAGCGGGATGTCGCCCGGGGCCTCGGCCAGGGCGGCGCGGATGCGGTCGCCGGCAGCCGCGAGCATGGTGGGGCATATGCCGAGTTCGCGGCCGTAGCTGATCTCGATCCCGTGCTGCGCGGCGTAAGTGTTGAGGACCGTGGGGATGTCGTTCTTGGCATGCATGGCGGCGAAGAGCATGCCGGGGACGGCCAGGATGCGCGTGCAGCCCTGGGCGCGGAGCTTGTCGAGGCCGTCGCGGATCACCGGGTTGGCGAATTCCAGATAGCCGTATTCGACGGGCCAGTCGGGGGGGAGCAGCGGTGGGAGTTTGTCGGCCAAGGTGGCGAATTCGTCCACGGCGGATTGGGCGCGGCTGCCATGGCCGCAGATCATGATGCCGGTCTTGGTCATGTGGCTTGCCCGGCGGGCTCTTCGGGCGCGGCCTCCTGCGGAGGCGCTTCCTCATCGCCTTTGCCGCCC
>JBCDCW010000093.1:0-13180 GCA_039180995.1 Pseudomonadota bacterium
CCAGGTCAATTCCTGGCGAACCTACTCTGGTCGACGCGGGGTGAGCAGCAGACCTTTCTGTTTGGCCCGGGCGACCAGCAGGAGGTGCTGGATCTGATCGTGCGCGATCCCAACGCCACGATCGCCGTCGTGACCGGCGCCTGGGCCGTGCCGCTGCACCTTTCAGGGCAAACATTCGATGTCACTCGGGCCGAAGCGGCCCGGTTGCAACGGACAGAGATGGCGTTTCTGAAGATGCTCAAGACACCGGGTGTTGCTGCGCGGGTGCATCAATGGACCCTCGCCGACTTCATCCATCAGCCGATGGAGAAGATGCAGGGCGTTCTCGATGAAATCACCGGCCCTGGCCCGCGCCGATTGACGGCTGTGCCTCGCATGCGCGAGATGGCCGGGTTCACGGATTTCCTCGGGCGGCTGCGCAATGGCGGCATGAAGCCCGTCGTCATGGGCGATTTCAGTTCCATGCCCGACCGTGCCCCCGCCGAACCCGCGAGGCCGCGCATTGTCCGCTAAGTTCGATGCCTTCGTTCTCTTCGCCGAGATGCGGACAGGATCGAACCACCTTCAGGAATCCCTCAACGCCCTATCGGATGTCGAGGTTTACGGTGAGGTCTTCAACCCCGTCTTTCTGGGCGCCCATAACCGGACGGAGTTGTTCGGCATCGACATGGCCGCGCGTGAAATCGACCCGATTCCGCTGTTGACGGCGATCATCGCCCAGCCCGGGCTTTCCGGGTTCCGCTTCTTTCACGACCACGATCCCCGCATCGTAGATCGCGTGCTGCAAAACCCGCGGATCGGCAAGGTCGTCCTGACGCGCAACCCGCTGGATGCCTATGTATCGCTGCGCATCGCCGCCAAGACGGGACAATGGCGCCTGACCAATCCCAAGATGGCGAAGGCCGCCACGGCCAGGTTCGATGGTTCGGAATTCGATAGCATCCTGGAGGCGCAGCAGGCGTTCCGGGACAAGGTTCAACGCGCCTTGCAGGTCACGGGTCAGACGGCGTTTTGGATCGGGTATGACGATATCGGCGACGTGGATGTTTTGAACGGCTTGGCCGCCTTCCTGGGCAGTGCGGATCGGTTGACCGAAGTGCCAGGCAAGCTGAAGAAGCAGAACCCCGGCGACACGGAAACCAAGGTCGAGAACGCGGACGAGATGCGCGCGCATCTGGCGACCGTCGATCCATTTCGCCTATCGCGCTCCGTGAATCTTGAGCCGCCGCGGGGCCCGTCGGTCCCCAGCTTCCAGGCCGCGGCCTCATCGCCCTTGCTGCATTTGCCCGTCCCGGGCGGGCCGGATGCGGCGATCCGCGATTGGCTGACGGCCTTGGATGGCGCGCCTCCAAAGGATGGGCTCACCCAAAAGGACTTGCGGCCCTGGATGCGCAGGGCGAAGGGCTTCGTCAGCTTTTCGGTTCTGCGGCACCCGCTGGCGCGGGCCCATGACGCATTCCGGGCGATCCTCGTGGCGAAGGGCGCCGAGGCGAATGACGTGCGCCGCATCCTGACCAATCAACATGGAGTCGACCTGGATGCATCTGCGGATGTCTCGTTTCTCGGGTTCCTCAGATTCTTGAAATCGAATCTGGGCGGGCAATCCGCCCTCCCGGTCGCTCCGATCTGGGCCAGTCAATCGGCTCTGTTGGCCGGCATGGCCCAAGCGGTCCTGCCACAACGGCTGATCCGAGAACCTGAGGCGCAGGCAGAGCTAGACGCGCTAGCAGCCTATTCAGACAGGCCGCCGATCACCCTGACCCTGCCAGGTCGGCAAGACCTGGACGCCATCCTGTCGGACGAGATCGAAGATGCCTGCGTTAACGCCTATCGCCGCGACTATCTGGCATTTGGCTTCCGGCGCTGGAAGAACAGTTAGGCCGCCGCCTCGGATGACTGGGCTTCCGCCAAGAGCGCATGCAGAACAGCCGGATCCGAATTTACCCGCAACTTAGCACACAGCGATGGGTCCCGCAGGGTCCGGCTGACCAGGGCCAGCGCTTTCAGATGGGCGACGCCCGCACCCTCGGGCGCAAAAAGAGCAAAAACCAGGTCGACGGGCTTGCGATCCATTGCCTCGAAATCAATCGACGATTCGAGGCGGGCGAACACGCCATGGACGCGATCCAACCCGGCCAGGCGCGCATGGGGCAGTGCGACGCCATCGCCCACGCCGGTCGGGCCAAGCGCCTCTCGCTCCTGCAAAGCGGGAAAGGCGACCTCCTGCTCCAACCCATAGATGTCAGATGCGATCGCGGCCAGCTCGCAGAACAAGCGCTTCTTGGAAGACACTTTCGGCAATAGCTTCACCGCCCGGGGGGCCAGGAGATCGCTTAGCTGCATCCACACAAACCTTCGTTAGCGTCCCCGCAAGGGGCCCGTTCAACTGCTCGTCGCTGGGTCGATCCAACCAACATTGCCATCGTCACGTCGATAAACAACGTTTAGCCCACCGCCCTTCTCGTTTTTGAACACCAGCACCGGGGCACCAGCGAGCTCCATCTGCATCACCGCCTCACCGACCGACAGGGATGGGATCTTCGTCTCCATCTCGGCCACGATCATCGGTTGCAGCGAGTCGGGCTCATCACCCTCCTCCTCCGAGGCGAGGATATACGAGGAGGCCCCATAAAGTTCAACGGGTTGTGCGCGATCAACGTGATGGTCCTTCAAACGGCGCTTATAGCGCCGCAGCTGCTTGTCCATCTTCTCGGCACAACCGTCGAAAGCTGCATAGATATCAACGGCTTTGCCTTTGGCTGTCGCCGTCAGTCCGGTTGATAGATGGACGGTCGACTCGCAGACATGTTCATGCGCCGACCGGGAAAACACCACATTCGCATCGGTCGGTCGGCCCGCATATTTCTCAAGAACCGAGGCCAGCTCGGTCTTCACATGAGTCTGCAGAGCCTCGCCGATGTCGATCTGTTTTCCGGTGATCTGATAGCGCATGGAACCTCCTGCGACGGTCTCGATATTCATGGGAAGAGGCAGGCCATGCCGCGTCTGCGGCGGTCCGTTCACGGATCGGACATCTCGTCCGGCCGGGACATCGGGGCGATGCTCCATCCTCCAATTGGGCGCCGGACGGCGGCACAAGTCAATGGGGAAGCGGGAAATGCCCTAACGCGAAAAGCCGTCGCCCAGATAGACACGGCGGACGTTGTCGTTGGCCACGACTTCGTCCGGGCTGCCCGACATGAGCACGCCGCCATCATGCAGGATATAGGCGCGGTCCACGATCTCCAGCGTCTCGCGGACATTGTGGTCGGTGATCAGGACGCCGATCCCGCGCGACTTCAGGTCGACCACAAGCCCTCGGATGTCATTCACTGCAATCGGATCAACGCCCGCAAACGGCTCGTCCAGCAGCAGATAGCGGGGCTTGGCCGCCAGGCAGCGCGCGATTTCGACCCGGCGGCGTTCACCGCCCGACAGCGCCAGGGCCGAGGCGCGGCGCAGATGTTCGATGTGGAAGTCGCCCAACAGCTCCTCCAGCCGCTCGAGGCGGCGGTGTCGCTTCTTCTCGGTCACTTCGAGGATCGCCATGATGTTCTGTTCGACCGTCAGTCCGCGGAAGATCGACATCTCCTGCGGCAAATAGCCTATGCCCGCCTTGGCCCGGCGGTACATCGGCAGATAAGTGACCGCCTGACCGTCCAGCGTCACCGTGCCGCCATCGGGCTTCACAAGCCCGGCGATGCAATAGAATGTCGTGGTCTTACCGGATCCGTTCGGACCCAGCAGGGCGACGACCTCGCCCCGATCCAAGTCCATGGACACGTCGCGGATGACCGGCCGCTTCTTGTACGACTTGCGAAGATTGCGGATGCGCAGGCCGCCCGAGCCGTCGGTGACTTCCAGCGCGCTCATGGTTGCAACGTGCTCCGCACGCGGCCCGTCACCGTGCCTTCCCCCGATTCCAGGTTCACGGCCAGACGATCGCCGGCAAGGGTATTACCGTCCTGCGTGACGACCACGTCCCCGCTCATGTTGATCTGGGACGAGCCGATCAGATATGTCGCCTCGGCCCCTTCGGCCGCGTCGTCCCCGGCGACGATCAACACGTCCCCCCTTGCATTCATCCGCTCGATCCGGCGGTCCGGGCCAGAGGTCGTGTAGTCCACGATCACCACATCGGCCGACAACCGCAGATCGCCTTGGACGATCACCACATTGCCCGTCAGTGTCGCGCGGCCGGTATTCTGATCGACTTCCAGATTGTCCGCCGCCACCTCAACCGGGGCCGAGCGGTCGAAGTCGCCATTACCGAAGCCGACACTGGCCTCTTGCCCCCACGCCGCAAAGGGAAGGGACAAGGCGAGGGCAAGGCTTCGGAAAAACATGAACGCGACCTTAATCTGATGGAGGCAGATATAGCAATTCGACGCCGCCCGTGAAGGCCAAGCGTTGCTGCCCGTTTTCATCGCCTTCGATTCGCATGGCGCCAGCCCGCATACGGCCCATGGGGCCGGTGCCGACCACTTCGCCTGGGGCGACGATATACATCTCGGCCAATTCGCCCTCCAATCGTTGCGTGCGCAGGCTATAGCCGGTGGTCGTCTCGATCCAAACTTCACCATCCAGCACGACGGCCCGCCGACCGGTATCGACCACTCCGTGGGCGGCCGACACGATCGCCCCCCCTTCGCCTTCGTCGTTCAACTCCAACCGCATCGAGTCGGCGGTCATCCGCCGCGCATCGCTGGCGTCTGGCCGGGCATCCGCGACGCTCAGCCGATAGGCAGTCCCGTCTCGCGAGACCCCGGCGATCCGTGGCTCGGTCAATTGCAGCGCGCGGGCGCGCTCCGACACGTCGACATCGGTGAAATGGATCGCGGCATTTGGATCCACCTGCCGCGCCAAAAGAAACAGCGTGGACAACAAGCCAAGCGCCGCAACGGGAAGGACGATCCTGGCGACGCGCACGACGCTGGTATAGGAGACCGCAGCCATCCCCTAACTATGCGCGAAAATGTCGGTCTCTGGATAGCCGATCAGGTCGAGTTTTGCGCGCGTCGGCAGGAAATCGAAGCAGGCCTGCGCGATCTCGGTGCGCCCTTCCCGGTCGAGGCGGGCATCCAGCGCGCCCTTCAGGCGATGCAGATAGAAAACGTCCGAGGCCGCATAGGCCATCTGATCCGGTGTCAGCGTCTCGGCCCCCCAATCCGATGTCTGCTGCAATTTCGAGATGTCCTCGTTCAGCAATTCCGACAGCAGCGCCTTAAGGCCATGCCGATCCGTGTAGGTCCGCACCAGACGCGACGCGATCTTGGAACACCAGACCGGCTTCGCCAGGGCGCCGAAAGCGTGGAACATGGCGGCGATGTCGAAGCGACCGTAATGGAACAGTTTTAGAACGGTTTCGTCGCGCAGCAGCGCTTCCAGATTGGGGGCCGATGTTTGACCCTTGGCGATCTGCACCAGATGCGCGTGCCCGTCGCCGCCGGATAGCTGCACCAGGCACAGCCGATCGCGGTGCGGGTTCAGGCCCATGGTCTCGCAATCTATGGCCACGCCGTCGGGGAAGGTCAGGCCCGCGGGCAGGTCCCCTTGGTGCAGGGTGATGTCGGATTGGGCGATGGTCATGGGCGTGCTCCGGATACGCGAACGCCCGACCGCGGGGCCGGGCGTGTTCGTGTAGACCGTGGTGCCCAGGAGAAGACTCGAACTTCCACTCCCTTGCGAGAACTGGCACCTGAAGCCAGCGCGTCTACCAATTCCGCCACCTGGGCATCCACGGTGCGGGGGGCGTATAATCACCGCTTCTGGCTGTCAATCGTCTGTCCGGCAAATTTAGGTCCCGGGCGGGAACCGAACCTTAATGTCCGGCGGCCCAGGTTGCCTTGACCGCGACTGAGAGAGTTTGATGACCGCACCTTCAACAGAAATCGACCAATCTGACTTGGCTTGCGTCGCCGACAGCTTTGCCTTTGTCCATGCCGACGCGCAGGCGGTCGGACGTCTTTTCTATGAGACGCTGTTCGCCGCCGCCCCGCAGCTTCGGCCTTTGTTTGGCGGCGATCTGGATGTCCAAGGTGTCAAGCTGATGGACACGCTGCACGTGGTGGTCGCGGCTCTGGGCCACATGGAGGCCGTGCGCCCGGTGATCGAGGATCTGGCCCGCCGCCATGTAGCTTACGGCGTGCGGCCGGATCACTACGATCTCGTTGGTGAGACATTGATCGGAACGATGGCGCGGTTTCTCGGCTCCGAAAGGTTCGATCCGCACACGGCCGCCGCTTGGCGGCGGGCCTATGGCGTCCTGTCGGAAGCAATGGTCGCGGCTGCCTATCCCGATATGGCCGCCTGATGCGCTGACCCAGGGGCTGGTCCCTACCCGTGGGGCGCGGTATCGACGTCGTATCCCGTTGTGAGCGAAGGACCGGACATGCAGAAATTGGTAACGATCTTCGGCGGCTCCGGTTTCGTGGGCCGCTACATCGCCCGCCGCCTGGCCAAGGATGGTTGGCGCGTCCGCGTGGCCGTCCGGCGCCCGAACGAAGCCCATTTCGTTCGCGTCTACGGATCCGTCGGCCAGGTCGAGCCGGTCTTCGCGAATATCCGGGACGACGCCTCGGTGCAGGCCGCCCTGATGGGGGCCGATGCGGTGGTCAATTGCGTGGGCATCCTGGCCGAGTCGGGCAAGAACACCTTCGACGCCCTCCAGGCCGAGGGCGCGGGCCGGATTGCCCGCCTCGCCGCTGCGCAGGGGATCGACCGGATGGTTCAGATCAGCGCCATTGGCGCCGATCCCGACAGCCCAAGCGTCTATGCCCGCACCAAGGCCGCCGGTGAGGCGGCCGTCTTGCAGCACCTACCCGACAGCGTGATCCTGCGTCCTTCCATCATCTTCGGGGCCGAGGATCAGTTCTTCAATCGCTTCGCCGGTATGGCCTCGCTGCTCAAGTCCATTCCCCTGGTGGGTGGGAACACCCGGTTCCAGCCCGTCTTTGTGGACGACGTTGCCGCCGCTGCTGCCTTGGCGGTCGACGGCAAAGGAGCGTCGGGCATCTACGAACTGGGCGGCCCGGAGGTGCTGACCTTCCGCGAGATGATGCAGACAATGCTCGGCGTCGTCCGCCGCCGTGCGCTGCTGCTGCCCGTGCCGTTCTTCGCTGCCAAAGCCATGGGGTTTGTGCTGGATTGGGTCCAGAAACTGTCGCTCGGACTGTTCCAGAATAATGTTCTCACACTCGATCAGGTGCGCAATCTGGCGCGCGACAATGTCGTGACGGGCCAATCGGGGTTCGAGGCGTTCGGTATTGCACCCACGACCCTAGAGGCCGTCTTGCCCGACTACCTCTGGCGGTTCCGCCCGTCCGGCCAATATGCCGAAATCAAGGAAAGCGCCCGCAATCTGCGCGTTGGTCCGCGATAGGGAACGCATCCAGACCGTGCTAGTTGGCCCCTGACGGCAGAAAGGGGTCCGCATGGCCACGGGTACACGCGATCTGACGAACGGACCGATCTGGAAGGCGCTGCTGTCGCTGTCCGGGCCCATGGCGCTGGGCATTCTCGCCGTGATTTCGACCGGCTTGGTGGATGCCTATTTCCTGGCCAAGGTGGGACCTGACGCGCTGGCGGCGGTCGGGTGGATCTACCCTGTGACGACGGCGATCGCGTCCCTGTCCATCGGCTTGTCGGCGGGGGCCAGCGCCATCATCTCGCAGGCCATCGGGCGGCGTGAATCCGATGACGATGTAACCCGCAAGGGTCTTCACGCCCTGGGGATTGGCCTGATCCTGGCCTCGTCGGTCGCCTTTGTCTTCTGGCTGATCGACCAATGGGTCCTGGCCGCCTTGGGGGCGGATGCGGCCGTGCTAGAGGCCGCGTTACAATACACGCCGATCTGGTGCCTGGCTTTCCCGTTCCTGGTGTCGATGATGCTGACCAACGCGGTGTTCCGCGCCCATGGGTCCGGGACGTCGTCGGCCATGGTGATGGTCTTCTCGGCGGTCGTGAACATCGCGGCGACGCCCGCCCTGATCCTGGGCTGGGGGCCCTTGCCGGAGTTGGGCATCGCGGGGGCCGCGATGGCGACCTTGATCGCGATGATGGCCGGCTCGGCCGTGGCCTGCGGGATCGCGCTGCGGGCGCGGATCCTGCAACCTTGTTCGGCACCGCTGAAGAACTTCTGGAAAAATGCCCGCAACATCGCGGGCGTGGGCGGCCCGGCGGCCACGTCGAACGCCATCAATCCAGCGGGGATGGCCTTGGTCACCGCTGCCGTGGGCACCGTCGGGGTCGCCTATGTGGGTGGCTTTGGTGCGGCCACCCGGGTCGAGAGCTTCTTGGCGGTTCCCTTGTTGGCCTTGTCGTCCGGCATCGGCCCGGTCGTCGGTCAGAACTGGGGCGCCAAAAAGACGGAGCGCGCGCAGATGGCCCTGCGGCTCTGCATTCTGTTTTCGGTCGCCTATGGGTTGCTGATCGCGGTGATGCTGACGTTGTTCGCCGATCCCATCGCTCGGGCTTTCGGGGCGGGCGAAGACAGTACCGCCGCGGCAGCGGCCTATTTGCGGGTCGTCGGCTGGTCGCTCTTTGGGTTCGGCATGTTGGTGACCGGCAACGCGGCGCTGAATGCGATCTCGAAATCCGGTTACGCCATGACCCTATCGCTGGCGCGGGTGCTGGCGATCTATGTGCCGCTGGCTTGGCTGGGCGTCACGCTGTTCGGCTATGGTGGCGTATTGGTCGCGGCGGTCGTGGCCAACGGGTTTGGGGCATGGGCCGTCCTGGTTGCCGCGCGTGCCACGGGCCTTTCGGCCTTGGATGTCGCGCCGGTGCGATGGCCGGCCCAGCGCATCGCGGCTTAGGTATAGGCCCACCAGAGCAACCCGATCCCCAGGATGACGCGGTATATGACGTAAGGTGTGAAGCTGACCGAGCGGAGCAGCCGCATCATCAGCGCCAGCGCCAGCAACGCCGAGCCGAAGGCGAAGGCCGCGCCGATGGCGGCGTCTCGCCAAATCCGGGCGTTGCCTTCGCCGATTACATCCGCACCCAGCAGGATGCCTGACGCCAGAATGGTAGGGATGGACATCAGCATCGCGATCCGCGCCGCGTCTTCGCGGCCGTAGCCCATGGCGCGGGCGCCGGTGATGCAGATGCCTGACCGCGACGTGCCGGGGATCAGGGCCAGGGCTTGCCAGAGCCCCAGTTTCAGGGCCTGGGACGGCGACCAATCGGGCAACGTCTTGGCCTGTGCGCCCGTGCGGTCGTACCACCATAGCAGAAGGCCGAAGCCCAGCATCGCCCAACCGATAACGGCGACGGAGCGCAGGGCCTCGGCCCCGACGGTCAATTGGATGGCCAGGCCCAGCAAGATCACGGGAATGGTGGCGATGATCAGACCCAGGGCCAATCGTTCCTTCGGGCCAGACCGCCGCTGGGCCAGGCCGATCAGGCCAATGATCGCGTCAGCGACGTCGGCCCGGAAATAGAGGATCACCGCGCCCAGCGTGCCGACATGAACGGCAACGTCCAAGAAGGGGCCCTGGTCCGGCAAGTCGGTCAGGGCAGGCAGCAGGATCAAATGACCGGAGGACGAGATCGGGAGGAACTCGGTCACGCCCTGAAGGATCGCGAGCAGGAGGAGATGCCAGAGGGCCATGGATGATTCGCCTGTTTTCTGGCACCATGGAAGCTGTGTTCCTCAAGCGAAAGATGGTCATTGGGACCGATACGGCCCTAATTCCGGCTTTGTTCTGCCGATCCCGCCATTTCGTCGGGATTAAAATCCCGATATAGGACAGTATTACTGACTTTATCTCGACGGACGCCTTGTGTAAGGGGAAGGCTCGCCGTTTCCTGGGAGGGTTTCTCATGGCCTCGAACAAGATGCTTCGCTTCGTTACCTTGGATCGGGAGACGCCCGAGAAGCGGGATGCCGAGACGCGAACGGGGGATTTCGGCGAAATCTACCGAGAGTTTGCCGCTGAACGCGCGGCCGAGCAAGCGGGGCGGTGCAGCCAATGCGGCGTGCCCTATTGCCAGAGCCATTGCCCGCTGCACAACAACATCCCCGATTGGCTCCGCCTGACCGCCGAAGGCCGCCTGCGCGAAGCCTATGACGTCGCGCAGATGACCAACACCTTCCCGGAGATTTGCGGCCGCATTTGTCCCCAGGACCGGTTGTGCGAAGGCAATTGCGTCATCGAGCAATCGGGCCATGGCACCGTCACCATCGGCGCGGTCGAGAAATACATCACCGACACGGCGTTCGAGGAGGGCTGGGTCGAGCCCATCAAGCCCTATGCCGAGCGGCCCGAAAGCGTGGGCATCATCGGTGCAGGGCCCGGCGGACTGGCCGCCGCCGACATGCTGCGCCGCGCGGGCGTGCAGGTCACCGTCTATGACCGCTATGACCGGGCGGGCGGGTTGCTGAGCTACGGCATCCCCGGCTTCAAGCTGGAAAAGGAAGTGGTCGAGCGGCGGAACACGCAATTGGCCGAGGGCGGGGTCGAGTTCGTGCTGGGCTGCGAGGTCGGCCGCGACATCTCATTCGACGAGATCCGGGCCGAACATCACGCCGTCATCATCGCGACGGGCGTTTACAAATCTCGGGAATTGGACGGCGAGAACGCCAATGCCGATGGGGTCGTGCGGGCCATCGACTATCTGACGGTGTCGTCGAAGAAGTATTTCGGCGATCAGGTGGCCGAGTTCGACAGTGGCGAGTTGAATGCCGACGGCAAGCGTGTCGTCGTGATCGGAGGTGGCGATACGGCCATGGATTGCGTGCGCACGGCCGTCCGCCAGGGCGCGACCTCGGTCAAGTGCCTGTATCGGCGGGACCGGGCGAATATGCCGGGCAGTCAGCGCGAAGTCATGAATGCCGAGGAGGAGGGCGTCGAATTTGTCTGGCTAACCGCGCCCGGCGGCTTCGAGGCCGATGCGCCGAAAGGCGACGTGGCCGAGCTGGGCCGACCCGGCGCCGTGCGCGGCGTGAAGGTGCAGACCATGCGGCTGGGCGAACCCGACGCGACGGGCCGGCAACGGCCCGAGATCATCGAGGGCGCGGATTACGTCGAGGAGGCGGACCTGGTCATCAAGGCGCTGGGCTTCGAGCCGGAGGAGCTGCCGACCCTGTGGAAGCAGCCCGAACTGGAAGTGACGCGTTGGGGCACGGTAAAAGCCGATTTCCGCACCCATGCCACGGGTCTGGATGGCGTCTATGCAGTGGGCGACATCGTCCGGGGGGCCTCGCTGGTGGTGTGGGCGATCCGGGACGGACGCGAATGTGCGGAGGCGATCCTGGAGAAATTCGACGCTGGGGCCGCCACCATCGCGGCCGAATAGAGGGGGGCACCCCCGGTACACCCGCCATACACCCCCTGTGCGAACGAGCGTTCATACGCCCGAAAACGCAACACGCGACATAAAACACCGATCGGACAGCCCGTCTGACCTAACTGGATCTTAACCGTTCATCCCATGAATCCGACCATCGACACCGTTTACATGGACGACGAGCTTCGTCTGCGCTGGATGCCCGGCCAGACGAACCGTCTGGTCGTGGTGTTCATGGGGATGCATGGCGGTGTCGGTGGGCAGCCCTTGGACGAGTTTGCGGGAAGTGCCTCCAGCAATGGGACGAACAACGTCCTGTTCGTCACCGACCGGCGGGCGAGCTGGTATGCGGCGCCGGGATTGTGGCGGCGGATCGTCCGCCTGATCCGCTACATGCGGAAATCCGAGGGTATCCGCGAGATCATCACCCTGGGCAATTCCATGGGCGGCTATGGCGCGCTTTTGCTGCCGCGGGATTTGCGGGTGGCGCGCGCCATCGCGTTCTCGCCCCAGGTGACCATGGATCGCTCCATCCTGGACGACCAGCGCTGGCCCGACGTGCAGAAGCGATGGGGCACGCTGCCGGTGCGGTCGGTCGCCGAGATGATCGACAGCACGCGGACGGAATACTACCTGGCTGCGGGCGGCGACTGCGCCGAGGATCTGGCGCATCTGGATCTGATCCCCGAGATGCCGCGGGTCCATCGGTTCATCTTCCCCGGCGCCCAGCACAATCTGGCGCGGGCGTTGAAGCAGCAGGGATTGCTGCATGACATGGTCACCAACATCGCGCGCGGGCGCCGGGCCCGGGTGAAGCGGTTGCTGGCCACCTATTCGGAGCAGGCGGCATGAGCTGGGTCGACGTCTATCGCCGCGAGGGGCGACTGGAAGGCCGCTGCCTGTGCGGCGCGGTCGAGATCGTAGTGGATGGTAAGCACATCGCCGCCATCGGGGCGTGTCATTGTGCCATGTGCCAGAGATGGTCCGGCACCGTATACGGCGCCTTCAACGCCGCGCCCGAGGCCGTGACGATCACCGGAGAGGTGACGCGCTACCGGTCGTCGGACTTTTCCGAACGGGCCTTCTGCCCGCGCTGCGGCAGCCATCTGTGGCTGCGCTCGGACGGGGACGATTACGAGTTTCTTCCGGGGCTGTTCCAGGCCGCGGCCGATTTTCCGCTGATTTCGGAGATCTACATCGACAAGGCGCCGGCCCATATGCGGCTGTCCGGCGACCACCGGACGAAGACGCGGGCCGAGTACGAAGCTGACAACCCTTTCGTGGAAGGAGACGATCCGTGACGCATTGGTTCACCGAGTTCGAACGGGATGAATTGGCGCGCCGCGTCGGGAGCGGGTCGCTGTATCATGAGGAGTCGGAACACTCGTCCTGCGGCGTGGGTCTGGTGGTCGACATCCAGGGGCGGAAGTCGCGGAAAGTGGTCGAGGCCGGGATCGACGCGCTGAAGGCGATTTGGCACCGGGGCGCCGTCGACGCGGACGGGAAAACCGGGGATGGCGCGGGCATCCACGTGCAGATCCCGTTCAAGTTCTTCGGCGAACAGGTCGAGCGGACGGGGCATGAATTGCGGGACGAACTCTTGGCCGTGGGGCAAGTGTTCTTGCCGCGCAACGATTTTGGGGCGCAGGAGACGTGTCGGACCATCGTGGAGACCGAGGTCCTGCGGATGGGCCATTACATCTATGGCTGGCGCCATGTGCCGGTGAATATCGACGTGCTGGGCGAGAAGGCCAATGCGACGCGGCCGGAGATCGAGCAGATCCTGATTTCCAACGCCAAGGGCGTGGATGAGGAGACGTTCGAGCGGGAGCTCTATGTGATCCGCCGGCGGATCGAGAAGGCGGCGATTGCCGCGCAGATTCCGGGG
>JBCDCW010000094.1:0-13132 GCA_039180995.1 Pseudomonadota bacterium
GGGAAGGACACTCCTCCCTCCGTACCACGCGCCCGGAGGGGGTCACGCCGCCTCGGGGGCGCCCCGAGGCGGGCATCCGCGTCCGGCTCGTCCGCTCGATGCGGCGGTTCGCCCGGTGCTGACGCGGCCCGTCCGGGCGAAATCCGTCGGGCAGATGGGCCTCCAACGATTTCGCCGTCTGGGCCTCCGTCTTGCCCTGGGCCAGTCCCAGGCGATTGCAGACCCGGTGAACATGGGTGTCGACGGCGACGACGGGTTCGCCGAAGGTGAAATGCAGGACGATGTCCGCGCATTTCCGGCCAACGCCCGGCAACGACATCAGACCCGCCCGATCTGTGGGAACCTGACCCCCATGGTCTTCGATAAGGGCTTGGCACATCTTTCGCAGGTTCCGCGCCTTCACATTGTAGAGTCCGCAAGGGCGGATCGCCGTTGTGATCTGGTCGTCGCTCAACGCCAGAATACCTTCTGGCGTCTTGGCCAAGGCGAACAAGGCCCGGCTGGCTGCGGCCGTGTGCCGGTCCAGTGATTGCGCCGACAGCATGCAGGACACGACCGATCGGAACGGATCCCGTCCGCCCTTGGATGCCGGCCGCGGCGCGTCGGGGTAGGCCGCGCGCAGGCGGCGGGTCAGATCGGCGATGGCGGCCTTGTCCAGCATGGGTCGGAGATAGGCCGGGGCGGCCGGTGGCACAGGCTTGTGATCGCCGATACCGATCCTCCGCGTTGACAGCGGGTGCGGCACAAAGGCCATAAAGCGCCGCGACCTGCCCCAAGCCCAAAAGGCATCTGCCATGCTCACCCGCCGCGACTTCTCCCGCCTCGCCCTTGCCGGGGGCGCCACCGCCCTTGCCGGTCCGACCTTCGCAAAGGCCCCTTTCGCCGACGGGCAAGTGGCGGGCATCTACCGTCATGCCGTGGGCGACATCCAGGTGACGGCTCTGCTGGACGGCTACTTCCCGCTGCCGGTCGAGGCATTCTTCAACGTCTCGGAGGAGAACATGGCCGCCGTGCTGGAGGCATCGGCCCAGCAGGCGCCGCTGCCGACGGCGATCAATGCCTATGTGATCAACACGGCCGATCGCACGTTCCTGGTGGATGCGGGTTTCGGATCGGTCGACGCCTTCGGTCCCGATGTGGGCAAGACGGTGGCCAACCTGCAAGCGGCCGGCATCGAACCCGGCCAGGTCGACGCGGTCATCCTGACCCATGCCCATCTGGACCATTGCGAAGGTTTGGTTGACGGCACGGGTGCCGCCGTCTTCCCAGATGCCGAGTTAATCATGGCCGAGGCTGAACATGCCTTTTGGACCGACGATGCCATCCTGGCCCAAGCGCCGGAAGGCGCGCGGCCCAATTTTGAAAGCGCCCGCCGCTCCGTCGCGCCCTATGAGGGGCGAACAACCCTGGTCGGGGACGCGGACCTCGCCCCGGGCGTCCGGTTCGAGCTGTCGCCCGGCCACACGCCGGGCCATGGCGTGCTGCGGATCGAAAGCGGGGACGACGCGCTGACCATCCTGGCCGACTCGCTCCATAACGAGGCGATCCATCTGGCCTACCCGGATGCCGGCTTCGGCTTCGACGTTGATCCGGCGGCGGCTGCCGTGTCTCGGCGGCGGCAATTCGACCGGGCAGCCGACGAGGGGACGCTGACCGCCGGGTCACATATCTCGTTTCCCAGCTTCGGTCGGATCGTCCGGGACGGCGATGCCTATGCCCACGTGATGGCCGAGTGGGACCCGTCGCTCTGACGGGCCACTGCGCATCGAAAACGCTCAGAGGTGTTGCCGGTCCTATCCCGTGGCGACCCGACCCCCCAAGGTCTGCAAGCCGGGCAAGATCGTGGATGCCGCATGGGGTGTGACCAGGGTCAGATTCAAGGCCAGTGCCGTGGCAACTCAGGATCGGTCGCGAGAGGACCAGTCCCGACCCGCTGCATGCAGCGCGATTTTATGGCCGAAGTCTCATGAGCTGATCGTCTGATCCCAAGCGGAGCGTTCAGCCGAGCTGCCGATGCAATGCCAAGGCCATGACCTTGCCGCTGTCGATCATACCGTCGATCCCGATCCATTCATCGGGCTGGTGCGCCAGGTCCAGAATTCCAGGGCCGTAGGCCATGCAATTCTTCAGCCGGCCGATCCGGTCGATATGCTTCTGGTCATAGGTTCGGGGCGAGACGACGAATTCCGCCGACCGGCCCAGGACTTGCTGCACCGCATCTTCGACCACTTGAACGATCGGGGCATCGTCGGGGTCATCGTGGGCATGACCTCGAACAGATCGCGGATCTCATATCGGAAGTCGGGCCGGGTCTCGCGCATGCGCTCGATCAGCGCGGTCACCTCGCGCTTCACCTCGGCGATGTCTTCTTCGATCAGGAATCGCCGGTCGATGGTCAGGATGCATGGGTCCGGTACGCAGGCTGACGGCAATCCGGAGTAATCCTCGGCTTGCACGGGCTCGCCGCCATGCACGGCATTGATGTTCAATGTGGATTGCCGGGCGCCTTCGGGCACGACGGGCATATCGGTCCGCTTCGTCGCCAAGACCGGGAACAACGTGCGCTCCATCTGCTCCAGGACCGCGCCCATATGACGAACGGCACAATCGCCCAGGAACGGCATCGACCTATGGGCGATGCGCCCCTTGGTCTCGATCTCGGCCCACCAGACGCCGCGATGGCCCAGACAGATGCGGTCCTTGTTCAAGGGCTCGGAAATGATGACGTGGTCCACATGGGCAAAGCGGCCCTGTTCGGCCAGATGGACCACGCCACCATAGCCGTCCGATTCTTCGTCCGCCGTGGCCGAAACCTCGATGGCGCCCCGAAAGCCGGGGACCAGATCGGCAAAGGCATCTGCCGCCACGATGCTGGTCGCCAGCCCGCCCTTCATGTCGCACGCCCCCCGGCCCCAGACGCGCCCCTCCGCGACGTCTCCGCCGAACGGATCGCGGGTCCAGCCCTCGCCGACCGCCACCACGTCGTGGTGGCTGTTGAAATGAACCGTCTCGCCTGGCGCCGCGCCCTCCAGCCGGCACACCACGTTCCACCGCGGATGCGCGGCGCTGTCGCCCAATGCCCCTTCGGCCCGGATCATCTCCACCTGCCAACCGCGTGCCGCCAACCGCTCGCCGACCAATGCGCAGATATGGCGGTAATGCAGGCCCGGCGGGTTCAGGGTGGGAACGCGGATCAGGTCCTGCGTCAGGGTCACAACGTCCTCCTCCCGCGCCTCGATCTCCTGCAACAGCTTGTCCATCTCGCCGCCCCGGCCCACTTTGGGCGGATCGAAGGTGGAGGGAAGCGGATGGTGCAAGGCGTGGTCGTGCCTTTGGCGCTGCTGGCAACAGCGGCATGGCTCTTGCCGTGGGCGCTGGGCAAGCTGCTGCCGCGGTCGCTCTGGTCCCTCGTCGTCAATGGGCTCATCTCGGCGGCGATCCTGACAATCGCTGGCATCGGCCTCTTCGCCTGGCTCTATGGTCCAACGGCGGGCATCGTTTGGCAGGCGGCCCCTGGCCACTTCCTGATCTTGTCGGCACGCGCGACGCTCCTCTGGGGGCCGATCCTGGTCCTGTCCCTGGCCAACCTGCCGCGCCGCTGGCCGCCCGCCGCCTGGGCCCTTCCCGGCGCGGATGACGACCGATAATGGGTCGCCCCGCCGCCGTCCGGGACTACATTCTCAAATGGTTTTAATCGGAGAACGGCACGATGGTCTTGTTCCGCATCCTTGTGGTGCTGCTGGTCGCACTGACCGTCATCTATTGGTGTCTCTGGATGTATTTCCGCTCCGGCGAGAAGGTCCGGCTGGAGGAACGCTGGCAGATCGAACAACCGCCCCTGCCGCGCCACACCTTCGTGGATGTCGAGATCCAGCGGTTCCAGGCCAACCTGCGGCGCAAGCTTTTGCTATGGGTCTACGCCGTTCCGGTCCTGGCGGTCACCGCCATCGTCGCCTATCTGAACTATGGCTGACGACATGGGGGGCCTGCGATGCGCTATGTGAAATGGACGTTCCTGATCTTGATCGCGGCACTTGTCGCCGGATTCCTGCATTACACGCTGCCCCGGACCGAGATCGTGCGCATCACCGGAACCGACATCATCCGCGTCGATCCGGGCCTGAACGCCTGGTTCTATTCCGGCGCCGATGCCGGGAACGCCGGCCAGACGAACCGCGATGTCCGCCTGATCAACACCTCGAATGAAAACCGATCGCCCCGCGTTTACCGCAACCAGGATACCGGCTGGGGCTGGCCCCCCTACTTCAAATTCGACAGCGCCGACCTACAAGCTGAAGCGACGGATTTCGTCTCGACCGTGGCCACCCCCGAATGGGTTGCGGTTCGATCCTATGGCTGGCGGTCCGAGCTGTTTTCGATCTACCCGAATGCCGTGCGGATCTGGCCGGTCGAAAGCCCGGCGACCACGATCATCCCCTGGTGGAACATTCTGGTCCTGACGGTTTTGGCCGCCATCGTCTGGGCAATTACGATCCGCATTCTGCGCTTCCGCCGCAACCGCATCGACCCGGTGGTCGAGGAGGTGGGCGAGGCGTTCGATGACATGGGCGACGCGGTCATCGCCAAGAAACGGCGGCTTCGGGACTGGTTCCGGGGACGTTAAAGCACTTTGCGTTTGATATGCATCGCAAGGCACGGCCTCTCCCTTCGGTCGAACGCGCCTTGCGATGCACTTGGCTCAGATAAAACGCAAAATGCTGTAACGGCGGCGGGCCCGCGGTCCGACAGCCCCGCCATACCCGGGATATCCATCGTTCCGAAGGCGCGCCGGCGGTCGACCTGCCGGACGGCTCTTTCGGCAGCGCTCCGGGTCAGCGTCCCGCGCATGGCGGCCATCTGCGGCGGTAAGACCAGCCGTACGCTCTCGCCAAAGCCCCGGCTCTTGCCGGTCGGTTTGGTGTCACCAAAATCTGACGGTTCTGGTGCCTGTCTGCGCCGCCTCGTTTCTCACGCGTTAACGGTTTCTCTCAAGGTTTCGATCATCAGGGCCACATTTTCCGGGTCCGCATCGGGCGTGATCCCATGACCCAGATTGAAGATATGCGGTCCGTTCGAGAATGCCTTCCGGATCCGCCGCACCTCCGAGACCAGGGCATCGCCCCCGGTCACCATATGGGACGAGGCCAGGTTCCCTTGCACGCAGCCATCCACCTGCACATGCTCGGCCGCCCATTCCGCGGCAACCGAATTGTCCAGCGCCACGCAATCGGCCCCTGTCTTGGCGTGAAACCCCACATAGCCATCGCCCGCCTCGCGCGGGAAGGCGATCACCGGCAATCCCGGATGCCGGGCCTTCAATTCGGTGATGATACGTTTGGCGGGGGCCACGGCATAGCGCTCGAACGCGTCGCCCGTCAGCGATCCGGCCCAGCTGTCGAACAGCTTTACCACCGCTGCCCCGGCCTGCACCTGCTTGTCCAGATATTCGATGGTCGCGTCCGTCAATCGCTCCATAAGAGACTCGAAAAGCGGAAGATTTTCCCGCATCAGCCCATGGGCCGGCCCCTGGTCCGGCGTCCCACGCCCGGCGATCATATAGGTGGCCACGGTCCAAGGCGCCCCGGCAAAACCGATCAGTGTCACCTCATCGGGCAGGGTCGCGGCCAGGTTTCGGACCGTTTGATAAACCGGCGCCAGATGATCGTGGATGTCGTCCTTGCCCTTAATCTTGGCGAAGTCCTCGGGCGCCTGAATGGTCGATAGGCGGGGGCCTTCGCCGGTGACGAACCACAGGTCTGCGCCCAGCGCGTCGGGCACCAGCAAGATGTCGGCGAACAGGATCGCCGCGTCGAAGCCATAGCGCCGGATCGGCTGCATCGTGACCTCGGTGGCCAAGTCCGGGTTGTAGCACAGGCTCAGAAAATCGCCGGCCTCGGCCCGCGTCGCCTTGTATTCCGGCAGATACCGTCCCGCCTGGCGCATCATCCAGATCGGCGGCACGGGCAGGGTCTCCCCGGCGAGCGAGCGCAGCAGCGGTTTCATCGGTTATATCCTCCGGTCGTCTTCCAGTTGTCAGTGACCTTTTCGGGGCGTAAGTGTCAACTGCGCCTGACAGACCGGACACGACCCCATGACGACCGACTTCTCCCCCGAAAATCCCCTCAAGATCGGCACGAGAGGATCTCCGCTCGCGTTAGCTCAGGCCCATGAAACCCGCATGCGGCTGATGGCGTCGATGGATTTGCCAGTCGAAGCTTTTGAGATCGTTGTCATAAAGACCACCGGTGACCGCGTTCTGGACCGCCCCCTGAAAGAGATCGGCGGCAAGGGCCTGTTCACCCGCGAGATCGAAGACCAACTGCTCGCCGGTGACATCCACATTGCCGTCCATTCCATGAAGGACATGCCGACCGAACAACCGGCCGGCCTGGTTCTCGATGTCTATCTCCCGCGCGAGGACGTGCGCGATGCGTTCATCACGTTGGACGGTCTCAACATCGCGGAATTGCCTTCGGGCTCTCGCGTCGGGACATCTTCGTTGCGCCGCCGGGCGCAATTGATCCTTCGGCGGCCCAATCTGGAAGTGGTCGAATTTCGCGGCAACGTACAGACCCGGATGGGGAAGCTGCGGGATGGGGTGGCCGACGCGACCTTTCTGGCTATGGCGGGGCTCAACCGTTTGAACATGAAAGACGTTCCGCGCACCGCCATGAGCGCCAGCACCATGCTGCCAGCCATCGCTCAAGGCGCCATCGGGATCGAACGGCGGAGCGACGATCACGGGATCGGCGATATCCTGACGGCGATCCATGACCGGGAGACGGGCCTTCGCGTCGACGCGGAACGCGCCTTTCTGCGGACGCTGGACGGATCGTGCGAGACGCCGATTGCGGGCTTGGCGCTTTTGGAGGATGGGACGATCAGCCTGCGTGGGGAAATCCTGCGGCCCGATGGCTCCGACGTGTTGGAAGAAGCGGGAACTTGTCCGGCGGAGGATGGCGTCGCCCTGGGAACCGACTTGGCCCGCAAGCTGCTCGACCGCGCGCCGGACGATTTTTTCGACTGGCGGATGTAGAGCGGCGTCAACCCTCCCGACGGCGCACATCGCCCAAGCCGCCATCGGAGAGGCGCCATGACCGACCAACTCTTCTCGCCCCTGACCTTGCCGAACGGCGCCGTGCTGCCCAACCGGCTTGCCAAGGCCGCTATGGAGGAAAACTTGGCCGATTTCGGCCAAGTCCCGGGTGAGCGGCTGGTCAGGCTCTATGGGCGCTGGGCCGCCGGAGGCGTGGGCTTGCAGATCACCGGCAACGTCATGGTCGATCCCTCGGCGATGACGGGTCCCGGCAACGTGGTCCTACAGGAAGGCGCCAATCTAAACCCGTTCCGTCACTGGGCCAAAGCGGCGAAATCCGGCGGGGGTCAGGTCTGGATGCAGATCAGTCATCCGGGGCGGCAGGTCTATGCGGATATGGGTGAGCAGGCGGTTTCGGCCTCGGATGTGGCCGTCGCGATCCCCGGTTTTTCCAAGCTCTTCGGTCGGCCCCGCATCTTGACCGAGCCGGAGATCGAAACGCTGACCGCGCGGTTCGCGGCGACGGCCCGTCTTGCCGCGGAAGCCGGTTTCGACGGGGTCGAGATTCATGGCGCCCATGGCTATCTGATCAGTCAGTTCCTGTCGCCGCTAACGAACCGTCGAACCGACGATTGGGGCGGTTCGTTGGAGAATAGGGCCCGGTTCTTGCTGGAGATCGTGAAGGCCGTGCGGGCCGCGGTCCCGCCGGGCTTCTGCGTTGCCGTCAAGTTGAACTCCGCCGATTTCCAGAAGGGCGGTTTCGAGGCCGAGGATGCCGAGCGGGTCGTGCAGATGCTGGGCGGACATGGCGTCGACATGGTGGAGTTATCGGGCGGATCTTACGAGAGCCCAGCCATGCAAGGCCGCATGGGGGACGGCAGTTCCGCTCGGCGCGAGGCCTATTTCGTCGATTTCGCGCAGCGCATCGCGCGGGTCGCCGCGATGCCGATCATGGTGACGGGTGGGATCACTCGCTTGTCGGTTGCCCAAGCCGCCATCGAGGCCGATGAGGCTGGGTTCGGCGTCGCCGTTCTGGGTCTCGCCCGGGCGTTGGCGTTTGCGCCGGATTTGCCGAACGATTGGCGAGCGGGCCGAACCCCCGAAATCGCCGTGCCCACCGTGTCCTGGTCGAACACGGCCTTGGCGAGCTTGGGCACGATGGCCGTGGCCAAAACGCAGTTGGAGCGGATGGCCGCCGGTCGTGACCCTTGGCCGGGCGTGCCCGCCGCCTGGGCGGTGATCGCCGACCGGGCCCGCACGATGGCCCGCACCCGCCGCTACAGGGCTTGGCGCCGGCGCTGATCGGTTCAGGTGGCCCAGGGGCCGTGCTGCCCGGTCTTGCCGTTGATATGGACGAAGCCATGCAGCCCGAAGAAGTCGCGCTGGGCCTGCACCATGTTCGCCGTCCCCCGCGCGGTTCGCATCATGTCGAAATAGGCAAGACCCGAGGCCAGCGCCGGAGTCGGATGGCCATGCAGGGCAGCTTGGGCCACGACCTGACGCAGCGCATCGTGGTTCTGCTTCAATAGGTTTGCGAAGAACGGCGTGCGCATCAGGTTGTCGTCCGGATGATCGGCGAGCGCCGAAGCCATGTCGTCCAGCATCGCTGAGCGGATAATGCACCCTTCGCGCCAGAGCCGGGCCACCTGAGGCAGGTCCACATCCCAGCCATGGGCGTCGCGGGTGGCCGCGATCATCACGAAGCCCTGGGCGTAGCATAGGATCTTCCCGGCCATCAGGGCGCGTTCCAACAGATCCATATCCATTTCGAGCGGTTGGGGAGCGGCGCCGAAGATGTCCTGGCCGCGGGCGCGTTCGTCGCGGCGTGACGACAGGTTGCGGGCCACCACGGCGGCTTCGATGGCGGGGACGGGGGTTAGGAGGTGCTGGCTTTCGATGGCGGTCCAGCGGCCGGTGCCCTTCTGCCCCGCCGCATCTACGATCACCGACAAGAGCGGATCGCCTGTGGCCACGTCCTTGGCCTTCGAGACTTTTCCGGTGATCTCGATCAGGTAGCTCTTCAGCGGTCCGTTATCCCACGTCTCAAAAACGTCGCCGATGGCGTCGGGCGCCAGGCCATGGCCGTCCCGGAGGATGCCGTAGATTTCGGCGATCATCTGCATGTCGGCATATTCGATGCCGTTATGGACCATCTTCACGAAGTGACCGGCACCGTCGGGGCCAACGAGCCCGGCGCATGGTTCGCCTTCGTGTTTGGCGGCGATGGCTATCATGATGTCGTCCACCTGGGCCCAATGGGCGGGGTCGCCACCGCCCATGATCGCCGGGCCATGACGCGCGCCGTCCTCGCCGCCCGACACCCCGACGCCCAAGAACGGGACGGGCGTGCCGGTGATACGGCGATTGGTGTCGTGAAAATTGGCGTTGCCGCAATCAATGATCAGGTCGTCATCGTCCAGCAGGGGCAGCAGTGCTTCAATCTGCTCATCCACGGCCTCGCCCGCGGGCACCATCAGGATGATTGCGCGCGGTGTGGCGATGGCCGCCACGAAGTCCTGCAAGGTCTCGGTCGGGGTGATCTTCGACGCCAAATCACCGGCATTGGCGGCAAAGTCGCGGACGCGTGCGGTCGTGCGGTTGAAGACCGCGATGTCGAACCCCTTTTCGGCGATGTTGGAGGCCAGCGCCGCCCCCATCGTGCCCAGCCCGATCAGCCCGATCCGTGCGCTTGCCGTCATGTCGATCCCCCTTCGGTCGTTCCCCTGGACCTAGACGGTCCGACGCGGGGAACCAAGCCCGGGCTTGCCCCGGCTGCTGACGTGAACGTATAGTGAACAAATGGCTAAGATGACGATTCAGGATAAGTTGGCACTTCTCTCGGATGCCGCGAAGTACGATGCCTCCTGCGCCTCTTCGGGTACCTCCAAACGAGGCTCGCGCGATGGAACGGGGTTGGGCTCGACCACGGGGTCGGGCATCTGCCACGCCTATGCGCCGGATGGGCGCTGCATCTCGCTTCTGAAGATCCTGATGACGAATTACTGCGTCTTCGATTGCGCCTATTGCGTGAACCGCGCGTCGTCCAATGTGACGCGGGCCAGGTTCACCGTGGACGAAGTCGTCTGGCTGACCACCGAGTTCTATCGCCGGAATTACATTGAGGGTCTGTTCCTGTCATCCGGGATCATCAAGTCGTCGGATTACACGATGGAGCAGATGGTGCGGATCGCTGAGACGCTGCGCGCTGGCGGGTTTCGCGGCTATATTCATCTGAAGACCATCCCGGATGCGGCGCCCGATTTGATCGAACGGGCCGGTCTGGCGGCCGACCGTTTGTCGATCAACATCGAGTTGCCGACGGATGCATCGGTGAAGGCCTACGCACCCGAAAAGGACGCCGCCAATATTCGCGGGGCGATGGGAAAGGTTCGGCTGACCGGGGAAGACTATGCCGAGCCAAGCTATACCGGCCGAAAGCGTGGAACATTCGCACCGGCAGGTCAGTCCACGCAGATGATCGTGGGGGCAGATGGTTCAGATGACGCGACGATCCTTGGCAATGCGGATCGACTTTATGGGGCCTATGGCTTGCGGCGGGTCTATTATTCGGCCTTCTCGCCCATCCCCGATGCATCGGCCGTCCTGCCATTGGTCGATCCGCCGCTGATGCGGGAGCACAGGTTATATCAGGCCGACTGGTTGCTGCGCTTCTACGATTTCGACCTGGGTGAGATCGTGACCCGTGACCAGGGCGGGATGCTGGACCTGGATGTCGATCCGAAGTTGGCTTGGGCGCTGGCCAACCGAGACCGCTTCCCCGTTGACGTGAACCGGGCCGAGAGGGCGTTGTTGCTGCGCGTACCCGGTTTCGGCACCAAGATCGTGGCACGCATCGTGACGGCCCGCAGATCGTCGACCCTGGGTCTGGAAGATCTGCGCCGCATGGGGGGCCGGGTGCGGCAAGCCCGTCCGTTCATCGTCACGCGGGACCATCATCCGGGCCGGTATCTGGATGCGGCCGACTTGCGATCGCGCTTCGTGAAGCCCCAACAGATGGAGTTGTTCTGACCATGTTCGCGCCGCGTCTGCCACGTCTGGGGACGTTTGGGGCTTGGCGCGTTGCTGCCAGGGGCCTGGCGGCCCAAGGTGTCTCGCTCGGCGACGTGGATTGGGGGTTGGAGGGGGATGGCCCATCTCTCTTCGCCGATCCCGTGCCCGGATCGGCGGACTCCGATGTGCGGGTTCCGAAGCCGTTTCTGACATTGGCACGGACATTGATCCCTGAACGGTCGGGGCGCGGCATGGCGTTGGCCTATGCATTGCTGCTGCGCCTGCAATCGGAACCGGGCCTGTTGGCGAACCGTGCCGATCCCGACGTGGCCTGCGCCGCCCGGATCGCCAAGGAGGTTCGGCGCGATCTCCATAAGATGCATGCCTTCCTGCGCTTCCGGGAGGTCGAGAGCCCGTCGGCGCGCCGCCGCTTCGCCGCCTGGTTCGAGCCCGATCATCGGATCGAAGAGCCGGTGGCGGACTTCTTTGTCGATCGGTTCGGCGACATGGATTGGGTGATCGTGACGCCCGAGGTCACCATGTCTTTCCGAGAGGGGAAGCTGGGCCTGACCGCCTGTCCGGCCAGCCGGCCGGATGACGCGGACCCGCTGGAGCAGCTTTGGACCACCTATTACGAGAACATCTTCAATCCCGCCCGCCTGAAGGTCGATGCGATGCGGGCCGAGATGCCGAAGAAATACTGGCGGAACCTTCCGGAGACTCGAAGCATTCCATCTTTGATCGCTGCGGCTCGGGGCCGCGTGACCGCAATGCAGGCGGCGGGCGCGACCGAGCCCGGCCCGCAAGCAAGCCGGCGAAAGGAGACCGCGATGGCGCGTGACGATCAGGCCGATCTGTTTGGCGCTCCGACGATTGGGGCGCTGCACCGGGAGGCGAAAGGGTGCACGCGGTGCCCTCTCGGTGGACCGGCAACACAGGTCGTCTTTGGCGAGGGGCCGGTCGATGCTGCGGTGATGATCGTGGGCGAGCAGCCGGGGGATCGGGAAGACTTGGCCGGGCGGCCTTTTGTCGGCCCAGCCGGACAACTTTTCGATCAGGTGGCCATGACGGCCGGGCTGGACCGGGACGCCTGCTACGTCACCAACGCGGTCAAGCATTTCAAGTTCGTTCAGAAAGGCCGCCGCCGCATCCATCAGACGCCCGCCGCGTCCGAGATAACCGCCTGCAAATGGTGGCTGTTGCAGGAACTGAAGGCAGTTGATCCAGACCTCGTGGTGGCCATGGGGGCAAGCGCCTTGCAGGCTTTGACCGGCACGCGGGCTGGTCTGCTGAAGCGGCGCGGCACGATCGAGGAGACGGTGGATGGCCGACCGCTCCTGATCACCGTTCACCCATCCTATCTGCTGCGCCTGCCGGATCCGCACCAGCGGGCAGAGGAAACGGCGAAGTTTCAAGACGATTTAGGCCGCGTTTCAGAACTGCTGAAAAATCGGGCAGCGTGAGGTGGAATTTCCGTTGCTAGAGCACCTGGCGGAAATCCTCCTTGGGAACGTGTGCCGCGTCGCGGGAAACCGCGGAACTGTGCGTCAGAACAAGGGGGAGGATCTGGTGTTGCTATAGCGCTGCTACCGCTCGGCCAGGGACGTTCGCAGAGGAGAGACTGCACATGACCGATTTGAACACCGTCATTTTCCCGGTCGCGGGGATGGGGACACGGATGCTGCCAGCGACCAAGGTGACGCCGAAAGAGCTGCTTCCCGTCTACGATACGCCGCTTCTGCAATTTGCCCTGGACGAAGCGTTGGCCGCCGGTGCCAAGCGGCTGGTCTTCGTGTCTCATCCCGATAAGTCTGCCATCGAGGATTATGTCCGCCCGGCTCCGGTGTTGGAAGAAGCGCTGACCCGGAAAGGCAAGTCGCAACTTCTGGATACCATACGGGCAACCGCCCTGCCGGGTGACGTGGATGTGGTCTTCACCATGCAGTCCGAGCCGCTGGGCCTGGGACATGCCGTCCTATGCGCGGCCGCGCACATCTCCGACGGGCACGTGGGGGTGATCTTGCCCGATGACCTGATTCTCGGGGCCCCCTGCCTGGAGGAGATGGCGCAGGCTTTCGACCCGAC
>JBCDCW010000095.1:0-13095 GCA_039180995.1 Pseudomonadota bacterium
GCCGGGCGGATCGCCTTCACCCGGCCGGATGGCGACATGCTGGCCGTAGAGACCGCCGATGCCGAGACCATGCAGGACATCCGCGGCAACGAGATCGGGATGATCTTTCAGGAGCCGATGACGTCGTTGAACCCCGTGATGACCATCGAACGGCAGATGACCGATGGGCTTCGCCTGCATCTGGGTTTGTCCCCGGCCGAGGCCCGCGGGCGGGCCATCGAGCTGTTGGGCCAGGTCCGCATCCCCGAGCCCGAGCGGCGTTTGCGGCAGTATCCGCATGAATTGTCGGGCGGCATGCGCCAGCGGATCGTGATCGCCATGGCGCTCGGCTGCCGCCCGCGCTTGTTGATCTGCGACGAGCCGACGACGGCGCTGGACGTGACGATCCAGGCGGAAATCCTGGGGCTGATCGACGAGTTGAAGCGCGATTTCGGCACGGCGGTTCTGTTCATCACCCACGACATGGCCGTGGTCGCGCAGATGGCGGACCGGGTCGTGGTGATGCGCGCGGGTCGGGTGGTCGAGACGGGACCGGTGGCGCGCATCTTCGACGCGCCCGAGGCGGATTACACCGCCCGATTGCTGGCGTCGGTGCCGCGATTGGGCGAGATGCGCGGCAAGCCCGCGCCCGAACCGATGCCGATTCCAGGTGCGGCCGCGAAGCCGGTGACGGCATCGCCCGAGGGCGGGCCGCTGCTGGACGTCCGCCATCTGACGACGCGCTTCCCGGTGCGGGGCGGCGTTCTGCGCCGGGTCAAGGCGCAGGTCCATGCGGTCGAGGATGTCAGCTTCAGCCTGCCACGGGCTCGAACGCTTTCGTTGGTGGGGGAATCCGGCTGCGGCAAATCCAGCTGTGCGCGGTCGATCCTGCGGCTGGTCCAGGCCACTGGGGGCGAGGTGGTGCTGAACGGGCGCGACGTGCTCGGCTTGGGCGACCGGGATCTGCGCCGCGCGCGGCGCGACATGCAGATGGTGTTCCAGGACCCGTTTTCGTCGCTGAACCCGTCGCGCCGCTTGCGCGACCAGGTGGCCGAACCGCTGGTGAATTATGGCGAGGGACGGGGCAGCGCCCTGACCGACCGGGTGGCGGAGCTGTTCGACCGGGTTCGCCTGCCGCGCGATTTCCTGCGCCGCTATCCCCACGAATTGTCAGGCGGGCAACGCCAGCGCGTGGCCATCGCCCGCGCGCTGGCGCTGAACCCCGGGCTGATCGTGGCGGACGAGGCGGTGTCGGCGCTGGATGTCTCGGTCCAGGCCGAGGTGCTGAACCTGATGATGGAGCTGCAAGCCGAATTGGGCCTGTCCTATCTGTTCATCAGCCACGACATGGCCGTGGTCGAGCGGGTCAGCCACATGGTTGGCGTGATGTATCTGGGCCGCATCGTCGAGATCGGGCCCCGCGCCGCCATCATCGAGGATCCGCGCCACGCCTATACGCGCACCTTGATGCAGGCCGTGCCGCGGGCCGATCCGGCGCGCCGCAAGGGCCTGTCGCCAGGCCGGGCGCGCAGCCTGACATCTCCGATCTTTCCATTGGGGTACGATCCGGCGCCATCGCGCTACCAGGAGGTGGGTGCCGGACATCTGGTCCTGATCGACGGCTGAGCGGCCGCGTCCGGGCGGGTTGTGGCCGACGGGTCTTGTTTGACGTAACGGCAATGGGCGGAACTCCGCCCGCAATGTGGGGCGTGGCGACTTTGAGTGGACCGAGTCAGCGGCGGGGCGCCCCCTGTCTGCGGGATCGTCAGACCATCCCAGACGCCCTGCTGCCACTCCAGACCGACAGCCCCAGGCGTTTCTGCAATACCGATTACCGGAGATTCCGATGAACGACCTCGACCGCTATGCCGCGATGCGCTTGCTGCTGCCTGCCATCCAAGACGCCCCCGATGCCATTACCGGAACGCCGGGGGCCGACACGATCAACGGGACCGGCGGCGACGATGTGCTGATCGGCCTGGAAGGCGCAGACCGATTGCGGGGTGGACGGGGCGAGGATGTGTTGCTGGGCGGCGAAGGGAACGACCGCTTGTTTGCTGGGCGCAGCGACGACGTGTTGTTCGGTGGCGACGGGGCGGATCGGCTGTATGGCGGGGCGGGCGACGACATCCTGTATGGGGGCGCCGGCGATGACCTTCTGATCGGCGGCAAGGGGGCGGATATCTTCGCGTTCGGACAGGCCGATGGGCGCGACGTGCTGCGCGGTTTTCAGATCGGCGAAGATCTGATCGTGTTTGAGGGGGTCACCGCCAGCTTCGAGGATCTGACGATCCAGGCCAATCGGACCGAGACCATCGTCTCGCTGGGGGACACGGTCCTGCGGCTGCTGAACACGACGCCCGACCAGCTGAGCGCGGCGGATTTCCTGTTTCCCGATGCCGCGCCCGCCGATCCGGATGCCATCGTGCTGCCCGACGGGGCCTCGGTGATCGACGTGGCCGACTTCGGCATTCTGCCCGATGACGGCGTGGACGACACGGCCGCCTTGCAGGCCTTGGTGGATTCGACCGAGCGGGTGACCTACTATTTCGCCGATGGGGTCTACGACTTTTCCGACACGGTCATCCTGCCCGACGGGGTCGGCACCCAGGTGCCCAGCTTCCTGACCTTCCAGGGCGAGAGCGAGGCGGGAACGATCTTCAAGCTGGCCGATGGGCTGGGACACCAGGGGCCGATCATCGGATCCGAGGGCGATGTGGCCCAGGCGTTCAACAACCGGTTTCGCGACCTGACCTTCGATATCGGGACGGGCAATCCGGATGCGGACGGGCTGCAATTTGCGGGCAACAACCAATCGACGGTGAAGGATGTCACCATCCGGTCGGGCGAGGGGGGCCGGATCGGGCTTGATCTGGCGTCGCAATTCGAGTTTGGCCCCGCCCTGATCGAGGACGTGACGATCGAAGGCTTCTCCACTGGGATCATCATGACCGGGCAGGTCAACAGCGTCACGTTGGAGGATATCACGCTCCGCGGGCAGGATGTCGGGATCGTCAGCCAGAAGTCTCACGTCGCCTTCCTGCGCGGCGTCGACTACGAAGGCACCGGCACGGCGGTTCAGAACAAGAGCGTGTCGCGCATGGTCTTGACCGACAGCGAGTTCCGGTCGGCCGACCCGTCCGTCGAAGGCCAATCGGGCGTCTTCACGTCTTGGTCCTTCTATGGAGAGGACCTTCGCGGGGAAGGGCTGGACCGTCTGATTGATACGCAGACCGACGCGTTCCTCGGAAATCGGGATGAGCCAGGCGAGAGCATCGACGAATACATCCACTTCGGCGCGCAAGCAAAATCGCGGGGTGGACCGTTCAAGCTGTTCGAGGAAAACTCGGAGGTCGCGATTGGGCTTGAGGTGCGCGAGACGCCCGAGACGGTGTGGAACGCCAATGTGGGCACTTGGGTGGATGTTCGCGATTTCGGGGCGGTCGAGGGCGAGGATGCCACAGCCGCGTTCCAGGCGGCCATCGATTCCGGGGCGACGACGGTCTACGTGCCGGATGGCCGGTGGCAGCTAGACGGCGAAGTCGTGCTGCGCGGAGATGTGGAGCAGTTCCTGTCGAGCGGGGTTGCGCGGTTCAATCCGGACGCGCAGATCCGGATCGGCGATGGCACCGCCGAGACGGTCATTCTGGAAGGGCTGAACGGCCCGATCAATGGCCGCGATCAGGCCTCGTTTCTGCATGACAGTGATCGAACCGTCGTGATGCGCGACATGGCGGCGGTGAACTATCAAGCGGTCGCCGAAGGTGCGCAGGGCGACGTGTTCCTAGCCAATGTGGTCGGCGGACCGATGCTGTTCAAAGACCAGAATGTCTGGGCCCGGCAGTTGAACCTGGAAGGCGACAACGTGGATCGGGGGACCGATGCGAAGGTCATCAATGACGGAGCCAATGTCTGGATCCTGGGCCTGAAGACAGAGGGCGAGGGCACGGTGGTGAAGACCGTCAATGACGGTCTGACCGAGTTGTTGGGATCGTATCATAACGGGTCATTTGATGCGGAGATCCCGCGGTTTGTGACGGAGGATGCCCACCTTTGGGCGGCCGTCACCGAAGGCTCGACGGGCGCGCAGCCGTTCAACTTGGTCCGCGAGACGCGGGATGGTGTGACGCTGGAAGCGAACCTGAAGGGGCAGGGGTTTCGTCCGGACGTGTACTCTGCCGTCGATGCGGCCGCGATCGCGGACCGGGTGTTGATCGTGGACAACGACGCAGCGGCGTTGACAGGCGCCTGGCAAGATGCGGGGGCTGGGTTTCCTGGGAAGTTCCTGGGGTCGAACTTCCTGTTCGCCGAGGGCGGCAGCGACGCGGCCGTTGAATACGCCGCCGAGGCTGTCGCTGCGGGGGACTACACGGTGTCGCTTCGGTTGATCCCAGATCGGGGCGGGCAGCCGCATTCGGGGCATGCCAATGCGGTGGATGTGGCGTTCGGCGTGGGGGCGGATGGGTTTGTCTTCGAAGATGTGGACATGCGCAATGTCGTCGACCAATGGCAGGAGCTTGGGGTCGTCACGGCGGACGCCGGGGACGAGCTGTTCGTGCGCTTCGATGCCGAGGGCGTGGACGGCAAGATCATCGCCGATGCCGTGCGGTTCGAGCGGGTGCCGGAGGAGGACGCCGTCCTGGCTTAGGGTCCGCCCGCGGACATGTTACGGAATTCTCTTGATCGGCGGTATTTGGTAACATATCTTACCTGGATCGCCGGTCGGAGGATGGTAGATCAGCATGGACGCGTTCATCTGCGACGGGGTCAGGACGCCCATCGGCCGCTATGGCGGGGCCTTGTCCTCTGTCCGGGCGGACGATCTGGCCGCGCTGCCCATCGCCGCGCTGATGGCGCGGAACGGGTCGGTGGATTGGGCGACGGTCGACGAGGTGATCTTCGGCGACGCCAATCAGGCCGGGGAAGACAATCGCAACGTGGCGCGGATGGCAGCCCTGCTGGCGGGGCTGCCCGATTGCGTGCCGGGGACGACAGTGAACCGGCTGTGCGCCTCGGGGATGGACGCGGTCGGGTTCGCGGCGCGGGGCATCAAGGCAGGCGATTACGACCTGACGATCGCGGGTGGGGTCGAAAGCATGAGCCGGGCGCCCTTCGTGATGGGCAAAGCCGAAGCGGCCTTCGCGCGCCAGGCGGAGATCTATGACACGACCATCGGCTGGCGGTTCGTGAATCAGAGCCTAAAGGCGCAGTTCGGGACCGATTCCATGCCCGAGACGGCGGACAATGTGGCCCGGGACTACCAGATTAGCCGCGCCGATCAGGATGCGTTCGCGGCCCGTAGTCAGGCGCGATGGGCGGCCGCCGATGCGGCCGGGGCCTTCGCGGATGAGATCGTCCCTGTGGAGGTGCCCCAACGGAAGGGCGATCCGGTCGTCGTGGATCGGGACGAGCATCCGCGGCCGGGGACCACGGCTGAGACGCTGGGCAAGCTGCGGGGGATCAACGGGCCCGATCTGAGCGTCACGGCGGGCAATGCCAGCGGCGTCAACGACGGGGCGGCGGCGCTTCTGATCGCGTCCGAGACGGCGGCCAAGGCCAATGGATTGACGCCCATGGCGCGGGTGGTCGGCATGGCCTCGGCCGGGGTGGCACCGCGGGTGATGGGGATCGGGCCGGTGCCGGCGACGCGGAAGGTGTTGGAACGCGCGGGGCTGAGCATCGAGCAGATGGATGTGATAGAGTTAAACGAGGCGTTCGCGGCCCAAGCGCTCGCCACCTTGCGGGACCTGGGCGTGGCCGATGACGACAGCCGCGTGAACCCCAATGGCGGCGCCATCGCCCTGGGCCACCCGCTGGGCATGTCCGGCGCGCGGCTGGTCTTGACGGCGGCGCATCAGTTGCGGCGCACGGGCGGGCGATACGCGCTGTGCACGATGTGCGTGGGCGTGGGGCAGGGGGCCGCTTTGGTCCTGGAACGGATTTAGGAGGACGGCAGATGTATGCGCAGATGATCAAGTCCGAGGCGACGCGGGACGACCCCGAAAAGCTGGCCGCGTTCCAGGCCCGCATCGACGCGGGCGAGAACATCGAGCCGAAGGATTGGATGCCCGAGGGCTATCGCAAGACCCTGATCCGCCAGATCGGCCAGCATGCCCATTCCGAGATCGTGGGGCAATTGCCGGAGGGCAATTGGATCACCCGCGCGCCGACGCTGGAGCGCAAGGCGATCCTGCTGGCCAAGGTGCAGGACGAGGCGGGGCATGGCTTGTATCTGTACTGCGCGGCCGAGACGCTGGGCGTCAGCCGGGACGAGTTGACCGAGATGCTGCTGGACGGGCGGATGAAATATTCGTCGATCTTCAATTATCCGACCCTAACCTGGGCGGATATGGGCGCGGTCGGCTGGTTGGTCGATGGCGCGGCGATCATGAACCAGGTGCCGTTGCAGCGGACATCTTACGGGCCGTATGCCCGGGCCATGGTGCGGATCTGCAAGGAGGAGAGCTTCCACCAGCGGCAGGGCTTCGACATCATGATGAAGATGGCGAAGGGGACCGAGGCGCAGCGGCGCATGGCGCAGAATGCGCTGGACCGGTTCTGGTTCCCGTCGCTGATGATGTTCGGGCCGTCGGACAAGGACTCGGTCCATTCGGCGCAGAGCATGGCTTGGCGGATCAAGATGAACACCAATGACGAGCTGCGCCAGAAATTCGTCGACCAGACGGTACCGCAGGCCGAATATTTGGGGCTGACGGTGCCCGATCCGGACCTGCGGTGGAACGAGGCCAAGGGTGGCTACGACTTCACCGAGCCCGATTGGTCGGAATTCTTCGAGGTCATCCAGGGCAACGGGCCGTGCAACACCGAGCGGTTGGAGGCCCGCAACAAAGCCTGGGACGACGGTGCCTGGGTGCGCGAGGGTCTGATGGCCCATGCCGAGAAGCGAGTAACAAAGGTGGCAGCGGAATGAGCGATCTAGAAATCATTAAAGATGAAGCCGCCTACGACCAGGCAGCTAAGAGACTTGTAAAGTCGGTTGTCACCGTGTTTGCGGAGCAGTTGAACAAGTCAGGCAAACACAACATAGATTTTGAGAAACCGGTCGACGAAGATTTGCAGCTGCTCAACGACCTATGTTTTCTGACCTTCATTACCTTCGAGACTTCTGACGCAAAACAGAGTGAGTTCGCGCACGTACTCTTTGGACCGCGGAGATCACTCAATGGGAAACTCATTGCTTCCCCAAAGCGTTCCCAACTCCACGGAAGCGTGAGTGACGAGCTAATTCGCGAAGCTCTCCGAGACGCACGATGACCCGAAAAGGTGCGGAATGGCCCCTCTGGGAAGTCTTCATCCGTGGGCAACACGGCATGAGCCACCGGCATGTGGGAAGTCTGCACGCGCCCGATGCCGAGATGGCGGTCAAGAATGCCCGCGACGTCTATACGCGGCGCAATGAGGGGGTCAGCATCTGGGTCGTCGAGGCCGCCAAGATCACGGCATCCGATCCGGCTGAGAAGGTGGCGTTGTACGAGCCGGCGGAGGACAAGGTGTATCGGCATCCGACCTTCTTCGACATCCCCAAGGATGTGGGGCCCATGTGATGGCAATGGTCGAGTTTTTGTGCCGGATGGGCGACAACACCCTGGTGCTGGGGCATCGGGTTTCGGAATGGTGCGGCCAGGCGCCGGTCCTGGAGGAGGACATCGCGCTGGCCAACGTGGCGCTGGACCTGATCGGGCAGACGCAGATGTGGCTGGGCTTGGCCGCCGAGCTCGAAGGGCAGGGGCGCAGCGCCGACGATCTGGCGATGTTGCGGGACGTCTGGGATTTCCGGAATGTGTTGTTGGTCGAACAGCCGAACGGGGATTTCGGGCGGACGCTGATGCGGCAATTCCTGTTCGACCATTGGCATGTGGCGATGTTGGGCGCCCTGGCCGGGTCCAGCGAGGCCCGCGTGGCCGAGATCGCGGCGAAGGCGGTGAAAGAGGTGCGGTATCACGCCGAACGCTCCGCCGATCTGGTCGAGCGGCTGGGCGACGGGACGGGCGAGAGCCACCGGCGGATGCAGGCGGCGTTGGATCGGCTGTGGCCATATTTTGGCGAGTTCTTCGAGGACGATGCGGTGGATGCGACCATGGCCGAGGCCGGTGTGGCGCCCCTGCCATCCAGCCTGCGCGACGGCGTGATGGCCGAGGTCGAGGCCGTGCTGGCGCGGGCGACGCTGACCGTGCCCGAGGGCGCGTTCGCCCATGGCGGCGGCAAGACCGGCGCGCGGCATTCGGAGCATTTGGGGCATATGCTGACCAACATGCAATGGCTGCAGCGGGCCTATCCGGGGGCACGCTGGTGAAACCGCCTTTGGCCGAGATTTGGGCCTGGTTGGACGAGGTCCCGGACCCGGAGATCCCGGTGATCTCGGTCGTGGATTTGGGGATCGTGCGCGGGCTGGACTGGGACGAGGGGACGTTGGAGGTGGCGGTGACGCCGACTTATTCCGGGTGCCCGGCGACCTCGGTCATCGCGATGGATATCGAGACGGCGTTGCGGGACCGGGGCATCCCGGATGTGCGTATCAAGACCCAGATCGCGCCCGCCTGGACCAGCGATTGGCTGTCCGACAAGGGCCGCGCGCGGTTGGAAGACTATGGGATCGCGCCCCCGCGCGCGGCCGGTGGGCCCGAGCGGTGCCCGCGCTGCACCAGTCGCAATGTGACGCGGGTCAGCCAGTTCGGGTCGACCCCGTGCAAGGCCCATTGGCGGTGCGACGATTGCCTGGAACCCTTCGATTACTTCAAGTGCATCTGAGCCATGGCCGGTTTTCACCCCCTGTCCGTCGTGGACGTGCGCAAGACCACCAAAGACGCCGTCGTCGTGTCCTTGCAGCCGGTGAATGGCGGCGATTTCGACTTTACCCAAGGTCAGTACCTGACCTTCCGGCGCGACTTCGACGGGACCGAGCTGCGGCGATCCTATTCGATCTGCGCGGGCCGGGGGGATGGCTTGCAGGTCGGCATCAAGAAGGTGGCGGGCGGGGCGTTTTCGACCTGGGCCAACGAGGATTTGGCGCCGGGCATGGTTCTGGACGCCATGGAGCCCATGGGCCAGTTCCACGCGCCGATCACGCCGGGGCAGGGGAAGCATTACCTGGCCTTCGCCGGCGGCTCTGGCATCACGCCGGTCCTGTCGATCCTGAAGACGGTGTTGGCGGAGGAGCCGGACAGCACCTTCACGCTGGTCTATGCCAACCGGGCCGCCAAGACGATCATGTTCCGGGAGGAGCTGGAGGCCCTGAAGAACACCCATATGGGGCGGCTGACCCTTGTCCATATCCTGGAAAGCGGGGCGGAGGAGATCGAGCTGTTTTCCGGCCGCGTCGACCAGGCCAAATGCGCCGCCCTGTTCGAGCGGTGGATCGACATCGCCTCGGTCGATCTGGCGTTCATCTGCGGGCCCGAACCGATGATGCTGGCCATCGCCGAGGCGCTGCGGGACCACGGGCTGCGCGACGATCAGATCAAGTTCGAGCTGTTCGCCAGTTCCCAGCCCGGTCGCCTGCCGCAACGAGTCATCGAGGCCGGAACAGGCGGCAAGGCGACGACGGTCGCCATGGATCTGGACGGCTCGGTGACGGAATTCGAGATCGACAAGACCCAGACGATCCTGGAGGGCGCGCTAGAGGCGTCGCTGGACGCGCCCTATGCCTGCAAGGCGGGGGTGTGCTCGACCTGCCGGTGCAAGGTGGTCGAGGGCGAGGTGGAGATGCTCGCCAACCACGCGCTGGAAGACGGCGAGATCGCGCGGGGCTATGTTCTGGCCTGCCAATCCTATCCGCTGACGGACCGGGTGGTGGTGGAATACGAACATTGAGCCCTAGGGCGCGCAGGTCTCCGGTGCGCGCACCAGCCCGGCCCCAAAGGTCGCATCGCGGCCCGACGGCCCAAGGTCTTGCGCGACGCCGGCCAAGCGGTTGAGCACGCGGTCTTTCGACCGGGCCGACCGCAAGTCTCGGTCCGCGGCGATGATCGCCGTGACATAGGGCGCTGCGGCCGATGTGCCCGAGATGACGCGCAGCGTGTCGCCAGATTGTATCACGATGTCCACGCCCGGGGCGGCCAGGTCGATATGATCGCCCCGCACGGCGCGGCGATAGGCCGACAGATCGCGGTCCACGGCGGTGACGGCCAGCACGAAGGGGAAGGCGGCCGGGAATTGTGGCGGGGCCGAGGGGCCCAGGTTCCCCGCCGCGGCCACGAACACGGCGCCGTCAGTCGCCGCGCCGCCCAGGCCCCGATCCAGCAGCTTGTTGAAGGGCCCGGCCAAACTGACATTGATCAAATCGACCCCGGAGTCCCGCAGCCAGTTCACCGACCGCAGGATCGCATCGACCCCGGCGACGTCGCCGCCCGCCCCGCTAGGGTCGACGGCATTGGCACTGTAGAGCGTCGCGCCCGTCAGCCGCCCATCGCCGATCAGCAGATCGGCCATCAGCGTGCCGTGATCGGTGGCGGGCGGTTGCGCCGTGCCGTGGAAAACCTGCTGCACGATTCGCCCCGACCGCAATGCGGGATGATCGGCCCCGACGCCCGCGTCGATCAGGCCGATCGGGCGATAGGCGCGGCAGCCCGCGGCAGGCCAGTCGATCAGGGCATTGGCGAAGGCCATCTCTTCGACCACGGATTGCAGCCGATAGGCATGATTGGCCCCGGCGGTAACGCCCGGTTCCAGCAACTCGATTTCCTCGATGGCCTGCTGGATCGTGAGGTTGCCGGGGATGCGCAGGTGGATCAGCGTCTCGCCCAATCGGGACAAGTCGTCGATCCGGGTGACCTCGTAGCCGCGGGGTTCGGCCTTGGAGATCACCAATTGCGGGTCCTCGGTCGTCAGGACCAGCAATTGCCGGTCGTCCACCACCTCGGCGGCGCTGGGCGCGGGCAGGACCTGCGCACAGCCTGCAAGGCAGACGAGAGCAAACAAGGGGATCAGGAAAGAGCGCATGCCGGTCTCCGAATTGAATGCGGGCCAAGGGGGCGCCGGTTCGACAGCCCATCCTTGCACTGCTATGTCGCGTGCCAAGATCGCGAGGTTCAAAAAATAATGAACCTCGCGCCCGGCGCCAACGACAAATGTTTGAAACGGGTCAAACGAGGCTTCGCGGAGGACGCCCCCCATGACTGATGACGACCGGTTGTTTTCCGAAGACGACCTGCTGGCCTTTGTACAGGGCCGGGCGACGCCCGACCTGTCGGCGCGGATCGAGGCAGCGCGGGATCAGTCCCCCGACCTGGGGGCCGAATTGGCCTTGATGCAAGGTCTGAAACCGGCCCTGGCCGGTGCCGCGGGCAGCGTGAACCCGCCGGGCGAGTTGGGCTGGCGGCGGCTGGAAGCGGCCATCGGGCAAGAAACCGCGCCGGTGCGGTCGACGGGTTCGGCGGGTTCGGTGGCGCTTTGGCGGGCGGCGGCGGTTGTGTTCGGCCTGGCGGCGATCGGGCAGGGGCTGTATCTGGCCACCGGGTCCGACGGGGCCGTGCCAGGATACCAGACGGCCAGCGACGAGATCTTCGAGCATGTCCTGGCGATCAGCTTCCGCCCAGAGGCGACCGAGGCGGAAATCCGCGCCGTCTTGCAAGCCGCGAACGCCCGGCTGGTCGATGGGCCCGGCGCCTCGGGGCTTTACCGGGTAGCCTTCGAGAGCGATGCGGCCTTGACGGATGGGCTGTCGCAGCTGGAAGCGGCGGCGGTCGTTCAATTGGTGGTCCCGGAGTAGCCGTCAGCCCGACAGGCACCGCATCAGCAGTTTCTTGGCGTGGAATATCCGGGTCTTGATCGTTCCTTCGGGGACATTCTCGACCTGGGCGATCTCGGCATAGGTCAGGTCCTCGAAGAAAGCCAGGTGAATGGCTGTGCGCATCGCCTCGCCCAGCTTGGCGATGCAGGCGCGGACCCGATCGGCCTCCTGCGCGGCGGCGATCACGGCTTCGGCATCGGGGCTGTCGTCGGGCAGGGCATCGTCTGGCTCTGACAGATCGGTGCGGGATGCCTTGCGGATGTGGTCCACGGCCTTGTTGCGGGCGATCGACAGGATCCAGGATCGCGCGCTGGACTGCCCCTGAAACCGTCCGGCGCTGCGCCAGACATCCAGCATGGTGTTGTGGACGACGTCCGCGACCTCGAAATGGTCGCGCAATCGCGTTTGCACGAAGCGATGGGCGGCCTCGGCATGCCGCTCATACAGCAGGCGCATGGCCGACATGTCACCCTGGGCGACCCGGGCGAGCAAGCTTCGGTCGTCTGCTTCGTCGTCGATCCCGCGCATCCGCTGCCCTCGGTTTGCCGTCTAACGTCACACCTCGGTGACCACGTCTAAGGCGCCCATCCGGCGACGGAAAGCGAATCGAGAGAGGCCGCTGGTAGACCCATCGTCATCGGCAGGGATTAGCGCAGATCCGCCGGCATTTTTTTTGAACCGACCCCAGGGGTGGCCCGACCAATGACCAGACGTCGCGACGGGATCGCCGCGAATGTCAGGGAAAGGACCAGAGATGACCGATCATATCATGACCGAAGGCACCGCGAGCTTCGACGGCGCACAACCGCAACCCGACCTTCCGGATCGGGCCGTCGATCCGCTTGTGGAAGCCGAAATCGAGCGGGTTCTGGGCGGCATCCCGCAGACCCCCGCCCAGGACGAGGATGGCGACGCCCGCTCCAACCAGGTGATCCTTGCCGATGTCTTTCGGCCGCGGCTGGCGATCGGCGGTAACGTGGTTTTCGGCAGCATCGGGCAACACGGCGGTGCGGGGATCAACGGGATCGGGACCCGGCTGTTCAACGCCGTGTCCGCCGCCGCCCGCCATCCGGATCTGGTGTCCTGCGGGGTGACGTCCGCGCCGGCGGGTGCGGCCCCTCTGTGCGCCTCCGCAGGATGACAAGCGGGGCGGTCTGGCACATCTTGGGCGCTCACGCACTTGCCGGAGACGCCCATGCCCCGCCCCCATGCCCTGATCGTCGGTACCGGCCCTGGCCTATCCGCCAGCTTGGCCCGCAAGCTGGCCGCCGATTACGACCTGACGCTGACCGCGCGGGACATTGATAAGCTGGCCGATCTGGCCGCCGAGACCGGCGCGCGAACCGTCGCCCTGGATGGCAGCGACC
>JBCDCW010000096.1:0-13064 GCA_039180995.1 Pseudomonadota bacterium
CCGCGCCGCCAACCGTCGCGGGATCCGGCGCGCGACAGCGCTGCTGCAGGAAGCGGGATATGATGTGCAGGACGGGCGGCTCTTCGGCCCCGACGGTCCGGTGGAGATCGAGATCCTGATCCAGACGGGCTCGTCCGAGGTTCAATCCATCGTCGACATCTATGTGGAGGCGCTAAAGCGGCTGGGAATTGACGCCCGACCTGTCGCGGTGGATGCGGCCCAGTTCAAGGAGCGGACCAACGCCTACGAGTTCGACATGACCTGGTACCAGCGGGGCCTGTCGTTGTCGCCGGGCAACGAACAATTGCTCTATTGGGGCCCCGATGGTGTCGAGACGCCGGGGACGCGGAATTGGATGGGCGCGGACGATCCGGCCATCGTGGCGATGATCGACGCGATGCTGGGGGCGGAGAGCCAGGAGGACTACGTCGCCGCCGTGCGTGCCCTGGATCGGGTGCTGACGGCGGGGCGCTATGTTGTTCCGATCTGGCACAACCCGGTCAGCTGGATCGCCCATGACGCGACATTGCGGTATCCCGAAGACCGGCTGCCGATCTATGGCGATTGGATCGGATTTCAGCCCGATCTGTGGTGGTTCGAAGAATAGGGCGCGGGGCCGGTCGCGGTCGGATCGGGCCATGGCGCGAGAGGCGCGGCGGCATTGCGGTTAGGTCCAATGGGGCAGATCGCCGCCTGTTAGCGCGGCGCGCGCCTGCAACAGTGCGTCGTAGGGTAAGGTTTGCGCCTCGCAGACGCCCTTTACCCAAGCATCGTTCATCAGCACGAAGTCCAACACCGCGCCCAAGAAGTCTGGATCGCCTGCCGCGGCGCGGATAGCATCATGATCGGCCCCAGTGGTACCTTGGAAGGCGTCCAGAAGCTCCGCCTCGGCCAGCCAGGCCAGGGCCCCCAGCCCGACGATCTCGGCGCGGTCTTGTGTCATCGTCATCGGCGCTCTCCATGGGAAACCATTTGTTAACCTTTCCAATGCATCAACACTTCTAAACGAGGTGTTGACGTTCCATGTGATCAGATCGGAACGCTTCGACATGTCGGGTACCGTAACCGACGCCGCAATCGGAAAGAGAGTCCCATGCCCGGGCGCATTCTCATCGTCGACGATGTCGCGACGAACCGGATCGTTATGAAGGTCAAGCTGGCGGCCGCCCGCTATGACGTCGTGCCCGCCATATCCGGTGAGGAAGCGTTGCATATCGCGCGCGAAGGCGGGATCGATTTGATCATCATGGACATGCGCATGCCCGGCCTGTCGGGGGCGCAAACGACCGAGCGGCTGCGCGCCGATCCGGCCACGGCGGACATCCCGGTGATTTTGGTGACGGCCTCCGACGAGATCGACGCCCGCATGGCGGGGTTATCGGCGGGCGCAGACGATTTTCTGACCAAACCGGTGGACGAAATCGCGCTTCTGGCCCGTGTCCGATCGCTTCTGCGCGCGCGCGAGGAGGAGCGGGAATACGAAAGTCGGGCCGAAGGGTTGATCGGCTTCTCGGAGTCCGCCGAGCAGGTCGCTGGATTTGCCGAGGCGGGCCAGGCGTCGTTCGCGGTCGGCGCGGAGGGAAAGATCGCCCTGGTCGCGGGCTCCGAAGCCGCCTGGCTGTTGCGCCAGCGCGAGTCCCTGCGGCCGCTCTTCCGGGAGGAGGTGGCGATCATGACCCGGGATGCCGCGCTGGCTATCGCGCATCAGGACGCACCGGATCTGTTCGTGATCGACGCCGATTGCGCTGGCCGAAACGAGGGGCTGCGCCTGATGTCGGAGCTGCGGTCGCGTCCGGCGACGCGGCATGCGGCCTTCGTTGTGGTTTTGCCCGCGGGCGAGACGGAGCGCGCGGCCAATGCGTTGGATCTGGGCGCCGCCGACGTGGTTTACCGGCCGTTTCCCTGTGACGAGATCGCCATGCGCCTGCGCACGCAGTTGGCGCGCAAGCGCCGGGCGGATCGGATGCGCGACACTTTGGAGACGGGGCTGCGCCTGGCGGTGATCGACCCGCTGACGGGGCTGCACAACCGCCGCTACGGCTTGCATCACCTGGACCGCGTGGCGGCCCGGTGCCGGGCCCAGGGCATCCGCGCCGGGGTGATCCTGATGGATGTGGATCACTTCAAGCAGGTCAACGACACCCATGGCCACCCGGCGGGCGACAGGGTGCTGTCGAAGGTCGCGCAGGTCCTGAAAGACAGCCTGAGGGGAGAAGATCTGGTAGCGCGGATCGGTGGCGAGGAATTCCTGGCGATTCTGCCCGATGCGGGGCTGGACCAGGTCCGCGCCGTGGCCGAGCGCCTGCGCACGGCCATTGCCGCCCTGCGCATTCCGCTCGATGGTGGGGGCGAGTTGGGCGTGACCATGTCCTTGGGAGTGACCATGCTGGAAGACCGGCCCGACGCGGCACCCCATGCGCTGGCTTCGGTGGACCGCGCGCTTTACGCGGCCAAAGATGGCGGTCGCAACCGGTTGAACTTGGCGGCGGGCGCCGCCTAGCGTCGCTGCAGCAGCCGGTCCGCCAAAGCTGCGCGGGCGTCCGGCGACAAGGTGGCGATGACGTCCGACAGGGCGGAAGAGCCGCGGGCCGCCAATTCCGCCTGGACGGCCTGTCGGGCGGCCAGCGCGGCCTCGAAGGCCGCCGGATCGAAAGGATCGCTGCGAAGCGCGGCGGCGATGGCATCGCGGCTGTCGCGCATGCGGGCGCGACCCTGACGCAGGACCGGATCGTTGCGCAAGCCCCGGAACAACGCGCGCCGGTGGTCGGCGTCGATCCCGCCGGCGATGGCCCGGATCTCGGGCGGGCCGCCGAAATCCCGGCGGCCGGGCGGACCTTGGTCGCGCACCAGCAGCGCGCCGATCACGGCGCCCGCGACCAGGACATTCAGCGTCAGCGACGCGATCAGCGCCCAGGTCCGGCCGTTCTTCATCCGTCATCCTCCCACCGGCCGAAGACATCGTCCAGCAGCGCGACTTCGGTGTCGTCCGGCGGCTGGACAGACAGACCCGGCATCAATTGCAAGACCAACGCCGGCTGGGCGAGACCCAGCCACAGGCCGGCGGCCGCGGCCGGAAGGCCGGCCACCAGGCCCGCCAGCCAGGCGCGGCGCGGCGGCGGGGCCGCGACCTGGGCCGCATCCGCCAGGATCGCGGCGCGGAGCCCGTCGGGCAGCGGCGCCGTCTCCCGGGCCGCATCGGCCAGAAGGGCCGCGATCCGATCGTCTTCGGTCATCTCACACCTCCTCCGGGTTCAGCATCTTGGCCAGGGCCCGCTTGGCGCGGGCCGTCAAGCTCTCCACCGCTTCGACCCCGCAGCCCATCATCGCCGCGATATCGGGGTTGGAGTAGCCTTCCATGTGGCGCAGCACCACCGCTTGCCGCTGTCGATCCGGCAGCCGGGCCAGGGCCGCGTCCAGGGCCGTCCGCCGTTCGCCCGCCACGAGCCGCTCCAGCGCGCCGGGCGCCGGATCCGCGGGGTCGACCGCGTCGTCCAGCGGCGTCTCGCGCCCGGCCTTGCGCGCCCGGTCGATCGCGAGATTGGCGGCGACCCGGCCCAGCCAGGTCGACACTTGGGCCGCCCCGCCCGGATCCCAATCACCCGCTTTCTTCCACAAGCGCAGGAAGGTCTCTTGCACGATGTCTTCGGCGGCGGCCCGGTCGCCGCCCGTCAGGCGCAGCACGAAGGCCATCAGGCGCGGCCCCAGCCGATCGACCAGGGCGGCGGCCGCTGTCGGATCGCCGTCGGCCATTCGGGCCAGCGTTCGGGCGTCGTCATCCATCCGTCCCCCGGGGGGCGGGCGGGCCGGGTCCCGGCCCGCCGCGCCAAGCCTTAGCGTCGTCCGCGGCGCTGGGCCATGGTTTCCCATTCGGCTTCGCTGAGCGCGCCGTCGCCATCGGCATCGGCCCGGTCGAAGAACCGGCCGCCGCGCCGGGGGTCGTCGCCCACAAGCTCGTCCGGCGTCAGGCGACCGTCGCCATCGGCGTCGCGGGCCATGATCCGGTCCAGCCGCTCCGAGGCGCGGGCATCGACGCCGGCCTCGATCTCGTCCCGGGTCAGGGCGCCGTCGCCGTTCACATCGGCGGCGGCGAAGCGCTCGGCGCCGCGGGCTCGGCCGAAGGCCGTCAGCTCGTCGCGGGTCAGGCGACCGTCGCCATTCGCGTCGAGATCGCCGAAGGCCGGGCGCTCGCCACGGTCGCGGGCCTGGGCATCGGGGGCCGACGTTATAAGCAGGGCCCCGGCCAGGGCGATCAACAGGGGGGTCTTGAAACGGTTCATTCTCGTGTTCTCCAACATGTGACGACCGATCATCCAGCCGTTCCCCCTTTCCACGCCCGGCGCGCCGGTTTCCGTCGCACCCGACATCACTTTTTTTCGCGCCCCCCCGCGACACCGGGGCCACGACCCCGTATCTGCACCCAAAGGGTTGGTCCCCGACGATCCCGCAGGAGGCTTCATGACAGATGCGATCGACAGGCAAGAGCGCCCCAAATCCCAAGCCCTGTGGCGCGGTTGGCGTCGGAAATGTCCGCGCTGCGGCGAGGGCGCGATGATGGAGGGCTACCTCACGGTCCGCGAGGTCTGCGACACCTGCGGACAGGAGCTTTATCACCACCGGGCCGATGACGGTCCGCCCTATCTGACGCTTCTGATCGTCGGGCATATCATCGGCCCGGCCATGTTGTGGGTCTTCGTCGCCTACGAGCCGTCGCCCCTGACCTTCATGGCGATCTTCGGCCTGGGGGCTTTGGTTCTGTCGCTGTGGTTCCTGCCGCGCCTGAAGGGGGCATTGATCGCGATCCAATGGGCGACCCGCATGTACGGTTTCGATCGCCCGTGACGCCGCCCGTCCGGGATGCGGCCACGACGATCCTGCTGCGCGACGGGCCGGCGGGGCCGACGGTCCTGATGGGGCAGCGGGGGGCATCGGCGGCGTTCATGCCCTCGAAATACGTCTTTCCCGGCGGCGCGGTCGATGGCGGCGACGACGCCATCCGGTTCGCCCGGGACCTGGCGCCGGACACGCGGGCGGCCTTGACCAGGCGATCGACCGCGCGGCCCGAGGCCCTGGCCGCCGCCGCCTTGCGGGAACTGGCCGAAGAGACAGGCCAGATCGTGGCGCGCCCCGGTGTGGGCCCGTCCTGGCCCGGCTTCGACGGCCTGGCCCCCGACGCGCGGCCGTTGCGGTTCGTGTTCCGCGCCATCACGCCGCCACAGCGTCCGCGGCGCTTCGATGCGCGGTTCTTTCTGGTGGATGCCGGGGCGCTTGTGACCGATCCCGACGACTTTTCGGCCGCCGAGGACGAGTTGAGCCATCTGCATTGGGTGCCCCTGGCCGAGGCGCGGGCGCTGGACATGCCGTTCATCACCGAAGTCGTGCTGGCCGAGATCGCGGCCATCATCGGCGGGACTGACGCGCCGGGCATCCCGTTCTTCGACAATTCCGGCGAGACCTCGGTGTTCCACCGGCTCTGACGGCGGCCGTCAGGCGGTCAGCACCACCAGGCCCGCCACGCTGAGACCCAGTAGGGCGATGCCGGACAATTCGCGCCGCGTGCTCCGCTCGCCCAGGATCAGCCAAGAGATGAGCATGGACAGGATCAACTCGACCTGGCCGACGGCATTGACCAGGGCGGCCGTCTGGAGCGTGTAGGCCGTGAACCAGGCGAGCGATCCGACCAGGGAGGTTGCGCCCACCAGCATCGTGGCGCGCCAACGGGTGAAGACGCCCGTCAGCCCCGCGCGATCCCGCCAGCCCAACCAGGCCGCCAGGAGGCCGGTTTGCAACAGCGTGACCCAGCCCAAGGTGACGGCCGCGCGCAAGACGGGCTCGTCCGACGGGATCGTCAGCGACGCGGCGCGGTAGCCCACGGCCGAAACCGAGAACAGGGCACCCGCCGCCAACCCGAGGCCGGAAGCCCGGTTGAAGACCTGCCAGCCGCGGCCACCCAGGGGGACCGACAACAGGATGACGCCGGCAAAGCCGACGACCATGGCGGCCAGGGCGGGCCAGGTGACCGTCTCGCCCAGGACCAGGAAGCCGGTCAGCACCGTCATCAGGACCGTCGTCTTGGAGAAGGCGATGCCCACGGCGAAGTTGCGGCGCGCGAAGAGCGCGACCACGCAGATCGTGGCCAGGATCTGCGACAGGCCGCCGGCCAAGGCCGGGGCCCAGAAGGCTGGCGGCGGCGCGGGGAGCGTGCCGCCGGACGCCGCCCAGACCGCCAGGCCCGCGAAGATCGCGGGCGGGGCCCAGACGAAGCGGGCGAAGGTCGCCGCGGCGGGCGACAGACCGCCCAGGGCCAGGCGCCTTTGCAGAAGAAAGCGGAGCGCTTGGACCGAGGCGGCGAAGAAGGTGGCGAAAACCCAGAGTGACATTGTTGACGTCCTGGCACGGGTGCGGGATGGCCACCAGGCGCGCATGTGCAACGGTCCTGTGGGAACGGCTTGGATCGTGCCCGAATCGTGGACAGACACCGTTCACCACGCCATTTTTGCGCCATGTTTCTGATGTAGTTCTGTCTCAATTGCGCTGGAGTCCTGCCATTTTTAGCCGATCCCTCCTCTCTCGCTGGCGCGTGATCGTCGGGACCGCCTTTTCGGGCGCGGTGCCGCGCAGCCGGATCGAGGCGGCCGCGATGGTGCTGGGGCTGGGCGGCATGGTGTTGGCCTTGGGCGTGACGGTGGCGCAGGCCACGTTCGCGCCGGTGAAGATGACGGCGGATGCCTTGCGTGCCGCGGTGGCCCATGCGGGGTTCGACGATGCCATCTGCCCCGACGGCTGGGCGGCGGATCACGCCAAGCTGCTGGGCCTGAGCGAGGCGCAGGTGACGGCCTGGTATTTGCGCGAAGCGTTGGAATTGTCAGACCGCGACGTGATCGGCGGGGTCAGCATCTACCTTGCCAATGCCCAGGATTTCCGGATGATCGAGGGGCCGGCCTTGACGCGCAACCAGATCTTATTGTGCGTGGCCGAAAGCCGTCGCCTGACCACGCCCTTGGACGATTTGGTCCCCCCCGCGTTGCGCGATACCTGATCGACGGGCGGGCCGCCTCGGCATGCGGACCCTGGCGAGCGTCGTTCGTTGAATGCTAAGCGGTCGGTCGGAGGACCCTTCATGACCGATCGTCAAGACGACCCGCAGGCCGCTGCCCGCCAGGCTGCGCTGGATTACCATCGCTATCCCCGGCCGGGAAAGTTGGAGGTCCGGGCGACCAAGCCGCTGGCCAATGGGCGCGACCTGGCGCGGGCCTATTCGCCCGGCGTGGCGGAGGCATCGGTGGCGATCCGCGACGATGCCAGCGCGGCCGAGGCTTACACGGCCCGCGGCAACTTGGTCGCCGTCGTGACCAACGGCACCGCGGTGCTGGGGCTGGGCAATATCGGGGCGTTGGCGTCCAAGCCGGTGATGGAGGGCAAGGCGGTCCTGTTCAAGAAGTTCGCCGGGATCGACTGTTTCGACATCGAGTTGGACGAGGCCGACTCGGAGCGATTGGCCGACATCGTCTGCGCGTTGGAGCCGACCTTCGGGGCGATCAACCTGGAGGACATCAAGGCTCCCGATTGCTTCGTGGTCGAGAAGCTGTGCCGCGAGCGGATGAACATCCCCGTCTTCCATGACGATCAGCATGGCACCGCCATCGTCGTGGGCGCCGCGGCGTTGAATGCGTTGCGGCTGACCGGGCGGAACTGGGAGGAGGTCAAAGTCGTCTCGACCGGGGGCGGGGCGGCGGGGATCGCCTGCCTGAACATGCTGCTGACGCTAGGGGTCAAGCGGGAGAATGTCTGGCTGTGCGACTTGCACGGGTTGGTGCATGAAGGGCGGGATGCGGACATGACGCCCCAGAAGGCCGCCTTCGCCCAACCGGGCGGCGCCCGCGGCTTGGGCGAGGTGATCGAGGGCGCGGATCTGTTCCTGGGCTTGTCGGGGCCGGGCGTCTTGAAGCCCGAGATGGTCTCGAAGATGAAGGCCAAGCCGATCATCTTCGCGTTGGCCAACCCCAATCCCGAAATCGCCTACGAGGACGCCAAGGCGGTGGCCCCTGATGCGATCATCGCCACCGGCCGGTCGGACCATCCCAACCAGGTGAACAACGTCCTGTGTTTCCCGTTCATCTTCCGCGGTGCGCTGGATGTGGGCGCGACCGAGATCAACGAGGCCATGAAGGTCGGCTGCGTCGAGGGGATCGCGGCTTTGGCCCGGGCCACCACCTCGGCCGAGGCGGCGGCGGCGTATCAGGAGGAGCAACTGACCTTCGGGCCCGATTACCTCATCCCCAAACCCTTCGATCCGCGCCTGATGGGGGTCGTTGCGTCATCGGTGGCGCAGGCGGCCATGGAATCGGGTGTGGCCCGGCGTCCGATCAAGGACATGACGGCGTATAAGGCCACGCTCGATGCCTCTGTGTTCAAGTCGTCGATGATCATGCGCCCCGTCTTTGCCGCCGCGGCCCAAGCGGAGCGCAGAATCGTTTTCGCCGAAGGCGAGGACGAGCGCGTGTTGCGCGCGGCCCAGGCGATCATGGAGGAGACGACAGATATCCCGATCCTGATCGGCCGGCCCGAGGTGATTTCGGCCAGGGCCGAGCGGGACGGGCTGATCCTGGAGCCGGGGCGCAACGTGGAGATCGTCAATCCCGAGAACGACCCAAGGTACCGCGATTACTGGGAGACCTATCACGGCCTGATGGCCCGGCGTGGCGTGGCGCCCGATTTGGCCCGGGCGGTGATGCGCACCAATACGACGGCCATCGCTGCAGTGATGGTGGCCCGCGGCGAGGCCGATAGCCTGATTTGCGGGACCTTCGGCCAGTTCCTATGGCATCTTCGCTATGTGACCGACGTGCTCGGGCAGAACGATCTGCATCCCGTGGGCGCGATGTCGCTGATCATCCAGGAACAGGGACCGCTGTTCATCGCGGATACTCACGTCCATGCCCTGCCGACCCCCGATCAGGTGGCCGAGACGGTGATCGCCTGCGCCCGCCATATCCGGCGCTTCGGGGTCGCGCCGAAGGTGGCTTTGTGTTCCGGGTCGCAGTTCGGCAATCTGGATTCCGCCAGCGGTCGGACCATGCGCGCCGCCTTGGAGCGGCTGGACGCGATGTCGCTGGATTTCGAGTACGAAGGCGAGATGCATGCGGATTCGGCGCTCGACCCGGTCTTGCGGGCGCGGTTCCTGCCCGGGGGGCGCATGATTGGCGCGGCGAATTGCCTGGTCTTCGCCAGCACTGACGCCGCGGGGGCCACACGGAACGTGCTGAAGGCGCGGGCCGACGGGTTGGAGGTGGGCCCGCTCCTGATGGGGATGGGAAACAAGGCGCATATCGTGACGCCGTCGATCACCGCGCGCGGCTTGCTGAACGTCTCGGCCTTGGCGGGGACGCCGGTGACGCACTACGGGTGAGGGTCGCGGGTCAGCCAGGGCAATCGGGCGTCGGGCCGACCTGGACGGTCCAAGCGCCCCGATCCAGCATGCCTTGGAAGAAGGCCAGGCGGTTCGGGATCGTCTCGCGGATCTGCGCCTCCATCCGCACCGGCAGGCGCCCGGGATGACGCAGGACGGCCAGCACGAAGAGCGCGTGTTCTGCCATGTCTTCCCGCTCGTTTCGAGCATATTCGGTGAGCACGGCCCCGTCCGCCTGCTTGGCGGCGAGCCAGTCGGGATCGGAGGCGTTTGGAATGTCCAGCGTCGCATGGAACGCTTCGTGGAAAACGGTCTCTTCCAGATCATTGTCGGCCAGACGTCTGTCCATGCGCTCCGTGCCTATGACGAAGAAACGCCCCAGATCCTCGGCGAACGCCGCATCGCTATCCAAAACGACCACTTTGTTGAGGTCGTTCCGCATTGCCGTTGGGAGATGTCCCAGGGGCGGTCCGAGTTGGGCCACGCGAGTCTCCGGATCGGGCACGTCGGGATGGATCCAGATCGGCACCATCGTGCCATCGGTGAAGAATGCCTCGAAGAGCCGATCATCGTCGGCCATCAGCTCGTCACGCCGGGGGTCGGGCATCTGTCGCGTGCCGGTGCCGGTGAATCGGGAACAAGCGTAGGTCTGCGGATCCGATGGGCGGATGAAGTCGAGATTGTTGGACCCGACCGAGTTCTCGAACATCGCCTGGGGTTCGATTTGGCAGGCCGGGAGGGCGAGGAGGCCGGTCAAAAAGACGAAGCGCATGGTCGGACCTCCGGTTTGGTCAAGTGGCTCGGCTTGGGAGGGCGGTCATCCTGCGCAGCCGGATCCGGGCGGCGGGCCGACCGGGTTGCTCCAGAAAACTGCCTCGATACGCAGGATGACCGGCCCCACCGGTGAACCGAACATGACGCTACGGCACCCGTGCCAACCGGCGGAAACGCGCCTCGGACCTCTGTCACGTCGGAGCATAGCTTCAGGAGGCCGTCGCCGCCTTCTTGCTCGATATCGAGCGCGGGGTCGTCGCGAGCGTCGTTGCATCAGTTCTATTCGACTTCGTCGCCTTGGCTGGAGCTGGCCATGTCATGCCCCCATCTGTTGTCGTTCGGAAATGGTGAGAGGGGGGCCGGTTCCTTTCGTCGGATCACGGTTCCTTGACCTTTTGCGATCATTGGGGGAACGACTGGCGCGCAGTCGAGCCGAGAGGTCTCCGGCCGGATCCCATGGGGTTGTCCCAGTTGGACGGTTTGCTGTGATTTTTCTCCGGAAGCATTACTTCGATCATTCGGACGAATAATCGGAGTCAGCGGAGCCCGCGAGATTTCATCTCGGCGCGGAAGACGGTGCGTTCGTGGACGGCGTCAGGGCCGTCGACCAGGCGCAGCGTCCGAAGGTGACCCCAGAGGCGGGCCAGGTCGGTGTCCTGGCTGACGCCGGCGCCGCCATGGAGTTGAATCGCCATATCGCAGACGTCGAGGGCGACGCGGGGGACCAGGACCTTGACCTGGCTGATGAAAGGGGCGGCGCGCTTCATATCGCCGGTCTCGGCATGGGCGGCGTCCATTTCGGCGGCGGCACGAAGGGTCAGCAGGCGGGCCGCGTCGATGCGGATGCGGGCATTGGCGATGCGTTCGGCGTTGCCACCCAGCGACAGCAGGTCCTGGCCGAAGGCTTGGCGGGCCTGGCCGCGCGCGATGGCCAGGGTCAGGGCCTTTTCGGCCATCCCGATGGCGCGCATGCAATGGTGAATGCGGCCGGGGCCCAGACGACCTTGCGCGATCTCAAAGCCCCGGCCCGGGCCCAGCAACATGGCGTCGGCGGGCACGCGCACGTCGGTGTAGCGGATATGCATGTGGCCGTGGGGTGCCTCGTCGTCGCCGAAGACCTGGAGGCCGCGCAGCACTTCGATCCCGGGCGTGTCGGTGGGGACGACGACCATGGAATGGCGCTTGTGCCGGGGGCCGTCCGGATCGGTCAGGCAGAGCACGATATGGACGGCGCAGCGCGGGTCGCCGGCGCCGGTGGACCACCATTTCTCGCCGTTGAGGACCCAATGGTTGCCGTCGAGATTGGCCTCCAGCGAGATGTTGGACGCGTCGGAGGAGGCGACGGCGGGCTCGGTCATCAGGTAGGCGGACCGGATCTCGCCCGCCATGAGCGGTTCCAGCCAGCGGGTCTTCATCTCATCGCTGCCGTAGCGGGCGAAGACCTCCATATTGCCGGTATCGGGGGCGTTGCAGTTGAAGATTTCGGGGGCGAGCCAGGATTTCCCCATCTCCTCGGCCAGATAGGCGTAGTCGACCGTGGTGATGCTGGGCCCGCCGGGCAAATGCGTGCGCCAGAGGTTCCAAAGACCGCGCGCTTGGGCCTCCGCTTTCAGCGTGCGAAGAATCTCTGCCTGGCGCGGGCTGTGGGCCCAGCGGTCGCCGCTCGTGCCGGTTTCGGCATGGAATTCGGCGTCGCAAGGGGCGATGTCGTCGGCGACCATGGCGGCGACGGCGTCCCGCAGCTCCCGTCCACGCGGGGTCAGGCTGAGATCCATGGCGGTGTCCTCCTGACACCACCCTTGCCAGAGGCGCTGCGGCGCGCAACCCTGACCGGTATGGATGGATTGCCGGACGACCTGCTGCCATGGCTGTCGGATCGCTTGCCCGGGCGGCCGGAGATCTCGGGCGTGCAGCGCTTCGGGACGGGGCAATCGAACCCGACATGGCGGTTGGAGACCGAGGCCGGACCGCTGGTCTTGCGGGCGAAACCACCGGGTCGCCTGCTGCCGAAGGCGCATATGGTAGAGCGGGAATTTCAGGTGATGGCCGCGTTGGCGAACACGGCCGTGCCAGTGCCGCACATGGTGCATCTGGTCGAGGGGGAGAACCCGCTGGGCCGGGTTTTCTACGTGATGGAGCATCTGGAGGGGCGGATTTTCTGGGATCCTGCCTTGCCGGATCTCCCCGACCGAGGCGCGTATTACGCCGCCATGGGCGAGGTTCTGGGCGCGCTGAGCCGGTTGGAGCCGGCCGATGCGGGGCTGACGGATTATGGCCGGGCCGAGGGGTTCTATGACCGTCAGGTGGCGCTTTGGACGCGGCAATACGGGGCCAGCGTGTCGCAGCCCGATCCCGACATGCAGGCGCTGGGGGATTGGCTGGCCCTGCAACGTCCCGCGGATGCGCCGCCCGCCTTGGTCCACGGAGATTACCGGTTGGACAACCTGATGTTTCACCCGACCGAACCGCAGGTGATCGGGGTTCTGGATTGGGAATTGTCGACGCTGGGGCATCCGGCGATGGATCTGGCCTATCAGGTGATGCAGTGGAACCTGCCCCATGCCTCGCCCCTGCGCGGTTTGGCGGGGCTGGACCGGACGGCGCTGGGACTGCCGACGGATGCGGCCTATGTGGCTGCGGTCTGGGACGGACCGATGCCGGATTGGGCGGTCTGGCTGGCGCTGGCCGCCTACCGTCTAGCGGCGATCTTGGCCGGGGTGGGCGCGCGGGCGGCGGCGGGGAATGCGTCGAACCCGGTTCTGGGGCGGCAATACGGGGCCATGGTGCCCCAGGTGGCGGCGCTGGGCCGCCGCTTCATGGGGTAGCGCCCATCCTACAATGCGGATCGCGGTGTGCCGGTCCGGTGGGCCAGTCGGGCGAAGAC
>JBCDCW010000097.1:0-12977 GCA_039180995.1 Pseudomonadota bacterium
CCCGTCCACAAATCGGGGTTCTGCACAACGGCATGTAAAAGCGCCGCGGCCTTTGCATGCAGGGTCTCATGATAGCCGGAGTAAGGCCGCCCGATCGCCGACTTGATTGAGTCTGCGCTGACAAGGCCATGACGACCTCCGAATTTTAGCGCTCTTTCATGGGCTTCGAGTGCATCTGTAAAAGTAACGACGTAGTGCGTCACCGATCCACAAGACGCACAAGGGCATCGTGATGTTCGTCCGCTTCCGCCATCAGCGTTTGGACCGACTCAGGTGTCGGTTTCTCATCAAGTTCGTGCGAGTCGATTATCTTTCCTCGCGTGTCCTTGATGACAACCCGCCACCGCCCATCATCCGTTTTGGAGATGGAGACCGTCGTGTTTGCGGATACGCTCACTGATCCAAGAAACTCCGCAGTTTGCGCGACCGCGACGGGTGCTTCAGCTTCCGAAGCGCCTTCGCTTCAATCTGCCTGATCCGCTCCCGGGTCACGCTGAACTGCTGGCCGACTTCTTCGAGGGTGTGGTCGGTGTTCATCCCGATCCCGAAGCGCATGCGCAGCACGCGTTCTTCGCGCGGCGTCAGGGAGGCGAGGACCCGTGTCGTCGTCTCCTTCAGGTTTTCCTGAATGGCCGAGTCGAGCGGCAGGACGGCATTCTTATCCTCGATGAAGTCGCCAAGCTGCGAATCTTCCTCGTCGCCGATGGGCGTCTCCAAGGAAATCGGCTCCTTGGCGATCTTCATCACCTTGCGGACTTTCTCCAGCGGCATTTGCAGCTTGGCGGCCAGTTCCTCGGGCGTCGGCTCGCGGCCAATCTCGTGCAGCATCTGGCGGCCGGTGCGGACCAGCTTGTTGATCGTCTCGATCATGTGGACCGGGATGCGGATCGTGCGCGCCTGGTCCGCGATGGACCGGGTGATCGCCTGACGGATCCACCAGGTCGCGTAGGTGGAGAACTTGTAACCGCGGCGATATTCGAACTTATCGACGGCCTTCATCAGGCCGATATTCCCCTCCTGGATCAGGTCCAGGAATTGCAGGCCGCGGTTCGTGTATTTCTTCGCAATCGAGATCACGAGCCGCAGGTTGGCCTCGACCATTTCCTTCTTGGCCTGGCGGGCTTCCTTCTCGCCCTTTTGCACCTGGTTCACGATGCGGCGGAATTCGTTGATGTCGACGCCGACATATTGGCCGACCTGGGCCATGTCGGACCGCAATTCCTCGACCTTATCCCGCGACCGCTCCATCAGCGCCTGCCAGCCGCGGCCGGGCTTCTCGGACATGCGGTCGACCCAGCCGGGATCGAGTTCGTGCCCGCGATAGGCCTCGATAAATTCCCGGCGGTTGATGCGGGCCTGGTCGGCCAGCTTCACCATGCCGCTGTCGATGGACATGATCCGGCGGTTGATGCCGTAGAGCTGGTCGATCAGCGCTTCGATCCGGTTGTTGTGCAGGTGCAGCCCGTTCACCAGTTCCACAATCTCGGACCGCAGCTGCTGATAGGTTTCCTCCTCGCCGTCCGAGAAGCTGTCATCCTCGTTCAGCGTGGCGCTGATCCGCAGGTCCTGCATCTCGGCCAGATGGGCGTAATCGTCGGCGATGCGGTCCAGCGTCTCCAGCACGCGGGGCTTCAGCGCGGCCTCCATGGCGGCCAGCGATAGGTTCGCGCCCTCGTCGTCGTCGTCGTCATCGTCCGTGGTGATCGGATTGCCATCGGCATCCAATTCCGGCTCGGCCTCGGTCTTGGTGTTATCGTTGGCCGGTGCGACGGCGGCGCCCGCGACGGCCGTCTCATCCGTCTCGTCAAGCTGATTGCCGAAGGTCGTCTCCAGGTCGATGACGTCGCGCAGCAGGATGTCCTCGGACAACAATTCGTCGCGCCAGATCGTGATCGCCTGGAAGGTCAGGGGGCTTTCGCACAGCCCCAGGATCATCGTGTTGCGGCCCGCTTCGATCCGCTTGGCGATGGCGATCTCGCCCTCGCGGCTGAGCAGTTCGACCGACCCCATCTCGCGCAGATACATCCGCACCGGGTCGTCGGTGCGATCCAGCTTCTGATCGGCGCCGTCGGTCGTGGCGACCTCGCCACCCTTCTTGGACGCGTCGACCAAGTCCGTGGATCCCTTGGGCTTCTCCTCGTCCTCGTCTTCGGCCTCTTCCGCCTCGACGATGTTGATGCCCATCTCGGACAGCATCGACATGACGTCTTCGATCTGTTCGGACGACACCTGTTCCGGCGGCAGGACCTCGTTCAACTGGTCGTAAGTGATGTAGCCGCGCGTGCGCGCTTCGGCGATCATCCGTTTGACGGCCGCCTGACTCATGTCCAGCGAGTGATCGCTATCGGCGTCCTGCTTCTGGTCGTCGGTATCTTTGGCCATGTCGCGCTCCGGTCGGCAGAGGGGTCATTTGCGGCGTGATTCTCGAATCACTAGCGCGAATCATCGGGCGCCGCACCCCGAATCACTTTCGCGTCTTCTTCTTCCAGACCTCTGTGTCCAGAAGGCCCTGCAGGTAGTCTGACAGACCTGCCTCACTCTGGTCTTCCTCCGCCGCGTCGCGGGGCGCGCGCTGCGCCTCGTCGCGGCGGCGGGTGGCTTGGGCCAACCGCCAGGTCAGAGCCTCGTCGGCCCCATCCTCGAAATCCTCCATCGCGTCTCGCCGTTCCCGTTCGGCGCCGCGTCGCGCGGCCAGCTTGCTGAGCGCATCGTGGATGCACAGGCGCGCGGCCGCCGCATCGCCGCGCGTAACAGGCGATATGCGGACATGGCGGCGGGCCGTTACCGATTCAAGGGCGTCTTCGCCCAGGCGGGCCAGAAGGGCTTGGCGCGTTTCGTCGCGGGTCGCCATGGGGTCGATCTGGAGGAGGGCATTGGCGAAGGCGGCATGGTCCCCGGCGGACCAGGCCCCGGCTTCCAGAGCATCCGCGAAATCGTCGAGCAATTCGGGGTGCAAGGCCAGACCCGCCAGAGCCACTTGCTCCAACATGGTTTCGGGGCTCGTCGCGCCCGAGGCCAGGGCCGAGGATTTGGTGGCCGATGTCGCCGTCGCGGGCGGTTGCCAGCGTTTGCCGGGCGTCCAGGGCCGGTCGCGGCGAGGCTGGAACGGGGCCCGGCCCCCTGGTGCCACGCCAAACAACTCGCCCCGCAGGCGCGCGATCTCCTCGCCGTAATGGCGGCGCAGGGTCGGGTCTTCGACCTTGCGGACCAGCGCGCGCAGGTCGCGGTCCAGCATCGCGCGCCGTTCGGGGCTATCGAAGCTTTTGCCGTCGGTTTCGCGCTGCCACAGCAGGGTCAGCATGGGCTTGGCGTCGTCCAGAATGGCCCGCATGGCGGCAGGCCCCTCGTCCCGGATCAGGTCGTCCGGGTCCTTCCCCTTGGGTAGAATGGCAAAGCGCAGCGCTTGCCCCGCTTCGATCAGCGGCAGGGCCAGGTCAGCCACCCGCAACCCCGCCCGCTGCCCCGCCGCGTCGCCATCCAGCGCGATCAACGGCTCGGGGGTGACCCGCCACAGCAGTTGCAACTGGCGCTCCGTCACCGCCGTGCCCAGAGGCGCCACGGCGGCCTCGAACCCCGCTTGGGCCAAGGCGATCACGTCCATATACCCTTCCGCCACGACCAAGGGTTGGCCCTTGCCGCAGGCTTTGCGAGCGGGCCCCAGATTGTAGAGGTTGGCGCCCTTGTCGAAGAGCTCGGTTTCCGGCGAATTCAGATACTTGGCGGGTGAATTCGGGTTCATCGCCCGCCCACCGAAGCCGATGCAGCGGCCCCGCGCGTCACGGATCGGGAAGATAATGCGGTTGATGAACCGGTCGCGCCGCCGCCCCTCGTCCTCGGCCAGGGCAAGGCCCGCACCCTCGATCAGATCCCAGGCAATTCCCTTTTGTTCCAGCGCCTTGAGCAGGGCGTCGGGCGTGGATGGCGCGAAGCCGATCTCAAACCGCTCCAATGTCTGGCGCGACAAGCCCCGGCGGTCCAGATAGGCCCGCGCTTCGCTACCCGCGCCGGTATTCAGTTGCAATTTGAACCACTTGCAGGCTTCTTCCGCCGCCGCGGCCAGCTGCGTCCGACGGTCGGCTTTCTCAGCCGCCTTGGGGTCGCGGGCGGGCCTGGGCATGCCCGCTTCGCCGGCCAGGATTTCGACAGCCTCCATGAAGGACACGTTCTCGGTTTCCTGCACGAAGCCGAACAGGTTGCCCTTGGCCTGACAGCCGAAGCAGTAATAGAAGCCTTTTCGGTCATCCACATGAAAAGAGGCAGTTTTTTCCTGATGGAACGGGCAGGGCGCCCACCAATCGCCTTTCGCTTGGTTGGACTTCTTCATGTCCCAGACGACCTTGCGCCCCACCACCGCCGACAGGCTCAGGCGATTGCGAAGGTCGTCGAGGAAACTGTCCGGAAGCCGCATCCCGGGAATATCGGGGCGCGGCCGCGCAGAGTCCAGAACGAGGGTGCAATCGACGCCTGATTCACGTCGGATGGACGTCTGATTTACGTCGGATGATGTTGCGGGGGATGTCGTCGGGTCCCTATGGGCCCTCCTCCAGGCGCGCCCGGCCTGCCAGGTGGTCAAAGACCCAGGACGGTCTGCGCCTTGGTCGCTGTCTTGGAAACGGACGTTCGGGGATCCCCGGACAGGCGCGCCAAATGCGGGGCCAGCCAGGCCGCGAGGTCAGGGTCGAATCGCGCCCAATCGGCCAGGGTTCCCATGGTCTGGTTCAGCACGATCCAATCGTCGGACTGGACCAGGTTCCGCTTCATGATGTCCACAGCCTCCGCGCGCTGATCTGGGGTTAGTTTATCGGCCAGACGCTCGAACAGCTGTGCCAAGGTCCATTGCGCGGAAGCCTGGTCCAAAGCGCCAATCTTGGCAATGAAGCGGTCGAGATAGGGCACCAAAAGCGCAGGGTTCTCAGCCTCCACCCGCTTCATGGCGTTGGAGGTGCGCAGCCGAACGACCTCGTCCGCGCTGGCATAGCACGCAAAGAGTTCGTCGAACCGCTCCGGCGCGGCCAGCACCTGATCGACCACCTCAACGGTGCGGCCCAGCGAATTCGGGTGGCCGCCGGTCAGCATATCCTCGAACCGTTCAGGTGCCATGGGTCAGCGCGGCGCGCGCCGCGACCGCGCGCATGGCCCGGTCGATGTCGTGCACGGCATGGGCCGCCATGGACCGGAACAGGAGCAGTTGCCAGGTCCGCGGGTCGACGCGGTGAAAGAGCGTGTTCATGTGGCCTAGCAGGCTGCGGGCCACATGGCTCGGCTCGATCTCGTCCAGGTTCAGCGGGGTCAAGCGGGCGAGCACCGCGTCCGCGTCTGTGCCGGAGAGGTGGAGCACGGCAAAGGCGTCGGATTGGTCGGTCATCGCGATGCCTGCGGCCGACGCCGGGGCGGGACCGAGGGCGAGGGCTTGGTTGCGGCCGGACCAGAGAAAGTCTGTTTCGCCGAGCTTGGTGGAACGGTTCGGATTCGGCAAAATGGCCATGGCGTCGCCTAGAGCAGCGAGGGACGTGACGGCCCCATCAAGTGCGGCCAAGGAGGTGATGGCCTCGGGCACGATCTCGGACAGGGTGACGGTGCCATGGGTGACCGGCACCAGGTCTTGGGCGGGGGTTCGGGGAAGGAGGTTAGCCACGGGCGCGCCCTCCCTCGGGGTCGAAGTGGACGGGGTCGCAAATTTCCACCTCGCACCGATGGTCGCGGACATGGTCGACCAGGCGCAGACGGTCGCCATGACGGGATCGGCCGTTTCGGACGAAGCCCAGGGCGATGTGGCACTGCAATGCGGGCGACCAGCAGGGCGAGGTCACGTAGCCCTGGTCGTTGGCCGGTCGGATTTCGTCCCCGAAGTTGAACAGATGCGCCCCGGCGGTGAGGTGGTCGGACGGGTCGACGGCGCGCAGCCCCACCAGTTCCTCTCGGTCCTCCAACAGCGCGGGGCGGCGGCTGGCGGCCTTGCCGATGCAATCCTTCTTGGTCGAGATCATGCGGTCCATTCCGATATCGAATGCCGTCACGCGGCCCGTGATCTCGGCATGGGTGATGAACCCTTTCTCGATCCGCAGGACGTTCAGCGCCTCCATCCCGTAAGGCCCGCCGCCCAATCCTTCCGCCCGCGCGACCAAGTCGCGGTAGAGCGCGTCGCCATAGCGGGCTGGCACCGCGATTTCGTAGGCGTGTTCGCCCGAAAACGAGATGCGGAAGAGGCGCCCGGGGATGCCGTGGATCGTGACGGCGCCGCAGCCCATGAAGGGGAAGGTCTCGTCCGATATCGGCTCGGCGATAAGGGAGGCGATGAGGCGGCGGGCCTGGGGGCCGGCCACGGCGAATTGCGCCCATTGCTCGGTGGCCGAGATGATCGCCACGTCCAGGTCGGGGCGCAGGACTTGGGTCACGAACTCCAGATGGCGCATGACCGGGCCCGCGGCAGCGGTCGTGGTTGTCATCACGAAGTGGTCTTCGCCCAGGCGGGCCGTGGTGCCGTCATCCATCACGTGCCCGTCTTCGCGCAGCATGATGCCGTAGCGCACTTTGCCCGGTTTCAGGGTCGAGAACGTGTTGGCGTAAACGAAATCCAGCAGCGTGGCGGCGCCGGGGCCTTGGATGTCGATCTTGCCCAAGGTGCTGACATCGGCGACGCCCACGGTTTCGCGGACCATTCTGGCCTCTCGGGTGCAGGCTTGCAGCCAATCCTCGTTGCCTTGGGGGAACCAACCGGGACGGTACCAGAGGCCGGTTTCGATCATCGGCGCGCCGCGTTGGACCGAGGCCGCGTGGGAGGTGGTGAGCCGTTCCGGCGCGAAGCCCGCGCCCTGCGCGCCCGCGCCCATGGCGGAAATGGGAATGGGCGAGAAGGGCGGTCGGAAGGTCGTCGTGCCGGTTTCGGGGATCGTGCGGCCCGTGGCCTCGGCCAGGATCGCCAGGGCCGCGAGGTTGGAATTCTTGCCCTGGTCGGTGGCCATGCCCTGGGTGGTGTAGCGCTTCATATGCTCGACGGACGCGAAATTCTCCTTCGCGGATTGGTGAACGTCCTTGGTGGTGACGTCGTTCTGGAAGTCGAGCCAGGCGCGGTGGCGCGCGGTGTGAGGCGCGTCGACGGCCCAGAGCGGGTGCAGGTCGGTCTGGGTATCGTCGGCCTGGGGCAGGGTGACCGAAATCAGCGCTCTGCCCAGCGCGTCGAGCTGCGCCTTGGCGGCCTCCGCGCCGGAGCGGAGGGCCGCGGCGGTGGTCGTGTCCCCGTTGGCGGCGCCCGCCACCACCAAGCCGGGGACGGCGTCTTGGGCGGCCAGGAAGGCGTGCAGATCCGGGTGCCAGACCGGGCGGGCGCCGGTATGGCTGGTCAGGTGGATCGTCGGCGTCCAGCCGCCCGAGACGGCGAGCGCGTCGCAGTCGACCTTCTCGCGGCCGCCCTTCGTGCGGATGGTGATCCCGGTCACGCCCTGGGCGCCATGGGCGCGCAGGACCTCACCCTGGATCGCGCCCTCCGGCATGCCGTCGCGCGGGTCGATCACGGCGGCCACATGCACGCCTGCCATGCGCAGGTCGGCGGCGGTGCGGTGGCCGTCATCGTTGTTGGTGAAGATGGCGACGCTTTGGCCCGGGACAACGCCCCAGCGGTGCAGGTAGGAGCGGGTGGCCGAGGCCAGCATCACGCCGGGGCGGTCATTCATGGGGAAGGCGATGGGCCGTTCCAACGCGCCTGCGGCCAGGATCGTGCGCTTGGCGGCGATGCGCCAGAAGCAATCGCGGGGCAGGTCCGGGTCTGGATCGGCCACGTGATGCGAAACCCGTTCGAGCGCGCCATAGGTGCCCTGGTCATAGGCGCCAGTGACGGTGGTGCGGGTCAGGATGCGGGCGCCTGCATCCCTTAGTTTCGTCGTGATCGTAGCGGCCCAGTCCGGGCCGGGCTGGCCATCGACGGTCTCGGATTCCGACAGAAGCCGACCGCCTAGGCGGTCTTGTTCGTCGCAGAGGATCACCGACGCGCCCGATCTGGCGGCCGTCAGCGCGGCGATCAGCCCCGCCGGTCCACCGCCCACCACGAGCAGATCGCAATGGGCGAAAGCCTTTTCTTGTCGCCACGGGTCTGGATCCCCGGAGAGCGCCCCCAGCCCCGCGGCGCGGCGGATGATGGGCTCATAGAGTTTTTCCCAAGCGGCTTTGGGCCACATGAAGGTCTTGTAGTAGAAGCCCGCGCCCAGGAACGGGGCCAGCAGGTCGTTGACCTGCATCGCGTCGAATTTGAGGGACGGCCAGGCGTTTTGGCTGCGCGTGGTCAGGCCGTCGAAGACTTCCTGCACCGTGGCCCGGGTGTTCGGGATCGCGTGGGCGCCGGTATGGGTGGTGATCAGGGCGTTGGGTTCCGCTGAATCCGCGGTCAGCGGGCCGCGCGGGCGGTGGTATTTGAAGCTGCGGCCCATGAGGCGGATGCCGTTGGCCAGAAGGGCCGAGGCGACGGTGTCGCCTTGGACGGCGGGGATGGTTTGGCCGTCGAAGGTGAAGGTCAGCGGCTTGGCGCGGTCGATCTGGCCGTATCCGTCGACCCTCATGGGGTTGCCTCGCTTGCGAGGCGGACGGAATGGATTTCGTGGGTGATCGTATCGCGTTCGACCAGGAGCCAGGCGCCGCAGCCCGCTTCGTGGTGCCAGAGGTCGCGGGTGCGGCCCGCCGGGTTGTCGCGGTTGTGGAGGTAGTCGTCCCAGGCCTCGGGCGGGGCGTCGGCGGCGGGGCGGTTCAGATAGGTCTCGTGGCCCATATAGTAAAATTCGCGGCGGTCGCGCGCGCCGCAGAGGGGGCAGGTTAGGCGCATGGCTGGGTCCGGGACGCTCGTCGGTTGCTGCGCGCCCTCCTCGCTGTGGTCATCGTCGGCCTCAATGCAGGTTGTGTTGGCTGCCCGTCGTTTCCTCGTCGATCAGATCGCCCCGGGCAAAGCGGTCGAGACGGAAGCGGGCGGCGGGGGCGTGGTGGGTGTCGGTGGCGATCAGATGGGCGAGCGAGAAGCCCGAGCCGGGGACGGCCTTGAAGCCGCCATAGCACCAGCCGCCGTTGAGATAGAGACCTTCGATGGGGGCCTTGTCGATGATGGGCGAGCCGTCCGGGGTCATGTCCATGATCCCGCCCCAGCTGCGCAGCAGCTTGGCCTGGCCGATCATCGGGCACATGGCGAGCCCGGCCTCCATGACGTGCTCGGCCATCGGGAGGTTCCCGCGTGCGGCATAGGAGGCGTAGAAATCCAGGTCGCCGCCGAAGACCAAGCCGCCTTTATCGGACTGACTGATGTAGAAATGGCCCATGCCGAAGGTCACGACGTTGTCGATGCAGGGCTTCAGGCCCTCAGTCACGAAGGCTTGCAGGACGTGGCTCTCGATCGGCAGGCGCAGCCCGGCCATGGCGGCCACCTGGGACGAGCGGCCGGCGACCACCATCGCCACCTTCCCGGCCTTGATGGCCCCGCGCGTGGTCTGCACGCCGGTCACGCGACCGCGCGCGATGTCGATGCCGGTCACCTCGCAATTCTGGATCAGGTCCACGCCGCGCAGATCCGCACCGCGGGCATAGCCCCAGGCGACGGCGTCATGCCGGGCAGTGCCGCCGCGCGGGTGGTAGAGCGCGCCCAGGACGGGAAAGCGAGCATTATCGTGGTCGAGCCACGGGAGCATCCGGCGGACCTGCGCACGGTCCAGCAGATGCGCGTCGTCGCCCTGGGTCACCATGGTGTTGCCCCGCCGCGCATAGGCGTCGCGCTGGCCGTCGCTGTGGAACAGGTTGAAGACCCCGCGCTGGGACATCATGGCGTTGTAGTTCAGCTCCTGCTCCATCCCCTCCCACAATTTGAGGGAATGGGAATAGAACTCGGAATTCCCCGGCATCCCGTAATTGGCGCGCACGATGGTGGTGTTGCGGCCCACATTGCCACCGCCCAGATACCCTTTCTCGACCACGGCGACATTGGTGATGCCGTGTTCCTTGGCCAGGTAGAAGGCGGTCGCCAGCCCGTGCCCGCCGCCGCCGATGATGACCACGTCATAGGCCGCCTTGGGATCCGGCGACCGCCAATGGGGCCGCCAGCCGTGATTGCCCGTCAGGCCCTGTTTGAGGATTTCAAAGGCGCTGAAGCGCATGGCCGGTCCCGCGTTGTTGGGATCAGCCTAGCGGTCGGGGGCTGGGCTGCAATGCCCTGGCCGCGACATGGGGCGGTCGGTTGGCGACCGGGCACGGACGGTGGGGGGTGAGCCGGGCCGCCCTGGCCCGGCATCGGTGCGCCGCCGGTCGACCAGGCCATGGCCGTGACCCTGCCAGGGTCGCGGGCGAACCGACGCGACCGACCTGGCCGCGTCAGACCGGGTCGGCGGGGGCCTGCGCCGCGGCGGGGTCTCTCCAGATCAACTCGAAGCCGCTGCGTGTCTTGGAAGGCACGATGGCATGGGCCCGGCGCACGGGCAGGCCGATATTGAAGGCGGGCGTATGAAGGGCCGAGGCCTCGAAGACGAACATATGTTCGTCCGGCCGGAGCGAGGGGATATGGTCGAGATGCAGCTGCATAATCTGCTGGGTAAGCTTGTCCTCGCCAGTATTCGTTTCGGACCACTTGACCTTCAAGATTCCGTCTTCGTGCCGCAACTGGCTGACGCGGATGAACAATTCATCGTCGCTTCCGGTCACGAATACGAACATATCCTCCAGGCCGGTCATGAATTGCGGCGTCAGCGGCGTTTCGAGGCGCGAAAGGACGTCAGCCATCGCGTAGGATGCCTTGGTCAGGGTCGCCCCCTGCCGGTAGGATTCGAAATAGGTGTAGGATGCCACGGCGAAGATGATGAGAATGGGCATCATGATCGCCGCCTCGACCGAGACGGCGGCGTCTTCGGCCCGCAGGAAACGGCGGATGGAGTCAGGCAGATGGGTCACGGTCACGGCGCCTCCGGATCGGGTTCGACAACGAAGATGGAAGAGGCGACCATGCGGTAGGCGCCGTCGAGATCATCGACCAAACGCGCGCCCAGCGGGGCGCCGGGCATAACCGGATCGACCGCGTAGCACGCGCGGACGATCACGAATTGATCCTGGCGACCGCCGTCGAAGTCGGCAGAGCCGGAGGCGTCGATACGGCTCGGGATGACGGATTGCGGCGGCTGGCCGGGCACGACGGTCTTTACCAGCGAACTACAGGGGTGATTGTTGTCGGGGCGCACCCATGTTTCGGGGTCCACGACACGCAATTCCACCACCATGTTCTCAAAACAATCGGGCAAGATCCGCGCGCGGTCGCAGATGGTCCGACGCATGGTGTCGGCACCGATCGTGCTCTTGTTGTCGATGCGGATATCGCGCACGGCCAAATCTAATCCGCGTTCCAGCATCACCTGTCGCATCAGCAGCATCGAGGCCTCGAACGACAGAAGGAAGATGAAGAAGAAGAATGGGAAGACGATCACGAACTGCACCGACGCGCTGCCATCCTCGCGTCGGCTGCGGCCGCCCAGATCGGCAGCCGCGCCGAGGCGCCCTAGCGCGCGGCCGGCGCGGCGGGCCAATGCCGGGAAAAGCGCGCGGCCTTGGGAAGGCGCGGTGCGTTTCATTCCGTCAACCGAAGGTCTTCGATGGCGGCAAGGATGTCCGCGAAGGCTTGCGATAGGTTGTTGCCGTCCGGGCGAAGGAACTGCCCCGTGCCATCGGCGGCGCATTTGCTCATCACCCGTTCGGCCGTGCTGCCCGCATCGACATCAAACGCGATCGTGAAGACCTGGATGCGATTGTCGGTCGTCGCCGCCTTGCACAATTCAAGCAGCGACCAATCGGCCCGCGTCTCATTATCCTTATAAGTCGAGCCGGCCGAATGGGTCGTCGTCGATGCATCGCGGTAATGGTTGCGGGTCGCGCTATTGGCACCGCTGAACATCTCCTCGGCGATATATCTCAGCGGATAGGCCGCGAAGAGCTCCTGATAGCTCAGCTGATAGGCCTCCTCGGCCCCGTACGGCTTGGTCTCATACCTATTGCGATGGGGGACATAGTATCTCACCTGATTGCCGTTCCGCCGAAGAACCGAGAACCGGAGCCGCGATGTGTCAGCGACGTCGACCTTGTCGAACACGTCCGATATCCGGGGGGCTTCCCACCAAGGATCGGTCGGATCGCCCCCGACAGGGTCGGCCAGGTCGAAGCGACCCTTGCGGCCATCGCAATTGCCATGCGTCAGCAGAACCAACTGGGGTTCATCCTCCGGCGGCGGGTTGAGCGGATCTATGGCGGGAATGTCATTGGGGTCGCAGGTGCCGGTGGGATTGCCGTCGGCATCGACCGCGAGGGCGTCGTCGGGGATCAACGCGAACGGCTCTTCGTCCGGGTTGTTCGGATCGGGTTCACGATAGACGAAGACACCGGACGGGCCGTTCTGACGGTTGTCCTTGAGATTGTATTGGTTGGTATTGTCGCCATCGGTCATGATGATCAGGACCTTGTTCACCTCGGGCGCGTCCCAGGCCGATGGGCGGCCCACGAAGATGTCTTCGACTTCGTCCGCGTCGGCCATCTTTTCAAGGATGGGTTGGGCCGCCGGGTCCAACAGATAGGCCCCGACCTTGGCGCCCAGATCGGTTGCCGTCCAATTGCGGGTCGGCAGGTTCTGGATCATCGTGGTCAGTTCGGTCAGGTCATTGGACCAGGCCAGGACAGCGCCGCGATTGTTGTCGTAGACGTCTCCTGCATCGATGGGCTTATGCCGGGTGTCGTAGACACAATGCGGCAGCTGAACGGCACCCGGAATGTTGACGTTGGGTGTCACGGGATCGTCATTTCTCTCAGAAGTCCCGGTCTCCATATCGAAGACCGGCATGCGCTGCATGACCTGGGGCTGTCCGACGGGGGCGATCTGGGTGGTCTTAAAATGTTCCGGCGGGAACGTGACGCAGTAGGACAGATTATGTTCGTCGGTCAGCGGCATGAAACGCGCCAAATTCGGGCCGATATTGACCAAG
>JBCDCW010000098.1:0-12916 GCA_039180995.1 Pseudomonadota bacterium
AACATGCCCTCGGACGCCGCGCCGTCGCCGAAGAAGGCGATGCCCACCGCGCCCGTACCCTGCATCTGCGCCGCCAGCGCCGCGCCCACGCCCAGGCCCATGCCCGCGCCGACGATGCCGTTGGCGCCTAGGATTTTCAGGTCCATGTCGGCGATGTGCATCGACCCGCCGACCCCGCCGGAATAGCCCGATGCCTTACCCATCAGCTCGGCGAACATGCGCGCCATGTCGGCGCCCTTGGCCAGGGTGTGGCCGTGGCCGCGATGGTGGGTGAGGAGGAAATCGCGAGGTTCCAACGCGCGGCAGGCGCCGGCGGCGATCCCCTCCTGCCCGACGGAGGAATGGGCGGTGCCCTTGATGACGCCTTTCAGGAACAGCTCCTTGGCGCGGGTCTCGAAGCGGCGGATGCGGAGCATCATGTGCAGCATTTCCACCTCGTCGGCGGGCGAGAGGCGGTTGGTCGATGGGGCGTCGAGCCCTTGGAGGATCTCGGGACCCGCCATCATCCGCCCCCATAGACGAGGCGCGGCAGCCAGAGCGACATGTCTGGCCAGAGGACCACGACGAGGAGGCCCAGGACCTGAAGCCCGATGAACGGCCATTGCGCGGCGAAGATGTCTTGGAGATCCATGTCCGGCGCGGCCCCCTTCAGATAGAAGCAGGCGGGGCCGAAGGGCGGCGTCAGGTACGCGATCTGCATCGACAGGTTGAAGACGATGCCGAACCAGATCGGGTCGTAGCCCAGCGACGTCAGCGTCGGCAGGAAGATCGGCATGGTCAGGAACAGGATGCCGATCCAGTCGATGAAGAAGCCCAGCAGGATGAAGACGCCGATCATGACGGCGAGGATCACGGCGGGTTCGTCAGAGACGCCGCCCAACACCTCGCGCGCGAAGTCGATGCCGCCCATCAGGTTGTAGACCCCGATCAGCGCGTTGGTCCCGAAGACCAGCCAGAAGACCATTCCGCACGTGCGCAAGGCTTGGATCAGAACGTCCGACATCATCGCCAGGCTGAACTTACCCCGCGCCCAGGCCGCGACGGCCGCCCCGAAGGCCCCAAGGGCTGCGCTTTCGGTGATCGACGCGAAGCCGGCATAGATCGAGATCAACACGCCGCCCGCCACCAGCATGGGCAGGGCCACGCCGCCGAAGAGCTTGAGCTTCTCGGAGAGCGGCATGTCCCGCTCCTCCGTCGTAAGCGGCGGGCCCATGGCCGGGTTCAGGCCGCAGCGGATCAGGATGTAGGCGATGTAGAAGCCCGCCAGCATCAGGCCGGGCATCAGCGTTGCCAGGAACAGGTGCGAGATGGAGACCTCGGCCGTCAGCCCGTAGAAGATCAGGATGATCGAAGGCGGGATCATCGTGCCCAGCGACCCGCCCGCCGTGATCGTCCCGATGGCCAGTCGCTTGTCGTAGCCGAGCCGCAGCATCTGGGGAAGCGCGATGAGGCCGAGCAGCACGATCTCGCCCCCGATGATCCCCGTCGTCGCGCCCAGGATGACCGCTACGAAGGTGGTCACCACGCCCAGGCCGCCGCGCAGCCCGCCGGCGAGGACGTGGAACGCACGATAGAGGTCGGCGGCCACGCCCGACCGTTCCATGATCGCCGCCATGATGACGAACATCGGCACCGCGATCAGGGTGAAGGATTGCACGAACTCCGCCGTGCGGCTGGAGATCAGGAAGAGCCCGCCCAGCCCGAATTGCGACACGGCCAGCACCACGGCGATGGAGCCGGACACGAAGGCCACCGGCACCCCCATGATGAGCAGCACCGTCATCGCGATGACGATCAGGAGCGAGATCGTCGCGATGTCCATCAGGGCAGCCGCACGGGCGGATCATCGTCCTGGCCGCGCAGGGCGCGATAAAGCGCCCTCAGCACGACCAGCAGGAACAAGGCGGCGCCGACGAAGAGCGCGACCTTCACGTAAGCAGGGAGCGGCGTGTTCCAGGACGTGCCGGAGCGTTCGGGAAACCAGGTGCCATCATCCATGAACCGGAAGGCGGCTCGGTTGGCGATCTGGAAGGCGGAGAAGGCGAGGCCGCCTAGATAAATCGCGCCACAGACATAGCCCACGATGCGGAACAAGCGCTGCGTCCCCGCGCGCATCCCGTCGACGAAGGCGGTGATGCGCATATGGCCGTCTTCGACCATGCAATAGGCCCCGGCCAGCAGGAACGCGATGGCGCCCAGCAGGCCCGCGATCTCATGCGCCCAGATCGTGGGCGCGCCGAAGCCGTAGCGGGCCACGACCTCGTAGACCATCATCAGGATGATGATCGCGAAGCCCCAGGACGCCAGCCGTCCGAGCGCGAGGATGATCCGGTCCATGGCCGCCTCCGGCTAAGGGCCGGGCCCGACGCCCGGCCGTGCGTGTCAGAGGATGCCCAGTTCGGTCATATAGGCCTTGTGGCTGTCCACGATGGCCTTGGCGTCGCCGTTGCGGGAGCCCCAATCGTCCCAGACCTCCAGCAGCATCTCGCGGAAACGCTCGGCCTGGGCCTCGTCGAACTCGATGAACTCGACGCCCAGATCGGTCTTGGCCTCCTCGATCGCGGCCTCCTCCTGTGCGCCGAGCGTTTCGACGAGTGTGTCGGACAGGCCGTTGCAGGCCTCCTCGAAGGCAGCCTTGGACTCGTCGGAGAGCGCGTTCCACTTCGACATCGAGACCGACATGTCCGTCACCGGCATCGAATGGCGGGCGAAGATGGAATAGGGCGCGTTCTGATACATGCCGAACGCCATGTTCAGCCCCACATTGGCCAGATCCGAGGCGTCCAAGACGCCCGTCTCCAACGCGCTGATCGCGTCGCCGGGCGTCAGGTTCACCAGCGACGCCCCCGCCCGCGTCAGCAGGTCCGACGGCAGGCCGCCGGGCGCGCGGATCTTGATGCCTTCGAAATCGTCCACCGTGCGGATCGGCACGGTCGACGGGATCTGCTCCTGCGGCCAATGGATCACGCAGATCATGTGCATGTCGTACTTGGCGTAGAGTGCACGGCCCAGTTCCAGCCCACCGCCATCGACGAACCATTGGTCGCGCACATCGGTGTTGGGATAGGCCGAGAGCGTGTCGCCCAGCACCGCGAAGGCCGGGTCCACGCCGGCAAAGAAGGTCGGGCCCGTATAGTGGCCGTCCAGCAGGCCGTTGCGCACCGCGTCCAGCGTGTCGGTGGGGCCGACGACGGCCCCGCTGGGGAAGACCTGGATGTCCACCGCGCCGTCCGTGGCCTCGGCCAAATCTGCGGCCATCTCCTCGAACGCGGTCGTCGTGGCGGCCGTGGCCCCCAGGAACGTCTGCATCTTGAACGTCTCCGCCTGGGCGGCGGTGGCCAGCGCCAAGGCGCTCGCGGCGGTCAGGATCGTTTTCATATCTTCCTCCCTATGATGCCGAGGCCTCCCTGCCTCAGCTCAGTTCATTCCCAGAATGGCCCGTGTCTCGGCCACATCGGCCACCTCGCGTCCCAGGCTACGGGCCTGGGCCACGACGCGATCGATCACCTCGCCGTTGGTTAGGTTCCGTCCGCCATCCGCATAGGCATAGTCGCCCAGCCCGATGGAGATGTGCCCGCCCTCGCGGATGATCTTTTCGGTCAGTTGGAACAGATCGCCCTTGTAGTTCACCACCGTCCAGACGCAGCCCTCGGGCAGGAACGCCGTATGCGCATCGAGCCCCGCGACAGTGCCCGGATGGCCGGCGAAGATGATCTCGTCGGTCATGCAAAAGCAGGTGAAGGCGGGGGCCTTTAGGACGCCCATCTTCAGGAACTGCTCGATCTGGCGGGTGAAGCTGACGTTCCAACTGACCAAGTACGGCGTCAGACTGTGATGCCGGATCCGCTCGGCGAAATACATCAGTGTCGCGGTAGAGTTCTTGTAGATCAGATCGGTCGTGTCGTAGGCGCCCGCCTCCGGGTTCCACCAATCCACGTTGACCGACCCGCAATCCATCGGCGCGAAGTCGGGCCGCGTCTCGGACGCCTCCATCATCCGCTCGATGGCGGCGAAGCGACCCGGCGCGTCGGTGTCGTTGGCCACGTAGCCCAAGGTCGGGTGGATCAAGACGTTGGACTTGGCGCGAATCCCCGCATTGGTCTCAAGGTAGAAAGCCGGATCGTGATCGGGGGCGCCGTCCTCGGTCCGACCATGGAAGTGGACGATGGACGCCCCGGCCTTGGCGCAGGACAAGCAGTCGGACACAACCTCGGAGGGCAAGAACGGCACATGCGGGTTCCCCCGGCGCGTGGCGAGTTCGTTGACCCGGGCCTCGATGATGATCTTGTCCATGCGTCCTCCCACCACGACGATGACAGGGGGAGAGATGGAATGCATAGACAAAGTTATATTTATCTTGCGAGAAAGAGCATTATATATAACCATTGGCATATGGATAGCCATCCAGAAACTCTCCCGGATGCCGCACGCCTCCTGGCTGGGGCCTTTCCGGGGCACACGATGCAACGGATACGGACACCCGACGGCAGCTATCGGTATGGCTATGTCAGCCCGGAGGTGCGCGACATCTTCGGGCTCGATGCGGATTGGCTTATGGCACAGAGCGAGGTCGATCATCATTGGATCCATTCCGACGATCAGAGCCGATGGCTCGACGCGCTCGAAACCTCGGCGGTTGCCCTGACCCCGCTGGATGAAGAAGTGCGAGTTATCCGCCCTGACGGGGCGCTGAAATGGGTCCGGTCCATCGGACGACCGCGCCGCGCCTTGGATGGTACGGTGATCTGGGACGGCGTGGCCTTGGACGTGACCGAACGACGCGAGGCGCTGGAAGCCTTGGAGCGCACCTTGGCGGAGGCACGCCGTAGCGAGGTGAGCGAGGGGCGGCTGGCCTGGATCGCAGCCCATGGCGTGCAAGCCCCGCTGGAAGACCTGCGCCACGCGATGGCTCAGCTTTCGGCACGGCGCGGCGGAACGCCCGAAGTGGATGCCGCCACCGCCGCCTTCACTGCCTTTGATCGGGCCTTGGGGGCGGCGCGCGACTTGGTCGCCGCACGGGTCGTCGACGACGCGGCACCCGTCACGCGGCTGACACCTCGTCAGTTGGAAATCGCGGCACTTCTGCGCGAAGGCGCGTCCAACCGCGATATCGCGGATCGACTTGGCTTGACCGAAGGAACCGTGAAGCTGCATGTCTCCGCGATCCTGAAGCGTCTCGGCGTGCGTAACCGGACAGAGGCAGCCCGGATCGTCCAGGAACGCTAGGACGACATTGCCGACTTTGGTGAGATCGACCTCGAAGCGGACCGATCTGACGGTTCTTGGGCCCTAAGATCCAGACCGTTCTATCGACCGCCCGATCTGCCGAACCTTTCGAGCCTTCCATTGTCGAATGCCGGTTTGCACCGACTCAGCCAAGTTCCAACGTGGTAACCCCGTAGAGCATCGCGGATTGGCCGCGGTCCGGTCGGGCAATGCCGCGATACATGCGGGCGGTTCGGAAGCCGGGCGCGAGGCCTTGGGCCTGACACATGTCGGCGAAGGCGTCTGCTTGATCTGAGATGTCGATCGTTACGTCGGTATGAGCCATCGCGGTCGCGTGCCGCAGAAGCGCCATCGCCATCTGGTCGGTGGGGGCAATCAGCGGGCCGACCTTGGCGCCCGACTGGCAGGCGCGCAGGGTTGCAAAGCCCAGGATTTCGTGCCCGGACTCCAACACATAGGTGGTGCGTGTCGGCGTGCCAGAAACCCAGGCGGCCAGATAGGCTGGTTTCGACCAGCCTGAAGCCCGCGCTTCCAGCGCCACCAGGGCCGATACGTCATCGGGTGTTGCGGGACGCACGTTGTCCGAGCGCCGTGTATCCAACTGTCCAACATAGCGAACTGTTTCGCCCGCGTGTCGAAAGCCGGAGCGCGCGTATTTGGCCTGTTGTTCGGGCACGCCGTCCAGTCCGATCGTGCGGTTGCCCGCATGGGTGATCCCGTGGCGCCAGAGCGCTAGGCCCACGCCGCGCCCGCGATGGGACGGACGGCAGATATAGAGCCCGAGGAAGGCGAAATCCGGGCTGTGGACGACGACCGAGATGGCGGCGATGGGCTCGCCGTCTTCCTCGGCCACGAAGAAGCCATCGGGGTCCGCTGCCCAAAACGCCTCGGCATCGTCCTTGCCTGGGTTCCAACCCTCCTCCGCCGCCCAGCCCAACACCATCCGCAGTTCGGGCAGGGACATCTGGCGGCAGCGGATCATTCGGCGAGCGCCTCCCGCAGCGAAGGTTGCGGGGCCGTGTGGTCGCGCAGGTCGAGTTGCGAGAGAAGGTCCACGAGATGCCCCTTCATCAGATCCGAGGCTTCGTCACCATCGCCGGAGCGCAGCGCATCCAGCAAGGCGTGATGGGCATGGCTCTCGCACAGCGCACTGCGGCGGCGCCAGTAGACCGCGATGACCAGCGAGGAGCGTGAGATGAGTTGGCGAATGAACGACTCGATGGTGCCCTGGTCGGCGATGCGCGCGATCTCGATATGGAACTGGCCGGATAAGTTCAGCGCACGACCGGCCTCGCCATTGGCCAAGGCCGCATGCTCAGCCGCGATATGGGCCGCCAGAGCGTCGATATCTGCGGGTCGGGCGCGCTGTGCGGCGGCGTGTGCGGTCGCAGGCTCCAGCAGGGCCCGGGCCTCGAAGACTTCCCGCGCCTCGCGGATCGAAGGTTGCGCGACGAAAGCGCCGCGATTGCGTTCCAGCGTGACCAAGCCTTCCTGAGCGAGGATGCGCAGGGCCTGGCGGACAATCGCGCGCCCTACACCGAACGCTTCGCCGACCTCGTCTTCGGCGAGCTTCATGCCAGGCACGATCCGATGTTCGTGCACGGCGTCGGTCAGGCGCGCGGCGATGCGTTCAGCGGTCGGGGGGTCGGCGATGACGTGGCTCAGCATGCATTTCCTCTTCGCTTTCCTCCTGCCAGACTGCCGGATTCGCGACAAGACGGGACCGCTTGGGACCTTATCTTGCCAATGATTGTGTACAATATGTGCTGATTTTGGTTCCAAATCCGATGTTGATCGCATGAATGTTGAGCATCGCGAGGGCGTCCCCAGGTGACGGGACGACTTGATCTTCGCCCCAAGGCGTCGGGCGTAAAGGATGGATCGACCCCGGAGGCGACTTATGCGATCCGCTCTCGATCTCGAACTTGTTGGCCTGACCAAACGCTATGGCGAGACCGTGGCGGTCGATGCCATCGACCATCTATTCCACGCCGGACGTTATGTTTGCCTTTTGGGGCCGTCGGGCTGCGGCAAATCGTCGACGCTGCGAATGATCGCCGGGCATGAGACGGTCAGCGCCGGGTCTATCTTGCTGGCCGGGCGAGATATTTCCAGTTTGCCGCCCGCCAAGCGCGGGACGGCCATGATGTTCCAGAACTACGCGCTGTTCCCGCATCTGAGTGTGCGCGACAACGTCGCGTTCAGCCTGCGGATGAAGGGCGTGGACGCGGCGGCGCGGGGCAAGCGGGCCTCAGAGATGCTGGATCTGGTGGATATGGGCGGGTTCGCCGACCGTCTGCCGGCACAGCTTTCGGGGGGGCAACAGCAGCGCGTGGCACTGGCCCGCGCGCTAATCACCGAACCGCAGGTTTTGTTGTTGGACGAGCCTCTGTCGGCGCTGGATCCGTTCCTGCGGGTGCGGATGCGCGCCGAGTTGAAGCGGCTCCAGCGCGAGCTGGGCATCACATTTCTGCATGTCACGCACGGGCAGGACGAGGCCCTGGCATTGGCCGACGAAATCGTCGTCATGAACGACGCCCGCATCGTACAGGCGGGGAACACTCGCGACGTCTTCGATGCGCCGCGCACGGCTTTCGTGGCGCGTTTCATCGGCGCCCATAACGTCATCGCGCTGCCTGAGGGGGCCGTCGCGGTCCGCTCGGACGCGATGCAAGTGGGGCCGGTTGGCGGGGCGCGCCTGGACGCGCATGTCACCGCCGTCGAGTACCAGGGTACCCACGTCGCCCTGACCGCCGCGATTGCCGGCGACCAGGAGGTGACGGCCCTTCTCACCGACAAAGATTTCTTCGGCGCGCCGAAGGAGCCGGGCGAGGCCGTGGGCCTCGGCTGGCAGGACGGGGCGGCGCATCCGCTGCACGCCTGATTGAAGCACGCGCAATCAACTGGGGGACCAGACATGACGACGATACCCAAGATCCGCTATTCGCGGCGATCCATCCTGAAGACCGGCGCAGCGGCGCTGGGCGCGAGCACGCTGAGCGCGCCGATGGTCTGGGGCCAGGAAACCAAGGACATCGTCCTGCGCCAATTCGGCACTGGGGTGTCAAACCTGAACGATGTCGCACTTCAGGTGAAAGAAGATCTGGGCTTCACGCTGGAGATGACGGCGCTGGATTCCGACAGTGTCACGCAGCGCGCCGCGACCCAGCCCGACAGTTTCGACATCGCCGATATCGAGTATTGGATCTGCAAGAAGGTCTGGCCCACCGGCAACCTGCAAGCGATGGATACCAGCCGGATCGCCCAATACGACAACATCGTAGGCATCTTCCGGAACGGCAAGCTGACGCCGGACTCGACCATCGCCCAAGGCACCGCGCCCCATTCGGTCGGTTTCGTCGAAGGGCCCGGCGGAACGGATTTCGTGGACACAGAATCCGGTTGGATGACGTTGATCCCCACGATCTACAACGCCGACACGCTGGGCATCCGCCCTGATCTGATCGACCGGCCGATTGCCAATTGGTCGGAACTGCTGAACCCGGAATTTGCGGGTAAGGCGTCGATCCTCGACATCTCTTCGATTGGGATCATGGACATGGCCATGGTCTGCGAGTCCATGGGCGAGATCACCTATGCCGACAAAGGCAACATGACCCGCGAGGAGATCGACGCCACCTTCGCGATCTTCACCGAGGCGAAGCGAAACGGCCAGTTCCGCGCCTTCTGGAAGACCTTCGACGAGAGCGTGAACCTGATGGCATCGGGCGAGGTGATCATCCAATCCATGTGGTCGCCGGCGATCACGGCGGTGAAGTCGCGCGGCATCCCCTGCGTCTACCAGCCGTTGGAGGAAGGATATCGGTCCTGGGGCGGCGGCCTGGGCCTGTCGTCCAACCTGTCGGGGATGGAGCTGGAGGCGGCCTATGAATACATCAACTGGTATCTGTCGGGTTGGGTCGGCGGTTACCTGATGCGCCAGGGCTACTATTCGGCCGTACCCGAGACATCCAAGGCCTTCATGAGCGAGAACGAATGGGGCTATTGGTTCGAGGGCAAGGCGGCGACTGACGTCATCACCTCACCCACCGGCGACACGCTGGCCCAGGCGGGCGAGGTGCGCGACGGCGGCTCCTTCACCGACCGGATGGGCGCCGTCGCCTGTTGGAACGCAGTGATGGACGAGAACCAGTACATGGTCCGCAAATGGAACGAGTTCATCGCGGCGTGAGGCGACGCGCCCGACGCGCGCCGGTCCAACCGGCGCGCATCCCGTTCCCGGCGAGGTGGCCATGACCGATCAGACGATCATCGCGGCGCCCCCCGACGTGCCCGCGACGGCGGCCCAGCGCGGCGTCGGTCGGCATTTGACCGGATGGCTGCTGGCCGCGCCGCTGGCGGGCGTTTTGGCGATCTTCTTGGTGCTGCCCATCCTGACCATCGTGGTCGTCAGCTTCTGGGGTGCGACCGAGTTCTCGATCTACCCGGCCTTCGAGTTCGACAATTACGCGTTCCTGCTGACCTCGGACGTGACCTGGCGCGTCTTCGGCAACACGTTCAAATATGCCCTGATCACCTGGGCCTTCACGCTGCTGATCGGCTTCACGGTGGCCTATTACCTGGCTTTCCACATCCGCAGCCTGACCTGGCAGATTGGGCTTTTCTTGCTGTGCACCGTGCCGTTCCTGACCTCGAACATCATCCGCATGATTTCCTGGATCCCGTTTCTGGGGCGCGAAGGGATCGCCAATTCGGCGCTGCTGTCCTGGGGCGTGATCGACGCGCCGCTGGACTGGCTTCTGTTTTCGGATTTCAGCGTCATCCTGGCCTTCGTCCATCTCTACACGCTGTTCATGGTGGTCCCGATCTTCAACACGATGATGCGCATCGACCGCTCGCTGATCGAGGCCGCCACGGATGCGGGGGCTGGCGGTTGGCAGACGCTTTGGCATGTGATCATCCCGCTGGCAAAGCCGGGGATCATGATCGGTACGATCTTCGTGGTCACGCTGGTCATGGGCGATTTCATCACGGTGCGGTTCATGTCCGGGTCTCAATCGGCCAATGTGGGTCGCCTGATCTCCAACGATATCGGGTTGCTGCAATATCCATCGGCCTCGGCGACGGCTGTCGTTTTGCTGGTCACGGTGCTTTTGGTGATCGCGGTGCTGCTGCGCTTCGTCGACATCCGAAAGGAGCTTTGAGATGGAGCGCCGACCCCGGTCTTTCTATGTGCTGACGGCCTTTTTCGGGCTGTTCCTGATCTTCCTTTACGGGCCGACGGTCACCATTGGGATTCTGTCGTTCCAGGGGCCGCAGGGCGGCTTGACCTTCCCGATGCGCGGGACCTCGCTGCATTGGTTCCGCGATCTGTTTGAACAACAGGCCGTGGGCGACATTTGGGGGGCGTTTCGCCGGTCGCTGGTGCTGGGATTGGTGGTGATGGTGACCACGGTCGTGGTGTCGGTGATGGGCGGGCTGGCGTTTCGCAAGCGGTTCGCCGGGTCGAGCGTGCTGTTCTACCTCATCGTCACGTCGCTGGTGATCCCGTCGATCCTGGTCTCCCTCGGCGTGGGGCTGATCTTCAACCAGACCGGCTTGCCGGTGCATTGGGCCAGTTCCGGTTACGGGTCGCAGTTGACTTGGACGCTGCCCTTCGGGCTGCTGATCATGTTCGCCGTCTTCAACCGCTTCGATCGTTCTTACGAGGAGGCGGCGCGCGACCTCGGCGCCTCGCCTTGGCAGACGGTGCGCCATGTCGTCCTGCCGATCATCGCGCCTTCGCTGATCGGCGTGGCGCTATTTGGGTTCACGCTGTCCTATGATGAATTCGCGCGCACGCTGCTGACGGCGGGCAGCTACAACACGCTGCCGCTGGAGATCTTCGGGATGACGACCAACGTCACCACGCCGGTTATCTTCGCGCTCGGCACGTTGACCACGGCCTTCTCGTTCGTGGTGATCGGCGTGTTCCTGGCCGTGGTCCGGGTCATGGGCCGTCGCCGCGCGCGCCAAGGGTCCGATGCCGGACGTGGGCTCGTCTGACCCGTGCGCGTCACCCTCATCAACCCTAACAGGAGCGACGCCATGACTGCCACGATGCTGGCGGCGGCCCGTCGCGCGGCGCCCGGATTGACCATCGACGGCCGGACGTCCCATGACGGCCCACCCGCGATTCAAGGCGCCGCGGACGGAGCGGTGGCTGAAGCCCCGCTTCTGCGACTGGTCTGCGCGGCCGCCGACGGGGGGGCCGACGGCATCGTGATCGGTTGCTTCGACGACACCGCCCTGGCTCAAGCGGTGGGCTGCGCTTCCTGTCCCGTGATCGGCATCGGGCAGGCGGCCTTCCACACCTGCGCGCTGCGCGGCTGGCGCTTCAGCGTGGTGACCACGCTGCCTGTCTCGGTTCCCGTGATCGAAGAGAATATCGCGCGCTACGGTCTTGCCGGGTCCTGCGCGCGGGTTCGGGCCTCGAATGTGCCGGTGCTGGATCTGGAAGCCCGCCCCGATACCGCCCGGGCGGCCATCCAAGCCGAGGCTGAGATGGCCGCCCGTGAAGACGGTATCAACGCGGTGATCCTGGGCTGCGCGGGCATGGCGCGGATCACGGGCGGCATACGGGCCGCGCTGTCCATTCCAGTGGTCGACCCCGTGGAAGCGGCAGCGGGCTGCATCGAATGGCTGGCGGCGTTCCCCCACCATGCCAGCGCCCGATCCCGCGCCGCGCCTGTCGATCCGCTTGACCCCCAGAAAATCCATGGACAAAACCGCCTGGACTAGCGTTCTCCGGTCACCAGCGCTCGTGCGCGATAGCCGAGATCGCTCCGCTGGGACACCATTGTGTTAAGGCTTTGACTGGCCCGCCTGGGCCCGTTCGTGACGATCCCGCGAACAAGCGTCACCGACGCACACAGAAGAGCTGTCATTCTCTGGGATCCGGCACGCGCAGTTGCGGCGCTATAAAGAACGCGACGATTGCGAGACCGGCGAGGAGCAGGAACGACAGGCGCATTCCAGTCACCTCAGCGACAAAACCGATAATCGGCGGTCCAAGCAGCATTCCGCCATAGCCGAGCGTCGCAACGCCCGCGATGGCGGGACCGGCGGCGATCTGGGGGTCTCTGGCGGCGCGCGAGAAGACGAGCGGCATGACGATCGCATAGTCCCATCATGGAAAGAGCCACCGCGATCGCATGAAGCATCGTTGTCTCGATGCCGACATGGGCATGGCCGGGCAGGGCCATCGTTCCAGCGCTAAATCCGGCAATCCTGAGATAGAGCGGCATATGAGCAGATACCCACAGGGGCACGGACCATGCCGTCCACAGGTGCTCGGCGACCCGCGCCGCGGCGCGGGGCGCGCGCTAGAAGTAGCCGACCCAGAACAGGAGGCTGCATTCGGCCCTCGGCCATAAGTCACCGGCCAACATGGAACGAATGCCGACCTAGCCCCATCCACCGGACCGGGCGAAGATCAATCGCTGTATCCCAGCTCGGACGGCGCGCGTGGTCGTGGCGCTGCCGTGGCGAATCTGGCCTATAGCTCGTCCTTTTCCCCAGATGACGGCAGTTTGCCGCCACACCACGGGCCTAGGGTCAGGACTCATAGCCAGAACATCACGATGGCGGCGAGAGCGCAGGCTGAGAGGAAGACCTTTGGGCATCGGTCGTAGCGTGTTGCGACGCGGCGCCAGTCCTTGAGGCGGGCGAAGCTATTCTCGATCCTGTG
>JBCDCW010000099.1:0-12707 GCA_039180995.1 Pseudomonadota bacterium
CGAGAGGGGACCCCGTCCCTCTCTCCTGGGTCCCTGGGCGCAGGAATGTGGTCGACGGACCAGCGCACCCATGCGACCGTTTCTCCCCAGTCACGAGGAGGATTGCCATGGCCATCGACACCTACATCTTCGACGCCTACGGCACGCTCTTCGACGTGACCGCCGCGGCCCGGCAGGCCGCTGCCGAAGACGGGTTCGAGGCCTTGGCGGACACCTGGCCCAAACTCGCCGCCGATTGGCGCGACAAGCAGTTGCAATATACTTGGCTGCGAGCGGTCACCGGGGCCCATGCCGATTTTTGGCAGGTCACGGGCGAGGGGTTGGACTGGGCCCTCGAAGCCTCCGGTCTGGCGGGGGACGACACGCTGCGGGCTCGCCTGATGCAACTCTACTGGGAGCTTTCGTGCTTTCCCGAAGTCCCCGATGTGCTGGCCGCACTCAAGGATGCCGACAAAGCCACTGGCATCCTGTCGAACGGCTCTCCCGAGATGCTCCAAGGCGCGGTCTCCTCGGCTGGGATCGAACGGCTGCTGGACCATGTGCTCTCCGTCGAAAGCGTCGGCATCTTCAAGCCCTCCTCGAAAGTCTACGATCTGGTCGGCCGCGCCTTCGCATGTGAAACGGGAACCGTCCTCTTCGTATCGTCCAACGGCTGGGATGCCGCGGCGGCCAAGGGCTACGGCTTCCAGACGGCCTGGGTGAACCGAACCGGGCTTCCCATGGACCGGTTGCCATGGCGGCCGGATCACGTCTTCGACGACCTCAACGGCCTGGTGGATTTGGTCTGATGCCGGAATTCAAGACCTCCGACGGCCTGCGCCTCTGGTTTGAGGATGAGGGCGACGGCCCGGTGATCCTCTGCCTCGCCGGACTTACCCGCAATTCGACCGATTTCGATTATGTTCTGCCCTATCTCATCGGCGAGCACCGGGTGATCCGCCTCGATTACCGTGGCCGGGGCAAGTCCCAGCGCGCGCCCGATTACAAGACCTACACCATCCCGACCGAGGCCCGCGACGTCCTCGAACTCCTGGCGCATCTGGGCCTTGACAAGGTGGCGATCCTCGGCACCTCGCGCGGCGGGCTGATCGCTATGTCGCTTGCCCTACTGGTCAAGGATCGCCTGATCGGCGTTTGTTTAGTCGATATCGGCCCCGAATTGATGCCCGCGGGCCTAGAGGCGATCATGGATTACATCGGCCAACCCCCCGAAGCCGCCACGTTGGAAGCGGCGGCGGTCATGCGCGCGCGCTTGATGGCGGGATTCGACGACGTTCCGCCAGAGCGCTGGCAAGAAGAAGCCGAGAAGCACTACCGCGAGACCGAGGATGGCCTGGCGATCAACTACGACGCCAAACTGCGCGATGCGGTCCTGGAAGCGGGCGCGCAACCGTCGCCCGATCTTTGGCCGCTTTTCGATGCGCTGGAAGGGCTGCCGGTGGCGTGCATCCGGGGCGCGAATTCCGACCTGCTCTCGGCCGAGACGGTGGCGAAAATGGCCGAGCGCCGCCCAGACATGATCGTGGCCGAGGTCCCGAAGCGCGGCCATGTGCCGTTCCTGGACGAACCCGAAGCGCTGGAGGCGCTGAACGAATGGACGCTCCTTCTCTGACGACCGCCGCGCGAGACGATGCTTCTTTGCCGCCTGCCGCGCAGGACGATGCCACCGGGACGCGCGTCGGCCTAGCCGACATCCAGGCCGCTGCCGAGCGTATCGACGGCCACGCGGTTCGCACGCCCCTCCTGAACGCGCCCTCCCTGGACGCTCTCTTCGGTCGCCGGATCTACATTAAAGCCGAGTGCCTTCAAAAGACCGGGAGCTTCAAGTTTCGAGGCGCTTTCAATGCGCTATCCGTCCTGGACGGCGACGTCGTCGCCTTCTCGTCCGGCAACCACGCCCAAGGCGTCGCGCTGGCCGCAAAACTGCTGGGCAAACGGGCCACCATCATCATGCCTTCCGATGCGCCCGCGATCAAAATTGCCAATACCCGCGCCTATGGCGCCCAGATCGTGCTCTACGATCGGGCGCGCGAAGACCGGGACGAGATCGGCGAACGGTTGCAGGCCGAACGCGGCCTGACCCTGGTTCGGCCGTTCGATGAACCGCTGGTGATCGCGGGGCAGGGGACTTGCGGGCTAGAAATCGCCGAGGATATTCCCGACGACATCGACACGGTCCTGGTCTGTTGCGGCGGCGGCGGCCTGACCTCTGGCATCGCCCTGGCCCTTGAAGGTCGTGCAACCATCCGCCCCGTCGAGCCAGAGGGTTTCGACGACGTCGCCCGCTCCCTCCGTTCGGGCCAGATCGAGCGGAATGCCCAGATCTCCGGCGGGCTCTGCGACGCGATCATCACGCAATCCCCCGGCCGGATCACTTTTCCCATCATGCGGCGCCTCTGCGGACCCGGCCTCGTCGTCACTGACGACGAGGCCCTGCGCGCTGTGGCGCTGGCCTGGCAACATTTGCGCATCGTTCTGGAACCGGGCGGCGCGGTGGCCTTGGCCGCCGCCCTGTTCCACCACGACACGGATGTGGTCGCCGTGGCCTCGGGCGGCAACGTAGATCGTCAGGTCTTCGAGAGGGCGCTGACCACGCTCGGCTGACGCGCTTTCCAGGCGAACAATAGGAACGACACGGTCATCAAGACGCTGCCGACCAGGAAGGGCGCGCCGGGGAAGTGGCGCCCATCTTCGGTCGCGAAGTTGAACGTCCAGGTCATGATCAGCGGCGAGATGATGGCCGCAACCGCCGTGATCGACGCCATGACGCCCTGCAACTCTCCCTGTTGGTCGTCATCGGCGATCCGGCTGGCAATTCCTTGGATCGCCGGTTGCGCCACCGACCCGATGGCCGAAAACGGGATCAAGATCAGCAGCAACAGGCCCGACGGCACGAACCCGACCCCGATCAGGATGATCGCGTTGAATGGTAGGAACCATGCCAAGGTCCGACGCTCACCCAGTTTCGGGATGATGAACCGGATCAACCCGCCCTGCACCACGACCATGGAAATGCCGTAGACCGCCAACGAGAAGCCGACCATCCGCTCCTGCCAGCCAAAGGCGGCCTGGGTGAAATACGCCCAGATTGCGGGATAGACCCAGTTGCCGACCTGGTAGAAGAACCACACGGCCAACAGCATGCCGACGCCCGGAAGCGCCCGCATCGCCAAGAGCCCGCCCAGCGGGTTCGCGCGCCGCCACTGAAACGCACGGGGTTTGCGCAAGGTTTCCGGCAGAACGAAGTAGCCGAAGACGAAGCTGATCCCCGACAGGATCGCCGCCGCCCAGAATGGCGCGCGTGGGCCCCATTCGGCCAGCAGCCCGCCCATGGCAGGACCTAACACGAACCCCAGCCCGAATCCGGCTGAGACCAAGCCGAAATTCTGCGCCTTGGTCTTTGGGTCCGAAATGTCGGCCATGAAGGCCATCGCCGTGGACATGGAGGCCGCGGCGATGCCCGCGATGATCCGACCCAGCAGCAGGATCCAGATGCTCTGCGCCAGGGCCATCAGAATATAGTCCACAAACAGAACGCCCACGGACATAAGCAATACCGGTCGCCGTCCGAACCGGTCGGACAGGTTGCCAATCGTGGGTGAAAAGAGGAACTGCATCAGCGCGTAAGTCGAGGTTAGGATCCCACCCCAGACCGCGGCTTCCGACAGAGTAACGCCCTGCACCTCTTCCAGAAGCGCCGGCATGACTGGCAGGATCAGCCCGATTCCCATGGCCTCGATGGTAATCAGGACCACGATGAACAGGATCGGCAAGCGGTTGGCCCGAGGCGGCGCTGCCTCGGTTGGAGCGAGATCGGTCATGGTTCCCCTTAAAGCCTGTCCCGTCCGCCTGGGAAGACACCATGCTGCCAGATCCGATCAGCAACATAGGGCGAGGCCTCGCTCCAACGAGGCGGTGATGCCGATCATGTGGAAGGTCAACGCGCCTCCGGCCTCCAAGATCGAGCCAACACCCGACCGGTGTCAGCCCAACCGACGAGACGCGGCCAATAAGTCCTCGACCGGCAAATACGCCGCCTCGAACGGATCCAAGGACAGTTCCGCCAGCGCCTTCCGCATCATTGCCCGTCCGATCAGGTAGTTGACCGCAAGTTCTGTCGCTGTCCCATCGGCCTCGTCGGCGCGAAACCACGCGGTTTCTTCGCTCTCCACCTTATGCCGTTCCGCCCAGAGCCGGTCGCAGAGCATCGGTAGACTGCGCGGATCAGGCGCCGATGTTATCGGTGGACCGACCACCTCCTCGGCCAGGATTGCCAAGCCCTCCAGGACCGCGACTTCGCCCAAGGTCCACCCCTCGGGCCCAATATGGGGCCAGCGCAAGCAATGATGCAGTTCATGCACGGTCAGCGCGGTCCCGCCCTCGGGCCAGACATCAGCATATTTGGGATGATCCGGGTTGACCTCGATCAGCGCGGCCCCGGGGCCATAGGCGACACCGCGGAAGCAACTGAACCTTTCATCCAGGATATCTGTTGGAACGACCGATAAGTCGACCTCCAGATCGGGAGCCCGGTCCTTGATCTCTCGGATGGCCAATTGGATCGGCCCGAGCAGAGACGCTCGGGTCCCGGGGTCCAGTCTGCGACCCCGGTCCATCACGTGAAGGTGGATCGCCATATTGGCAGGGTACCTCAGTTCGCCGAAAGCGTCCATAAACTCATATTCTCTAAGCGAAATCCGACAGAAACCCGCGCAGGATCTCCGCGTATTCGTCCGGCCTCTCCACGCAGGGCAGATGCCCGGCCCGCCGGATCAGCGCGAACCGGCTCCCCGGTATCAGCTCGGCGGTCTCACGCACGAGGTCCGGAGGGGTGGCCCCGTCCTCGGACCCCGCGATGGCCAGCACGGGCAGCCGCAGCCTAGCGGTCGTCGAATAGAAATCCGTCCCCTTGATCGCCGCCGAACAGCCCGCATACCCTTTGGCCGGCGTTTCGCAGAACCGCGCTCGCCAGATCGGCAAACCCGGCGAGGCCAGGAAATCCCGCCCGAACCAGCGTGCCATGACGCCGTCGGCCAAGGGCTCCATGCCCCCGGCCAACACGGTCTCGATCCGCCCGTCCCACAGCCTGTCATCTCCGATCTTGGCGGCCGTATTCGACAGAACCATCCGCGCCACCAAATCCGGCCGCTTGATCGTCAGCCCTTGGGCGATCATCCCCCCGATGCTCAGCCCGATCAACGTGCAGCCGGTGACCCCCAGCCTGTCCAGCACCGCCTCGACATCGGACACCAGGGTGCCCATGCCATAGGGCGGCTCCGGCACGTCGGATTGCCCGTGGCCTCGCTTGTCCCACCGCACGATGCGATAGTCGGGTAGCAGCGGAAGGACCTCGTCCCACAGCCGCATATCCGTCCCCAGCGAATTGGCGAAGACCAGAACCGGTCCCTCGCCCTCGTCCCGCACATGCAGGCGGATGCCGTCCTTGGCCTCGATGAACATTACGTCGCCCTCCCCCATGCGTCGCATTCAGACCGAGGGTGGACGCCGCCGGACCTGCTTGCAAGGCGGCGGCCCGTCAGCGTTCCCGGAACGGAAGGACAGGGACATGCGTCAGATCAGAGCGGCTGTTAGCCGCGCCCATGGGGCCCAGTTGACCATTGAAACCCTCACCTTGGCCGATCCAGGGCCAGGCGCGGTCGAAGTCGAGATCGAGGCCTGCGCCATCTGCCATTCCGACATAACCTTCCTGGATGGCGGTTGGGGCGGCGACCTGCCTGCCGTCTACGGCCATGAAGCCGTGGGCCGGGTCTCGGCCCTGGGCGAGGGTATCCGCGACCTGGCCGCGGGCAGCCGCGTCCTGGTGACGCTGATCCGGTCTTGCGGTGGCTGCCCAACCTGTGCGTCCGGCCGCCCGACCCAATGCGCCACGCCTGGGGCAGACGCGCCGCTGGGCGACGTGGTCGCGGCGATGAATTGCGGGGCCTTCGCCGAGGCCGTCGTCGTCGACCGCTCCCAAGTCGTCTCGGTCCCGGACACGATCCCGGCCGAGGCCGCCTGCCTGCTGTCCTGCGGCGTCATCACCGGCCTGGGCGCGGCGGTGAACACGGCCCAGGTCCGTCCCGGCGATTGGTGCGTGATCATCGGCGCGGGCGGCGTTGGCCTCAACGCGATCCAAGGCGCCCGCCTGTCGGGTGCCGCCCGAGTGGTCGCCGTGGACATGACCGAAGCAAAACTCGCCACCGCCCGGACCTTCGGCGCCACCGATGCAGTCCTGGCCAGCGAAAGCGGCCGTGATGCCATGCTCCGCCTCGGGCGCCTCGCCGACCATGTCTTCGTGACCGTGGGCGCCGGCCCCGTGATCGACGGCGCGCTTGACTGGCTCGCGCCCCATGGCACGGCCTATCTGGTCGGCATGCCTCATTCCGGTACGATCGGCCATTTCGACCCCGTTTCCGCCGCCTATTACGGTCAAGGCTTGCGCGGCACCCGCATGGGCGACGTGGTCCTGGCGCGCGACATCCCGTGGCTCCTGGATCTGCACGCCCAAGGCCGCCTAAAGTTAGAGGACCTGGTCTCGGGCACATTTCCCTTGGACCGGATCAACGACGCCATCGCCGCCACTCGGGCAGGTCATGGCACCCGCAACGTGGTGATGATGCGATGAAACTCGCCGATCTGGAGGTCTTCATCGTCGCCCCACCCGCGCCGGGCTGGGGTGGGCGCTACTGGATCATCCCCAAGCTGACCACGGCCTGCGGCATCACCGGTTACGGCGAATGCTATGCCTCGGCTGTGGGCCCAGTGGCCATGCGCGCCGTCATCGCCGACGTTTTCGCCCGCCACATGGAGGGCGAGGACCCGGAGAACATCGAGCGCATGAGCCGCCGCGTCTGGGGCTCCGGCTTCACGGGGCGCCCCGACCCGACCGTCTGGGGCGCCTTCGCCGGGCTTGAAATTGCCTGTTGGGACATCCTCGGCAAAGCCCGCGATCGGCCGATCTGGGCGCTGCTGGGCGGTAAGCTGAACGAAAAGCTGCGCGCTTACACCTATCTCTATCCCGAAGATGGCATGGGCGATGCCTTCTGGACCTCGCCCGACCTGCAAGCCCGGATCGCCGCCACCCGCGCCGATGAAGGCTGGACCGCCGTCAAATTCGACCCCGCCGGACCCTACACAATTTTCGGTGGTCACCAACCCGCCCGAACCGATATCGCCCTGTCTGCGGCCATGTGCGCGGCGATCCGTGGCGCGGTCGGCGACCGCGCCGACCTGCTGTTCGGGACACATGGTCAATTCACCGCCGCCGGGGCGATCCGCCTCGCCAAGGCGCTCGAACACCATGACCCGCTCTGGTTTGAAGAACCCGTCCCACCCGACGATCCCCATGCCCTGGCCCAAGTCGCCCGCGCGACCTCGATCCCGGTGGCCACCGGCGAACGTCTGTGCGGTTTGTCCGAGTTCGCCACGCTGATGCGCCTTGGGGCTGCGTCCATCCTGCAACCTGCCCTTGGCCGCCTGGGCGGTCTGGCCGAGGCCAAGAAGCTCGCCGCCCTGGCCCAGGCTTTCGGCGTGCAACTGGCCCCGCATCTCTATTGCGGCCCGGTCGAATTCGCGGCCTCGGTCCAATTGGGCGCCACAATCCCCAACCTTCTGATGGTCGAAGCAATCGAGAGCCCATTTCACCACGCCCTGGCCCATGGGCCCTTGGTCGAAAGCGGGTTCGTCACGCCACCCGACGCGCCGGGCCTGGGGATCACCTTCGACGAAGACCTGGCCTGGGCCCATCCCTACAATGGCCGCGATCTCCACCTTCAGATGCAGCAGACGCCCTGCGATTATCGCAACGGAAATACCTTCACCGGTGGCGCAACCCGGCCGGATTGATGCGACGGTTCAGGCGCCGCGCATTACCATCGCGCATTCCATCGCCGCCAGAAGCGTTCCTTCCAATTGCACGCCCGGCGTCGACCCGACCGCCGCGCGCAGACGGTCCAACTCGGCCTCGACCGCGTCATTCGACAGGCCCGCAGTGTTCGTCTGAAGCCAGGCATCGACCCGTACCGGCTCGCGCTGGGCGGTGATGGCGTTGGCATTCTCGCGCTGTTGAAGGGCGTCCAGCCCGCCCGGGCACCGATCTGATCCGAAGCTGCTTTGGATCACCTGACCGCGCAATTGCTCGGCGACTTCGGTCGAGGTGAAGCTCACACCGCCCCGGACCGTCGACAGCACCGACAGCCCGGTTCCAACCAGGAACGCCGTCAACACGACCCAGTCGGCGCTGACGGCGCCGGACTCGTCGGTGACAAAACTGCGGGCAGCGGACAACATGGCATCCCGGGCGGTTAAAAATTCTCGTTAACCGTAAGATGCACGCGCAGAATGGCAGGTTTAGGGCAGATTTCCCGAAAATTACGGGTACAAACCCTCAGAATTGCCTCTATTCCGGCAACAAACCGCCGATGGGCAGGCATTGTTTCATTAAATCAAAGGTTGTCCGGTTGGGGCATCCCCATCACGTGGAAGCCACCATCAACATGGATTACCTCTCCGGTGGTGCAGCGTCCCGCATCCGAGCAAAGATACAACGCCGTGCCTCCCACGGCGTCTAGCGTCGCATTCGCGCGCAGCGGGGCATTGGCCTCGGTGTGCCGGTAGGTGCGCCGCGCACCCCCGATCGCCGCGCCGGCCAGCGTTTTCATTGGCCCGGGCGAAATCGCGTTCACCCGGATGCCCTCGGGACCCAGATCGGCCGCCAGATATCGCACCGCGGCCTCCAACGCGGCCTTGGCCACGCCCATCACGTTGTAGAACGGCACGACCCGCCGCGACCCGTCGAACGTCAGCGTTAGGATGCTGCCACCATCCGTCATCAGGGGCTGTGCCCGGCGCGCGATCTCGACCAGGGAATAGCAGGAAATATCCAACGAATGCTTGAAGTTAGCCCGGCTGGTATCGACGAACCGTCCGGTTAACTCCGACTTGTCCGAGAACGCGATCGCATGGATCACGAAGTCCAGTTTCCCACCCTTTTCCAACTCCGCGAAGGCTGCGTCCAGCGACGCGTCGTCGGTCACGTCCACGTCCAGAAGCGTGGTCGCCCCCAAGCTCTCGGCCAGGGGCTTTACCCGTTTGCCGAACGCCGCGCCCTGATGCGTGAAAGCCAGCTGGGCTCCCGCGCCATGCAGCGCCTTGGCGATCCCCCAGGCGATCGAGTGGTCGTTGGCCACGCCCATGACCAGGCCGCGTTTTCCAGTCATATCCATCGGTTCAATCCTGCAGTCGCGACAGGACCATGGAGCCGTTGGTGCCCCCGAACCCGAACGAATTGGTCATCACGGAATCGAGCCCCGCATTCTCGACCAACGTGGTCGCGATCTCGGCCGGCTCCAGGGCCTCGTCCAAGGTTTCGACGTTGATCGACGGTGCGATGAAGTCGCCCTGCATCATCAGAAGGCAGTAAATCGCTTCCTGTGCACCCGTTGCCCCTTGGGAATGCCCGGTCATGGATTTAGTCGAGCTGATCAGCGGCCGGTCGTTTCCGAAGACCCGCCGGACGGCCTCCACCTCGCCCACATCGCCCACGGGGGTCGAGGTGCCATGGGCGTTGATATACCCTACCTTGCGCCCCTCTGGCACCATATCCAGCGCCAGCCGCATGGCGCGCTCGCCGCCCTCGCCCGACGGCGCGACCATGTTGTGGCCGTCCGACGTGGCCGCGAAGCCCGTCACTTCGGCATAGATCTTGGCGCCCCTTGCCTTCGCGTGTTCCAACTCCTCCAACACGACGATCCCGCCACCGCCCGCGATCACGAACCCGTCGCGCCCGGCATCGAACGCCCGCGAGGCCGTCGCTGGTGTGTCATTATACTTCGACGACATGGCTCCCATGGCATCGAACAGGCAGGACAGGGTCCAGTCCACTTCTTCGCCGCCGCCTGCAAAGACCACGTCCTGGCGGCCCATCATCACCTGCTCGGCCGCGTTCTGGATACAATGCAGCGACGTCGAACAGGCCGAGGTGATCGAATAGCTCAACCCCTTGATCTCGAACGCCGTCGCCAGATTCGCACTGACCGTCGAGGACATGCAGCGCGGCACCATATAGGGGCCCATGCGCTTGGGCGCGCCGCGTTCGATCACCACCTTGTGGGCCTCGAACAGGTTCGACGTGGACGGCCCGCCCGATCCCGCGATCACGCCGGTCCGCGGGTTCGACACGTCGCCCGGCTCTAGCCCGGCATCCTTGATCGCCTGTTCCATGGATAGGAAGGCATAGGCCGATCCCGGCCCCATGAAGCGCAGCAACCGCTTGTCGATATGATCGGCCGGGTCGATATCCGGCACGCCATGCACCTGGCTGCGGAACCCGTGTTCCGTGTATTCCGGTGCCGCTGTGATGCCCGACTTGCCCGCCCGCAAGCTGGCCTCGACCTCCTCGGCGTTGTTTCCGATGGACGAGACGATGCCCAGCCCGGTGATGACGACGCGCCGCATGGGCTTCTCCCTCAGCTCTCGGACAAGGCGACCTTCATGTCGCGCACCTGGTAGATTTCCTCGCCATCCGCCTCGACCCGGCCATCAGCGACGCCCATGGTTAGGCGCCGGTTCTGCACCGTCTTGGTGAAATCGACGAAGTACGTCAGCATCTTACGGTCCGGCCGAACCATCCCGGTCAGCTTTACTTCGCCCACGCCCAGCGCATAGCCCCGACCGGTCCAGCCGCGCCAGCCCAGGTTGAACCCTGTCAACTGCCAGAGCCCGTCTAGCCCCAGGCACCCCGGCATGATCGGATTGCCTGGAAAATGGCAGCCGAAGAACCAAAGATCCGGCGTGATATCGAACTCGGCGACAACGTGGCCTTTCCCGTGCAGGCCCCCATCGCCCGAGATGTCGGTGATCCGATCCATCATCAGCATCGGCGGCTCGGGCAATTGGGCATTGCCCGGTCCGAACAGCTCGCCCCGGGCGCATTTCAGCAGGGCATCGCGGTCGAAGGATGTGTGATACTGGCTCATCTGGGCCCCTCTGGTCCGGTCTCGGCCCCTCTATCACCGGATGTTTCAGCGTCGCAACCCGGGCGTGAAAACCGGAATCCGATTGAAAACCGCTCGCAACAGGCCCTATATTCACTGCGATGCAGACGAACACAGACACCGCGCGCAGCTTAGGCAGGTCATGGCTCGCCAAATCAGCGCTTCGGCCGACGCGCCAGCGCGTGGCCTTGGCCGCCCTGTTGGTGGGCGATGGCCGGGACCGGCATGTGACGGCGGAATGGCTGCACGAGGCCGCGCGCCGCACCGGCGACAGGGTCTCGCTGGCGACAGTCTACAACACCCTTCGCGCCTTCTCCGAGGCTGGCTTGGTGCAGGAGATCACGGTCGACGGCACCGGGTCCTATTTCGACACCCGGCTCGACGATCACCCCCATTTCTACTGGGAGGAGGATGCTCGCCTGACCGATGCGGGCAGCGAGCATCTGGAGATCGTCAACCTGCCGGACGCGCCCGAGGGGATGGAGATCGCCAAGGTCGACGTGGTGATCCGCCTGCGGCCCAAAGCGGGCTGATATCGGCCCTACACCCATCTTCCGATTCGTGATTGAACCGCCCCGCAACGGGAGGATCACATCATGGACCGCATCGGATTCGTCGGCCTGGGCTTCATGGGGCACGGCATGGCCGCCAACCTGCTGGCCGCGGGACATCCCCTGACCGTCATCGCCCATCGCAACCGCGCACCGGTCGATGACCTGGTCGCCAAAGGTGCGGCCGAGGCGGCGGATCTCGCCGCCCTCGCCGCCGCCTCCGACATCGTCCATATCTGCGCGCCAGGGTCGCCCCAGGTCGAGGCCATCGTCGATGCCATGCTGGACCACCTGCCGGACGGCGCCGTCGTTCTCGACTGTTCCACCTCGAACCCCGTTTCGACCGAGACCCTGTCTGCCAAGCTGACTGCCCGCGGCTGCCATATGGCGGACGCCCCATTGGGCGGCACGCCCGTGCAAGCCGAAGCCGGCGAGTTGGCCGCCATGGTGGGTGCGACCGGGACGGTCTTCGCCCGGATCGAGCCGGTCATCGCCACCTGGGCGTCCAGCATCGTCCATGTGGGCGGCCCTGGGGCGGGACATAAGATGAAGCTTCTCAACAATTTCCTCGCCATGGGCTACGGCGCGATCTATTCCGAAGCCCTGGCCCTGGCCGAAAAATCCGGCGTGGGGACCGAAACCTTCGACCGCGTCATCAGCGGCAGTCGCATGGATTGCGGTTTCTACCAGACCTGGCGGGGCTATGCGGTCGATGGGAATGTCGAGGCGCATAAGTTCACCCTGACCAATGCGCTCAAGGACATGGCCTATCTGGCGGCCCTGGCCGATGGCAGCGGGGTGGCAAACCCGGTCGGTTCGGCGATCAAGAACAGCTACGCCATGGCAGTGAACACCGGCGGCGATGGGGCCGAGGACTATGTACCCCATCTCGTGGATTTCGTGGCGAAGGCGAACGGGATTCCCCGCTAGGGGATGCAGTCCGGATCGCCACCGCGATCGGTTCAGACACCCGGTTCAGGTCGATGAGGCCGGATACGGCCGAAGAGACCCCGGCTGGCACCGCATCCAATGTGTCTCACGCCAGCCCCAACGCCGCGAACGGAATGTATCTGACCTCGGTCCCCGGGGGGGGGGGGGGGTCGCGCGGGGGGAGGGCGCCCAAGCCCACACCCCCACACACCCCCCGCACCCCCCCCCCCCC
>JBCDCW010000100.1:0-12625 GCA_039180995.1 Pseudomonadota bacterium
CGAACGCCAATTCGCGGCCCGGGGCGAAGAAATGCCCGAGGGCTTCACCCAAGGCTACGGCCTGCCGATCTCGGTCCTGCTGCTGATTGCGGTCGCCATCGTCATGACGCTGATCGCCCGCAAGACCCGCTTCGGCCGCTATATCTTCGCCACCGGCGGCAACCCGGATGCGGCGGAACTCTCGGGCATCGATACGCGGATGCTGACCGTGAAGGTCTTCGCCCTGATGGGCGTGCTCTGCGCGCTGGCCGCCCTCGTGGCCTCCGCCCGCCTGACCAATCACTCGAACGATATCGGCATCCTCGACGAACTCCGCGTCATCGCCGCCGCCGTCATCGGGGGCACGGCGCTTAAGGGCGGCATCGGCACGATCTACGGCGCCATCATCGGCGCGCTCATCATGCAGAGCCTACAATCGGGCATGGCCATGGTGGGCGTCGACGCGCCGCTCCAAAACATCGTCGTGGGCGCCGTCCTGGTCGCCGCGGTCCTGCTCGACATCTGGTACAGAAAGCGCACGGGGGCGCGAGATTGATGGCACCGCCTCTGGTCGAACTCGAAAACATCTCCATTGCCTTCGGCGGCGTGCAAGCCGTCGACAACGTCTCGCTGACGCTCCATGCCGGTGAAGTGGTGGGCCTCCTGGGCCATAACGGCGCGGGCAAGTCGACGCTCATCAAATGCCTCTCGGGCGCCTACCAACGCGACAGCGGCACCATCAAGATCGACGGCAAAGAGGCCGACATCCGCTCCCCCGCCGATGCGCGCCGCTACAATATCGAGACGATCTATCAGACCCTGGCGCTAGCCGACAATCTGGACGCGCCCGCGAACCTCTTCCTCGGCCGCGAACTGACCACCGGGCTCGGCATGGTCGACGACGCCCAGATGGAGGCCGAGACGCGCAAGATCATGGCGCGCCTCAACCCCAACTTCCGCAAGATCAAAGAGCCGGTCAGCGCGCTGTCGGGCGGCCAACGCCAATCCGTCGCCATCGCCCGCGCGGTCTATTTCAACGCCCGCATCCTGATCATGGACGAGCCGACGGCGGCGCTCGGCGTGCACGAGACCAAGATGGTCGCCGATCTGATCCAGGAACTCAAAGCTCAGGGCTTGGGCATCTTCCTCATCTCCCACGACACGCGCGAGATGATGGAACTGTGCGACCGCGTCTCGGTCATGAAGAACGGCCAGATGGTCGGGACCGAGCGGGTCGAGGACGTGACAGAAGACGACATCTTGTCGATGATCATCCTGGGCAAAAACCCCAAGGCTGCCGCGTGACACTTCCCTCACCCCATGGGCTTCTCTCCCCTTTCAGACAGGGTTGGACGATAGCGGTGGCCGGCCCCTGTCGCGCAGGCTGGGGCTGATGGCGCGCAAGGCCCTCCGCTGGGTAATCTATTTGCTCTCTGTGGTGCCCGCCCTCTTGCTGGCAAACTTGTTGTCGGACGCGGTCCTGGGCCCAGGCCCAGACCTGGACGGCCCGACGATCCAGGACGTCGCACCAATCGTGATCTGGGCGGCGATGATGCTGACCCTTTGGGTCCTGCTGGGCCGCTTTCTGCCAGACCGGAGCTAGTCCCATGTATCTCGGCCTCGATCTCGGCACGTCGTCCCTGAAAGCCCTGCTGATCGACGAATCCCAAACAATCATCGCCGAAGCCACGGCGCCCCTCACCCTCCAGCGCCCAAAGTCCGGTTGGTCCGAACAAGACGCCCAGACCTGGCTGACGGCTTGCGAACAAGCGGTGGCCGGGCTGCGGACCGATCTGTCGGCCGTGCGCGCCATCGGACTGGCGGGCCACATGCATGGCGCAACGTTGATCGGCGCCGACGGTTGCCCGCTGCGGCCCTGCATGCTGTGGAACGACACGCGGGCCTCGGATGAGGCCGCCATCATGGATGACGCCCTGGCGCGGCAGATCACGGGCAACATCGTCTTCCCCGGTTTCACCGCCCCAAAGGCCGAATGGGTCCTGAAGCACGAGCCAAACACTTGGGCCCAAACCCTCCGCATCCTGCTGCCCAAAGATTATCTGCGCCTGTGGCTGACCGGTGAGGCGGTGTCCGACATGTCGGACGCGGCGGGCACATCTTGGTTGAATACCGGGGCGCGGGATTGGTCAGACGTTCTGCTTGCCCGCCAAGGCCTGACGCGCGACCATATGCCTAGGCTGGTCGAAGGCTCCGAGGTGTCGGCACAGCTCCGCGACGAGATCGCCGACCGGTTGGACCTGCCCCGCGGCACCCCCGTTGCCGGCGGTGCCGGGGACAACGCGGCGGCGGCCATGGGCACGGGCGCGGTGGCGCCCGGTCAGGGTTTCGTCAGTCTGGGCACCTCGGGCGTCCTCTTCGTCTCGTCCGCCGCGTTCCAGCCCGATCCGGAAACCGCCGTCCACACGTTTTGCCACGCCGTCCCCGACACCTGGCATCAGATGGGCGTGATTCTGGCCTGCACCGACAGCCTGGAATGGGCCGCGCGGCTGACCGGCCAGGATGCCGCCACGCTGACGGGTGGGGACCTAAGGCCCCCAGGTCGCCCACTCTTCCTGCCTTACCTGGGCGGCGAGCGGACGCCCCATAACGATGCCGAAGTTCGGGGGACGTTGCTGGGCATCGAACATGCCACGGATGCCCAAGCGCTGGGCCGCGCCGTCATGGAGGGCGTCGCCTTCACGTTCCGCGATAGCCTGGACGCCCTGCGCGCCACTGGAACCCCTATCGAGCGTCTGCTGGCCGTCGGTGGGGGCTCCCGCTCGGACACCTGGCTGAAGATGATCGCCACGACCCTCGACCTGCCCCTCCACGTCCCGAAAGATGGCCAATTCGGCGCCGCCCTGGGCGCCTGCCGCTTGGCGATGATGGCCGACGGGGCCACCGATGTGGCCGACGCCCTGCCCATCGAGCGAGTGATCGAGCCAGACCGCACCCTCTTCGCCGCCTTCACCGACGGCCATGCCCGCTTCAAAGCCGCCTACGCCCCCACGAGGATTCTATGACCGACTTCTTCGGCGACATCGCCCCCGTCACCTTCGACCCAAACGGCGACGGCGAAACCACGTTCCGCCACTACAACCCCGAGGAGATTGTTCTGGGCAAGCGCATGGCGGACCATCTGCGCTTCTCGGTCGCGTGGTGGCATAGCTTCGCCTGGCCCGGCGGCGATCCGTTTGGGGGGCAAACGTTCGAGCGACCCTGGTTCGGGGACGGCATGGACGCCGCCAGGCTTAAGGCCGATGTGGCCTTCGATATGTTCCGCATTCTGGGTCAGCCCTATTTTTGTTTCCACGACTTGGACATCCGCCCCGAGGGCAAGACTTTCGCCGAGAGCGCAGAGCGTTTGGATGAGATCACCGACTATATCGGCACCCAGATGGAGCGGGTCGGCACCAAGCTGCTCTGGGGTACGGCCAACCTCTTCAGTCATCGGCGCTTCATGTCGGGTGCCGCTACGAACCCCGACCCGGACGTCTTCGCCTATGCCGCCGCGACGGCAAAACGCTGCATCGACGCGACGGCCAAACTGAACGGCGAGAACTACGTGCTGTGGGGCGGGCGCGAGGGCTACGAGACTCTGCTCAACACCGATCTGGGCCGCGAGCGGGAGCAGGCGGGCCGGTTTCTCTGCATGGTCGTCGATTATGCGCGCAAGATCGGCTTCGATGGCACCATCCTGATCGAGCCCAAACCCCAGGAACCCACCAAGCACCAGTACGATTACGACGTGGCGACCGTGTATGGCTTTCTAAAGGATTTCGGCCTGGAACACGACGTCAAGGTGAACATCGAACAGGGCCACGCCATCCTCGCGGGCCATTCCTTCGAGCATGAACTGGCCCTCGCCGCGAGCCTCGGCATCCTCGGCTCTATCGACATGAACCGGAACGATTACCAATCCGGCTGGGACACTGACCAATTCCCCGACAATGTCCCCGAAGTGGCCCGCGCCTATTACGAGATCCTGCGCGCCGGTGGCCTCACCACGGGCGGCACGAATTTTGACGCCAAGCTGCGGCGGCAATCGCTGGACCCGATCGACCTGATCGCGGCCCATGTGGGGGCGATGGATGTTTGCGCGCGGGGGTTGAAAGCTGCCGCGGCGTTGCTGGAGGATGGCGATCTAGAGACGGCCCGGCGGGCCCGCTATGCGGGATGGAAGGACAGCGATCTGCTCTCGTCGGACCTGGACAGCATCGAAGCGCGCGTCCGTGCCGATGGCACGGACCCACAGCCCAAATCAGGCCGTCAGGAAAGGTTGGAGGCCGTCTGGAACCGGTTCCTCTGACGGCGCGCCGCCAGACCCAGGCCGCCCAGCGCCGTCAGCAATAGCCAGACGGGCGCCGGCAGCGGCACGACGGCCGTGCCGTCGACCGCCAAGCTGGCAGAGCTCAGGGTGAACGCATTGTTGAAGAACGTTGTCTCTTGAAAGCCGAACCCGAGTGTCTGACTCGCGATTGCATCCGCAAAAATCGACTCGCTATTGGCCGCATCCGTCGATGCATTGATGGTTCGCGTCAGCGTGGCCAAGCCCGAGGCGGCATCGACCAAAAGGCTTGTCGCATCTGCAAAGACGGACCCAGTCGCGGTCGGCGACAGACCCAATGTCCAGCGCTCGAACGGGATCGCAACGATGCCGCCGAAGACCAGGTTTGTCGGGCCTGCATTGGCGAAGGTAACGGAAAGCTCCAAGCTGTCGATTTGCTGTCCGGCAAGACTTGAGAAGTCGAAGCTGTCGAAGACGATGCCATTGTCGGCCTCGGTCACAATCGTACCGCCTGGGCCGAACGTTTCCGTGAATGTCCCGATCACTGCCGCCGACGCGGAGGTCGTGGCGAGGCCAAGCGAGACGGCGAGGGAGAGGGCAAGTTTACGTATCATATGTCTCAACTGCTCGAAGATTCGAGCGAGACTAAGGCGGAGGGCCGACCCTTATGCGTCAGATCACGGCCATTTCGGTGAACCGTTCACCCGCGACCAGGCGGTCCGGCGAAAAGGGCGAAAGGTCTAGGCTGACATAGCGGCCATGGACGATGTGTTCGGCCAAGCCGCGGCCCATGGCCGGGGATTGTTGTAATCCGTGGCCAGAGAAACCGTTGAGGATATGGAAGCCCTCCAGCCCCGGATAGGGCCCGACGATAGCATTGGCATCGAACGTATTCAGGTCGTAATGCCCGACCCAGTATTGCTTAATCCGTAGCTCTTCGAAGGATGGGATGCGGGTGGCCAGCGCCGGCCAGACACGATCCTCCCAGATCGACCAATCGCCGGCGAAATCGTCGGGATCGACAGCCGGGTCGTGGTCGGGGGTCGCCCCCGCCATGTACCATTGGCCATCCGTGCGTACATGCACGCCCGATGGGTCGATGGTCAGCGGCAGATCCGTCTCCAGCGGGCGCGCTGCCTCTATGATCCACGTATAGCGCTTGCGCGGCTCCACCGGCAGATCGGCGGCGCCCGCCAGGCGGGCGATCTGCGCACCCCGCGTCCCAGCAGCGTTGACCACGATATCGGCACCCATCGTCGTTCCATCCGCCAGCCTCACGCCGGTTATCCGCCCCCCCGCTTGGCCGATGCCGGTCACCTCGCCCTCGCAATAGGTCACCCCCCGCTCGCGGGCCAGACGGCGCCACCACTCGAACATCGTGGTCCCGTCGAAGTACCCCTCATCGCGGGTCCCATGAGATCCCAAAAGGATGCCATCCAAGTTGTAGAACGGCCATTTCTCCGCGATCTCGTCCGGCGTCATCAGCCGCGTGCCCGCCCCCGCCGCTTCCTGGACGCCGTGCGCCTGACGCAGGCGGTCCGCCTCGGCCTCGCCACCCGCCAAGTAGAGATACCCAAACGTATGGAAGTGGATCGGCGGCACGCGGTCATCCCCGATCCATGTCTGGAAGTTGCGGATAAACTCGACCCCGAACTGGCTAACCGCAACGTTCAGCGGGTTGCCGAATTGCTGCCGGATACAGGAATTGGTGAAGGCCGTCGCGCAGGCTGCATAAGTCGGGTCCCGCTCAACCACCGTGATGGCGCCGGGCGGGTGGCCCAGCTCCGTCAGCCACCAGGCTAGCGACGAGCCCATGATGGCACCGCCCACGATGACGATCTGGTCGGCCATGGCGCACCCTCCCAATCGGGAACGCTTGCAGGTTGCCGTGGCCAGATCAAGCGGGCACGAGGGTGCCATGACACGCGGCATGGCGACATTGGCGGGGTTCGGAGCGGTGGTCCTGTGGGCGACCCTAGCGCTATTCACCACCTTGTCCGGCGACGTGCCACCCCTGCAATTGCTCGCCATGTGCTTTGCCATTGGTGGTACCTTGGGATTGGTCGCGGGGCTGCGCCGCCGAGGCTGGCATGCTTGGCGGCAGCCGGGGCGGATCTGGCTGCTCGGGGTCGGAGGTCTCTTCGGATACCACCTGCTTTATGTCTTGGCCTTGCGGGGGGCCCCGGCGGTACAGGCCAGCTTGATCGCCTATCTCTGGCCACTTCTCATCGTCTTACTGGCCTCAGGCCAGGGGTTGCGGGCCCACCAATTCGCCGGGGCGCTGCTCGGCTTTGCCGGGGCGGCCCTAATCGTGACCGGCGGTCAAGGACTAGTGATCTCACGCGCCTACGCCCCGGGCTACGCCCTGGCCTTCGCCGCCGCCTTGTTCTGGTCCGGCTACTCGGTCCTATCCCGCCGATTTGCCGATGTGCCCACCGACGCGGTCAGCGGCTTCTGTTTGGCGACCGCCGCGCTTTCGGGCCTGGCGCATGTCACATTGGAAACGACCGTCGTTCCGTCGGGCTCGGAATGGCTGGCCATTTTGGGCCTAGGGCTCGGTCCCATCGGGTTGGCCTTCTTCCTCTGGGATGTCGGGGTGAAACGCGGCGACCTGCCGGTGCTCGGTGCCGCCAGCTACGCCGCCCCGCTTCTCTCGACGTTCGTCTTGATCTGGGCCGGGCAGGCCCAGGCCAACTGGGTCGTCTGGGTCGCTTGCGGCCTCATCACCGGCGGCGCGGCCCTAGCGGCGAAGGACCTGATCCGCGGCCGAACATGACCCTGGGCCAGTCGTGCACGATGTCGAGCTTTGCCATGACCTTTTGCAGATCCGCCTCGGCCAATCTATAACCTCGTTATCGTCCATTGCGGTCGGAGCAGCCGCATTCTGCTTGGGTAAAGCAGGTCAAGATCTCGGGCGGCCCTGTGACCAGCAGCCTCACAGTCTTTGAACGCAAAAGGCCCCGGCGTCTCCGCCGGGGCCTTTGATCTCCAGGGTTAGATGCCTTACTCAGCGTCTTCCTTGGCGGCCTCTTCGCCGGTCTCTTGGTTCACCATCTTCATGGCCAGCCGGACTTTGCCGCGATCGTCGAAGCCCAGCAGCTTGACCCAAACCTCCTGCCCTTCCTTCAGCACGTCCGAGGGATGGTTCAGGCGGCGGTTCTCGATCTGGGACACGTGGACCAACCCGTCCCGCTTGCCGAAGAAGTTCACGAAGGCGCCGAAATCGACGATCTTGACGACCGTGCCCTTGTAAATCTTGCCCTCTTCCGGCTCGGCGACGATCGAGTGAATCATCTCGTAGGCCTTCTCGATGGCCGCCCCGTTGGCCGAGGCGATCTTGATCGTGCCATCGTCCTGGATGTCGACCTTGGCACCCGACGTCTCCACGATCTCGCGGATGACCTTGCCGCCCGAGCCGATGACCTCGCGGATTTTGTCCGTCGGGATCTGCATCGTCTCGATCCGTGGCGCGTGGGCCGAGAATTCGGTCCGACCTTCGGTCAGGGCCTTGGCCATCTCGTCCAGGATGTGCTGGCGCCCAGCTTTCGCCTGCTCCAACGCGGTCTCCATGATCTCGGGCGTGATGCCGGCGACCTTGATGTCCATCTGGAGCGACGTGATGCCCGCTTCGGTCCCGGCCACCTTGAAATCCATGTCGCCCAGGTGATCCTCGTCGCCGAGGATGTCGGTCAGGACGGCGTATTCCCCGTCATCCTCCAGCACCAGACCCATGGCCACACCGGCCACGGGGGCCTTCAGCGGCACGGCGGCATCCATCATGCTGAGCGACGATCCGCAGACCGTGGCCATGGAGGACGAACCGTTGGATTCCGTGATCTCCGAGACCAGGCGAATCGTGTAGGGGAAGTCCGTCGCCGAGGGCAGAACGGCCTGCAGCGCGCGCCAGGCGAGCTTGCCGTGGCCGATCTCGCGCCGGCCCGGAGGCCCGAAGCGACCCACTTCACCGACCGAATAGGGCGGGAAGTTGTAGTGCAGCAAGAAGTTCGATTTGAAGTTGCCGTGCAGCGCGTCGATGAATTGCTCATCGTCGCCGGTGCCCAGCGTGGTCACGACCAGACCCTGCGTCTCGCCGCGGGTGAACAGCGCAGAGCCATGGGTCCGGGGCAGCAGACCCACTTCGGAGACGATGTCCCGGACCTCGTCCAAGGCCCGCCCGTCGATCCGCTTCTTGTTCTTGACCACGTCGCCGCGCAGAACGCTGGATTCCAGCTTCTTGAGCGCGGTGCCCAGGTTCGGATCTTCAAGCTGTTCTTCGCTCAGGCTCTCCTTGATGGCGTCCTTGGCGGCGGAGACGGCGCCTGTCCGCTCTTGCTTGTCGAGGATGGCATAGGCGTCGCGCATCTTCTGCTCGCCCGCCGCCTTAACGGCCTCGTAGAGCTCCGCGTAATCCGGCGGCTGGAAGTCCATCGGCTCCTTCGCGGCGTCCTCGGCGAGGGCGACGATCAGGTCGATGACGGGCTGCATCTGCTCATGCCCGAACTTCACCGCGCCCAGCATCTCGGCTTCCGACAGCTCGTAGGCTTCGGATTCGACCATCATGACGGCGTCTTTGGTGCCGGCGACGACCAGATCGAGCCGCTGCTCGGGGTTGTTCTTGAGATCCTGCATGTCGTCCACAGACGGGTTCAGGATGTATTCACCATCCACGAAGCCGACGCGGGCGCCGGCGATCGGGCCCATGAACGGCGCACCGGAAATCGTCAGCGCGGCGGATGCGGCGATCATGGCGACGATGTCGGGGTCGTTTTCCAGGTCATGGGACAGCACGGTGCAGATCACCAGCACTTCGTTCTTGAACCCATCGACGAACAGCGGACGGATCGGCCGGTCGATCAGACGCGAGGTCAGCGTCTCTTTCTCGGTCGGGCGCGCCTCGCGCTTGAAAAAGCCGCCAGGCACTTTGCCGGCGGCGTAATACTTCTCGTTGTAGTGGACGGTCAGCGGGAAGAAATCCTGGCCCGGCTTCGGCGCCTTGGCATAGGTGACGGCGGCCATCACGGACGTTTCGCCATAGGTGGCGATCACGCAGCCGTCTGCCTGACGGGCGATCTTTCCCGTCTCCAGAGTGAGGGTGTCATGGCCCCACTCCATCTCTTTCTTAACGATGTTGAACATATTCATCCTGTCTGGGGCTCACCCAGCCTTCCGGGTCCCCTGGCATATGGCGGCCCCATTGCCGCCGATCCCTGTCCTTCGCACGACGCCGGGATCTGGTGCGTCACGTCTCAGATGGCGGTGCCTTAGCGAAAGATCAATGCAAGGGAAAGGGTTTGCGGCGCTGCGGGCTCAGCCGATGGCGCCTTTCCGCAGCAACACCCGGCGGGCCGTGCCGTTGGCTGCTTCGGTCAGGGTGGACACGGCCCCCATCCCCTCCAGAAGCGCCATGGCCTCGGCGGCCTTGCGGGCACGCAGATCGAGAATGACGGCACCGTCCGGCGTCACGCCGCTGGCGAAGAAGTCGGCATAGGTGTCCACGGGATAATGAAATCCGCAGGAGACAAAGCTGACGGCGAGGTCCACGGGCGCGTCCTGCGACAGGTCCACGACTTCAGGGTTGCGACAGGCGATGGACTCGGCGGCGACACCATTGTCAGCCAGGAAGCGCGCGGCAACCGTCAGGCTGGTATAGGCGGCCCCGGTTTCGTCGAACCCGAAATGCCGCTCGTCCGAGGTTTCCAGGTCAATCAGAAGCAGTCGCGCCCCGTGATCCTGCCAGAGAAACAGGTCAAACAGCGCATAACCGCAGCCGATATCTGCCACGGCCTTGGGCGCAAGATCGTCCAGGACCGGCTTGATCTCCTCATATTCCAACCAGATGATCGCAGCCGCCCGGCGGATCAGCTCTTCCCCCATCTCGTCCACCACGGCCCGCAGCGGCGCCTCGTCACCATTGACCCAAGCCCTGATCAATCGACCCGAGCGGGGGCGGTCCCTTAGAATTTCGGAGCGTTGCAGGATCAGGTTGACCACATCCTTTTCGGAAAACGCGCCGACCTCCAGATCGCGAATCCGGGCGGTGGATGCGGCGTCGACAAGCTGCTCGAAGGTGATCACAGGCGCACTCCAATCTGGGTCCACGGGTTTGTTAGCGCCCTTCGACAGCCCCTTAAACGCAAAAGGCCGCGCCCTGGGGCGCGGCCTCGTCCGCTCTGGGTACCGTCAGCGGCGGATGCCCAGGCGCTTGATCAGGTCGGCATACCGCGACTCGTGCTTGCCGCGCACATAGTCCAGCAGCTTTCGGCGCTGGGCGACCATCATCAGAAGGCCGCGGCGCGAATGATTGTCCTTCTTGTGGGTCTTGAAATGCTCGGTCAGCGTGGCGATCCGGCTGGTCAGGATAGCCACCTGGACTTCCGGTGATCCGGTATCGCCCTCCTTGGTCGCGTATTCCTTGATAAGACGGTTCTTTTCTTCGACTGTGATCGACATCGGGGGCTCCTGATTAGGTTTCGGAATGGCGCCGTCCGGGATGTCGTCCAGTCCGGGCCCATGGAGTTGAAGCGCTCGCCTACCCCAGCGGCGCGGCTTTGCAAAGGGGTGTTTCAAATTCTTCTAATTAACTAAGTGATCCGAAAGGGTTAGGACCTCAGATGTGTGTCTGGTATCCATCGCGTGTCGCGGTATGTCCGCTTGTCCCCTGGCGTCCGTCGCGACGCGCCCCTTGGAGGAGCCGAAGATGTTCCTGATCGCTGGATTGCTCGGAATGGTCGTCTCCGGCGTCATGATGATGGCCCCCCTGCCCGTCGAGGAGGACGAGGCGATGGGCCCTGATGACCAGGCTGAGGGGCCGGATACCTTCTCCGACGGCGTCAGCCAGGCCGTCGCGGAATCCCCGCCAGCAGTCTCTCCTCAGACGATGGCCGAGGCCAGTGGTTCAGTGACCGATGGCCCGGTCGCAGATCTGCTTCCCGGCCACTACATCAGCGATGCCGTCAATGGCTCCGATATGTCGGCCATCCAGCACCAGGCCGACCCGATCTTCGGCGGCGCGACGAACGAAGCGATTGCCGGGCACGATGGAAGCGATTTGATCCTTGGAAATGACGGCGACGATGCCCTGACCGGCCATGGCGGTCGAGACGAATTGATTGGCGGCCGCGGCGGCGATACCCTGTCGGGCCACGATGGCGATGACATTCTCTGGGGGGATGATGGCGAAGACCGCCTGGATGGCGGCGATGGCAACGACCTGTTGGTCGGTGGCGACGGCGACGACATGCTGGTCGGGGACGATGGCGATGATCGGCTGTTCGGCCAGGGTGGCGCGGACATGTTGATCGGCGGAGCGGGCGACGACATCCTGGACGGATCTGAGGTCGAACCGGGCCCGGGGGGCCAGGGCGACATGCTGCATGGCGGCGATGGCGACGATACGCTGGCGGGCGCCGCGGGCGACGTGCTCGAAGGCGGTGAAGGCGCAGATTCCTATCTGTTCCGCGCCCCGTCCGCCGGGGCGTTCCTGTCGGCAGAGGCGGCTCTTGACGCGCCGGTCATCACGGATTTCGACCTCGCCGAAGACCGGATCGAAATCGCGCTCGATGGCGCGCCATTCGACACGTCCTCCATCAAGATCGAAGCCGACGAGGCGGGCGCCAAGATCACCGTGGACGGCATCGTGGTCGCCCGGGTCGCCGGTGTCCAAGGCATAACCCTAGACCACGTAAACCTGATCCACGCCGCCTGATGATCCACGCCGCCTGACCTGAGCGATGCCCGGGATGAACGCCGCTGCCCGGCAGACCTGGCCCGATGCAATGCTCAGGCGAGCAACTCGATCCGGTCTTCGCGACTGACGATCGGGGGCGTAAGGCTTCCGTCCGCCAGCCTCGAACCGCCTCAGATCAAAAAGAACGAAAGAAGCGCTTGGCTCACCTCGTCGGGCGCCTCCTCCATGGCGAAATGCCCCGCCGTGATCGGCGTGTCCGTCACGTATTCTGCCCAGTCCCGCCAGACCGCCGCCGGATCCCCGGTCGATGCCGGAAAGCCGTGGCGGGCCCAGAGAAAAGCCATGGGCGCCGCGATCCGGCGCCCCGCCGCCCGATCCTCCGCATCCACCGACCGATCCGTCCAATAGCCAGCCCGGTAATCGGCGCACATCGCCGTCAGTCGCGCCGGATCGGCTGCCTGGGCGCGATAGCTCCCCAGCGCCTCGGGTGCGAACACCTCCAGCGACTTGGACATGGTCCAGGCAGCCAATGTCCAGTCGATCCAAGTCTTGGGATCGCCGCCAATCAGCCGCTCGGGCATCGGCGCCGGCTGAGCCAAGAAGTTCCAGTGATAGGCCTTCTGCGCCAGATCGGCGTCCCAGGCCTGCCAGAAGGCCAATGTGGGAATGAC
>JBCDCW010000101.1:0-12465 GCA_039180995.1 Pseudomonadota bacterium
CCCATCAGGACGATCCGCTCGATCCGCGGGGCGATGTCGGGGGCTCGCGACAGGGCGGTGCCGATATTCGTCAATGGCCCCAACGGGCAGAGCGTGATGCCCCGCTCCGGCGCTGCCCGGATCGTGTCGATTAGGAAATCGACGGCATGACCCTCGGCCAGCCCCATCTCGGGCGCGGGCAGGTCCGCGCCGTCCAATCCGGTCTTGCCGTGCACATGCTCGGCCGTCACCAGGTCGCGGGCCATGGGCCGGTCGCAGCCCGCATAGACGGGCACATCCGTCCGTCCGGCCAAGTCGCAGACCTTGCGGGCATTCACTTCGGTCAGGGACAGGGGGACGTTTCCCGCCACCGCCGTGATACCCAAGACCTCCAGTTCCGGCGAGGCCAGGGCCAGCAGAATGGCCGCGGCATCGTCCTGGCCGGGATCGGTGTCGATGATGATCTTCCGTGTCATGCCCCGCACCCTGACCGCCCGGTTCGCAATGTCCACCCCGAGGACGTCCGTCAGGACGGACGAGGGTCCCGCTCCGCCGCCTTCGCCGCATCCCAGAGCGCGTCCATCTCGGCCAGGCTTGCGTCCGACGGGGCGCGGTTCTCAGCAGCCAGCGCATCCTCGATCGCCTCGAACCGGCGCACGAACTTGCCGTTCGCCCCGCGCAAGGCCGCTTCGGGATCGACGCCCAGATGCCGCGCCAGATTGGCCAGGACGAACAGCAAATCGCCCATCTCGTCGGTGATCTCGGCTTGGGACAAGGTTTCCCGCGCCTCGACCAACTCCCCCGCTTCCTCGCGCAGCTTGTCCAGCACTTGGCCCGTCTCCGGCCAATCGAACCCCACGCGCGCCGCCCGGTTCTGCAATTTCACCGCGCGCGTCAGCCCCGGCAGGCCCAGGGCCACGCCGTCCAGCGTCCGGCCCGTCCGCTCGCGCGCCTTCATGGCCTCCCAATCGGCCACCTGCTGGGCGGCCGACTTGTCCCGGGATTGGTCGCCCCAGATATGCGGATGCCGGTCGACCATCTTCTGGGCCACCCGCTCGGCGATGGAATGGAAGTCGAAGCGCCCGTCCTCCTTGCCCATCCGGGCGTAGTAGACGACCTGCAGCAGCAGATCGCCCAATTCGCCCTCCAACTCGTCCCAGGCTTCGCGCTCGATGGCGTCGGCCACCTCGTGGGCTTCCTCGATCGTGTAGGGCACGATGCTGGCATAGCTCTGTGCGATATCCCAGGGGCAGCCCGTCTCGGGGTCGCGCAGTCGGTCCATGATGGCCAGAAGGCGCGGCAGGCCGCCGCCTTGGGCTCTGCACAGGGCATCTGCCGCGTCGGGTGCCAGTTTGTCGTCGCCCATTGTCCCGCCCTCCAAGTTGCGGCTTGATGGGGGCAACCCAGGGAAAGGATCAACCCCATGCCCGTCCTCAATTCCATCGCCGCGCTTGCGCCGCAGATGACCGAATGGCGCCGCTGGTTGCATCGACATCCGGAACTGCAATTCGACCTGCCCGAGACCTCGGCCTTCGTGGCCGCGCGCCTGCGCGAGTTCGGCGTGGACGAGATCCACGAGGGGATCGCGACATCCGGCATCGTGGCGATCATCGAGGGCCGCGCGCCGGGCCCCACCATCGGCCTGCGCGCCGACATGGACGCGCTGCCCATCGAGGAAGCGTCGGGGGTCGACCATGCCTCCGAGACGTCCGGCAAGATGCATGCCTGCGGCCATGACGGCCACACGACCATGCTGCTGGGGGCCGCGAAATACTTGACCGAGACACGGAACTTCGCCGGCCGCGTCGCGCTGATCTTCCAACCTGCCGAGGAAGGCGGCGGCGGCGGCGAGGTCATGGTCCAAGACGGCGTCATGGACCGGTTCGAGATCGACCAGGTCTTCGGCATCCACAATGCGCCGAACTTCACGGAAGGCGCATTCTTCACCCGACCCGGCCCGATCATGGCCGCCGTCGACACATTCCATGTGGACATCACCGGCAAGGGCGGCCACGGCGCCATGCCCCACGACACCCGCGACCCCGTGGTGGCGGCTCTGGGGATCGGCCAGGCGATCCAGACCATCGTCAGCCGGAACCATTATGCCTTGGACGACCTGGTGGTCTCGCTGACGCAGATTCATACGGGCAGCGCCGATAACATCATTCCCGGAACGGCCTATATGAACGGCACCGTGCGCACCTTCGACGCCAAGGTGCAGGACATGGTGGAACGCCGCCTGTTCGAGATCGTCGCCGGTCAGGCCGCCGCCTATGGCGTCGAGGCCGTCTGCCGGTACGAGCGGGGCTATCCCGCCACGGTCAATGACGCGGAAAAGGCGGCTTTCGGTGCGCGCGTGGCGGCGGATGTGGTGGGCGAGGCGGCGGTGACGCCCGACGTTTCGCGCGAGATGGGGGCCGAGGATTTCAGCTATATGCTGAACGCCCGACCGGGCGCCTATCTGTTCCTCGGCGCCGGGCCGGGGCCGGTGCTGCATCATCCGGAATACGATTTCAACGACCGCATCGCGCCGCTGGGCGCCAGCTTCTTCGCCCGCGCGGTCGAGATGGCCCAGCCGCTGCCGTAACGACGTCAGGCGGCCGGCGCGATGCGCGAGCGGCGGAGATGGGCGATCAGGGCGTCGGCCGTCCAACCCGCATCGCGATAGGTCGACAGCGCCCGGGCATCGTCGCGTTTGGCCAAGCGCTTGCCGGTGGCGTCCCGCACCAGATCGTGGTGGTGGTAATCCGGTGTCGGCAGGCCCATCAGGCCTTGCAACGCCACGTGGATCGGCGTGGCTTCGGCCAGGTCCTCACCCCGCGTGACCAAGTCGATGTCCTGGGCCGCGTCGTCCAGGACGACGGCCAGATGGTAGGACGTGCCCATGTCGCGCCGCGCCAGAACCGGATCGCCGATGGTCCGGCGAAAGGTGTCGCCGTCATGGGTGATCGGCCGCCCCCGCTCGGTCCATCGCAGGGGGCCGATGGCTGCGGCGTCCAAGCGCAAGGCGACGTCGGTGGGGCGCGGGCCGGTCCGGGGCTTGGTGCGGCAGGTGCCGGGATAGACCACGCCGTCGGGCCCCAAGAGAGGCGCGCCTTCTTGGGGCGCGGATGCGGCGGCCAGGATGTCGCGGCGATTGCAGGTGCAGGGATAGAGCAGGCCGCGCGCCCAGAGCGTATCCAGCGCCGCGGCATAGGCCGCCATCCGCTCCGATTGGCGCATCACCGGGACCGGCCAAGTCAGGCCGAGCCAGCGCAGATCCGCGAAGATCGCCGCTTCCCAATGGGGCCGGGATCGGCTCTGGTCGATATCTTCGATCCGCAGCAACATGTCGCCCTGCTCGGCCGCGACCAAAGCCGCCCAGGCATGGCCCAGATGCAGCGGTCCGGTGGGCGACGGCGCGAAGCGGGTGATCACAACCGGCGGAGCGCGGCCACCGTTGCGCCGCGGCCCAGCGCCGGCATCTGCGGGCCGTATTCCGCCCGGTCCAGCCGAGCCGTGCCGTCGATCTGGAGCTGCGCCAGGGCGCCCACGTGATCGGCATCGCGAATCGTGTCGTCGTTCAGCGTTAGGATCAGCAAGGCATCGGGCGCCATGGCGCGGGCCACCTGGCCCAGCACCGGCGCCGGCGCGGCGCCCACGCAGATCGAGCCGCAGGCGGTCACCACCGCGACGTCGTCCGGAATGGTGACGGTGCCATCGGGATCGGCCACGACCAGGTCTCGATAGACGCCCTTTTCCCGCGCCCGGTCGACCATTCCGACCGAGATATCGGTTCCGCGCAGATCGGTATATCCCGCCTCGGCCAGGGCCACGCCGCAGAGGCCCGTGCCGCAGCCGAAATCCCAGATCGGCACCGCGCGGTCGGGCACGAGGACCGTCAGCATCTCGGCCACGCGAGCTGGTCCGATCATGCCGGCGGCCGCCATGTCCGCATCGTAGCGCGCGGCCCAATCGTCATAGAGCGCGCGGGTGGCGCCCGCATCGCGGTCTTCCGACCACAGGCCGGTGGGCAGGTTCGGCCCGGTCATTCCGCCGCCGCCCGCACGCCCAGCCACTCGGTCCAATCCGTTTTGGCCCGGTCGGTATAGAGCTTGTAACGTTCCTTGCGGTTGCGCCGTCCGCCGCGCGCATCCACGGGCGGGAAGAGGCCGAAATTGACGTTCATCGGCTGGAACGTCTTGGCGTCGGCCCCGCCGGTGATGTGGGTCAGCAGGGCGCCCATGGCGGTGGTGGGCGGCAGATCGGGCAGGGCGGTTCCCGTCATCTCGGCCGCGGCCAGGCGTCCGGCCAGGACACCCATGGCGGCGGATTCCACATAGCCTTCGACGCCGGTGATCTGACCGGCGAACCGGATATGCGGCTTGGAGCGCAGGCGCATCTGCATGTCGAGCAGCGTGGGTGAGTTGATGAACGTATTCCGGTGAATGCCGCCGAGCCGGGCAAAACTGGCATTCTCCAGGCCCGGGATCATTTTGAAAACAGAAGTTTGCGCGCCGTACTTCATCTTCGTCTGGAAGCCGACGATGTTGTAGAGCGTGCCCAGCGCGTTGTCGCGCCGCAATTGCACTACGGCATAGGGCTTGATGTCCGGCTGGTGTGGATTGGTCAGCCCGACCGGCTTCATCGGACCGAAGCGCAGGGTTTCCCGCCCGCGCTCTGCCATCACTTCGATGGGCAGGCAGCCGTCGAAATAGGGGGTGGGGTCGGCGGAGGAACCAGCCTCGCCCGGTTTGAACTCGGTCTTCTCGGCGGCCAGCAGGGCGTCGATAAAAGCCTCGTACTGATCCCGCGTCATCGGGCAGTTGATATAGGCCGTGCGCTCGGCCTCGGTTTCGCCCTTGTCGTAGCGGGATTGGCGCCACGCCCGGCCCATATCGATGGTGTCGGCATGGACGATGGGCGCGATGGCATCGAAGAAGGCCAACGCCTCTTGGCCCGCCTCGGCCGCGATCGCCTCGGCCAGGGCCGAGCCGGTCAAGGGGCCGGTGGAAACGATCCAATGCCCGCCCTCGGGCAGGGCGGTGATTTCCTTGCCCACGATATCGATCAGGGGATGGGCGCGCAGCCGCTCGGTCACCGCTTCGGCGAAGGGATCGCGGTCGACGGCCAAGGCGCCGCCCGCGGGCAAGCGGTGGCGGTCCGCCATTTCCATGATCAGACCGCCGGCGGCCCGCATTTCCCAATGGAGCAGGCCGACGGCGTTCTGTTCGTCGTCATCGGACCGGAAGGAGTTGGAGCAGACCATCTCGGCCAGCGATCCGGTGCGGTGGGCGAAGGTGCCGACGGCCGGCCGCATCTCGTACAGGGTGACCGGCACGCCCATCTGCGCGGCCTGCCACGCGGCTTCGGAGCCGGCCATGCCGCCGCCCACGATATGCAATCTATCCGTCATAGGGGATGACATACGGTCTGCGACCTCGACGGGAAAGCCCTTCGGCCCCTATTGCCCCGCCAGCCGCAGGCCGTCGGTCTGGGAAATGCCGCATAGCCAATCGACGACGGACCGCAGGGTCGTGTCCGCATGCCGGGTCTCGTGATAGGCAATCCAGAGTTCGCCGGGCAGATCGTTCCCGGGCAAGTCGGCCACCACGAGGTTGTCTTGCTGCGAGGCCATGAAATCCGGCAGAAGCGCCGGAAGACCGGTCATCTTCGCCATTTCCAGCGCGACCGGCATTTCTTCGACGCGGTAGCGGGGCATCGGTGCGGCATCCGGATACACGTCGCGCAGAAGATCGGCATCCGGATAGCGATGGGACAGGCCGATCCAATCGCCCGTCGGCTCCATATCTTTGCCATGATAGACCCGCAGCGAATATTCCCTGAATTTCCGAGCCTTCAGGCGGCCACCTTCGGGGCGCCCGATCCGGATCTGGATATCGGCCTCTCCCAGGCCTTGGGCAAAAACCTTGTCGGTCAGCGTCAGAACGACATGGGGGAGGTAGTCATACAATTCGCTGGTGCGCGGCAGGACGTAGTGTTGATGGACGGCGGGCGGCGCCGCGATTTCCAGGGGGACACGCCGCTGGGCATCGACGCTGCTTAGATTGGCAATCTCCGAGCGCAGCTTCTGGTCCAACTCCTCCGCGACCGAGGCCAGGCGGTCCGCCGCCGCCGTGGCGACGAAACCTTGTCCCCGTTTTTCAAAGAGCGGCAGGCCGAGATCGCTGGATAGCCGTTCTATGCGGCGTGAAACCGTCGCCACGTTGGTATCGAGATATCGCGCCGCCGATGACATCGTTCCGTGACGCTTCATCGCAAGGACGAACTTCAGATCGTCCCAGTTCTCCATCTCCATGACACCCTCCTCGGGGCGAGGGGTCTGCCCTTGGGACATTGACCCATCATGCTATTTTATGGGCTTGCGGAACCGCCATTGCAACGGTTCGGTACAACTTTATGGAGAACCGTGAATTTCGTTTACACGCACTGCTCCGCCCAAGCTACGCCTCCGGCGCTTGTTCGGGCGGATCCTGGCCCTCGATGTCATCGCCTTGGTCTGCGATCCGCGCGACCGAGACGACCTTTTCGCCATCGCGGGTGTTGAAGACCTTCACCCCGCCCGCGCTGCGCGACCGGAAGCTGATGCCGTCGATGGGCGTGCGGATCGACTGGCCGGTTGAGGTGGCGAGCATCAGTTGGTCATCCATCTCGACCGGGAAGGCGGCGATGATCGGGCCGCCGCGGGCTGCCTTGTCCTGGGCGCCGACGCCCATGCCGCCGCGGCCGCGCACGGGATAGTCATGGGACGACGACAGCTTGCCGGCCCCGTTCTCGGTCAGTGTGACGATCAGATCTTCGGCCGCCGACATCTCGGCATAGCGGGCCTGGTCGATGGTGGCGTTGGCGTCGGCTTCCTCGTCGGCCTCGACCTCGGCGTCATCGGCCAAGCCAGCCATGGCCCGGCGCATCTTGAGATAGGCCGCGCGTTCGTCCGTGGATGCGTCGAAATGGCGGATCACTGCCATTGAGACAACGCGATCATCACCATCTAACCTCACTCCGCGAACGCCAGTCGAGCTACGACTATTGAATATTCGAAGCGTCGGGCTGCCCTGCGAGTCCTGCCCCCCGATGTGAAACCTCAAGGCCCGCCCGCGCTTGGTAATCAACAACATGTCGTCATCTGCGCTCGCGATGCGGGTATTGATCAACTTCCAATCTTCGCTCTCGCCCTCGAACTTCATGGCGATCTTGCCGTTTCGCATCACATTGGCGAAGTCCGACAGGCGGTTGCGGCGCACGGTGCCGTGGTCGGTCGCGAAGACGACTTGCAGTTCGTCCCAATGGTCCTCGTCCCGGTCGATGGGCAGGATGGCGGCGATGCCCGTGCCGGTCTGGATCGGCAGCAGATTGACCAGCGCCTTGCCCTTTGCCGTGCGTCCGCCCTGGGGCAGGCGCCAGGTCTTCAGCTTGTAGACCATGCCGTCGGTTGTGAAGAACAGCAGCGGCGTATGGGTGTTGGCCACGAAGAGCGTGGTGACCACGTCCTCTTCCTTGGTGGCCATGCCGGCGGTGCCCTTGCCGCCGCGCTTCTGGGCGCGGAACTCGGCCAGCGGCGTGCGCTTGGCGTAGCCGGAGGCGGTGATGGTGACGACCATATCCTCGCGCTCGATGAGGTCCTCGTCCTCCATGTCGCCGGACCAGTCGGTGATCTCGGTGCGGCGCGGCACGGCGAATTGCTCGCGGACTTCGCGGAGTTCGGTGTCGATGATCGACAGGATGCGCGCGCGCGAGCCGAGGATATCCAGGTAATCCTTGATCTTCTCGGCCAAGGCTTCGAGTTCGTCCGTCACTTCCTTCACGCCCAGTTGGGTCAGGCGTTGCAGCCGCAACTCTAGAATGGCTCGGGCTTGGCGTTCCGACAGATTATAGGTCCCGTCCTCGTTCGGCTTGTGGGTCGGATCGTCGATGAGTTCGATGTAAGGCAGGATGTCGCCGGCCGGCCAGCGCCGCTCCATCAGCTTCTGGCGCGCTTCGGCGGCATCGGCGGAGGCGCGGATGGTGGCGACGACCTCGTCCACATTGGTGACCGCGACCGCGAGGCCGCAGAGGACGTGCGACCGGTCCCGCGCCTCGTTCAGAAGGTAGGCGGTACGTCGGGCGACGACCTCCTCGCGGAATTCCAGAAAGGCGGTCAGGAACCGGCGCAGCGTCAGCTGCTCGGGCCGACCGCCGTTCAGCGCCAGCATGTTGCACGGGAAGGACGATTGCATCGGCGTGAACCGGAAGAGCTGGTTCAAGACGACTTCGGGCGTGGCGTCGCGCTTCAACTCGACCACCACGCGGACGCCCACGCGGTCGGACTCGTCTTGCACATGGGCGATGCCTTCGATGCGCTTCTCCTTGGCGGCGTCGGCGATGCGTTCGACCATCGTCGCCTTGTTGACCTGGTACGGCACCTCGTCGACGACAATGGCGAAGCGGTCCTTGCGGATCTCCTCGACCCGGGTCTTGGCGCGCATGATGACCGAGCCGCGACCTTCCAGATACGCTTTCCGGATGCCGCTGCGGCCCAGGATGATGCCGCCGGTAGGGAAGTCGGGGCCCGGCACGATCTCCATGATCGCCTCGTCGGAGGCATCGGGGTTCTCAATCAGGTGCAGGCACGCATCCACGACCTCGCCGAGGTTATGGGGCGGGATGTTGGTGGCCATGCCCACCGCGATGCCGCCCGCGCCGTTGACCAGCATGTTGGGGAAGCGGGCGGGCAGGACGGTAGGTTCCAGATCCTTGCCGTCGTAGTTCGGCTGGAAGTCGACCGTGTCCTTGTCGATATCGGCCAGCAGCGCGGCGGCCGGTTTGTCCATCCGCACTTCGGTATAGCGCATGGCGGCGGGGTTATCGCCGTCCATCGAGCCGAAATTGCCCTGGCCGTCCAGCAGGGGCAGCGACATGGAAAACTCTTGCGCCATCCGAACCAGCGCCTCGTAAATGGCGCTGTCGCCATGGGGGTGGTACTTGCCCATGACGTCGCCCACCGGGCGGGCCGACTTTCGATAGGATTTGTCGTGCGAATTCCCCGTCTCGTGCATCGCGTACAGGATTCGCCGATGAACCGGCTTCAGCCCGTCGCGCAGATCCGGAATCGCGCGGGAAATGATGACCGACATGGCGTAGTCCAGAAAGGACGTCCGCATCTCGTCCACGATGGCCACGCTGGGCCCGTCATGGGCCATGGGGACCCGGGGGGCGTCGTCACCGGTCTCGGGGTTTTGAGGATCGTCGCTCATCCGAATCTCCGCCCCGTTCGGGGTCCATATCTTGTCTATGGCTTGTCTATCACCCCCTGCATATGGGCTCAACGCGTTGTGGCAAAAACCCTCGGCAGCCACGTGTCCAGAGTGCCAACATCCTGTTTTAATTGACTAGAAACGAATCTGCGGCATCGTGGACGGGTGTAAAACCAGAACGGAGCAATCGAAATGCCCCAGAATGTTACCGAGACCGAGCTGATGTTGAAGGGATACGGGCTTACCACGGCCGAGATGTTCTATCACATGCCGGACCATCCCCATGTGCTGAACACCTTCATCTGGCAGGATTACGATCTGGCGCCGGATCACCCCCGGCTGTTCAAGTTCATCGAATATTGGGGCGAAGAGATCGAGGGGCCGCTCCATTCGGTTCGCTTCAGCCATCGCAAGATGATTGCGCCCGGCGAATGGCGAAGCGTCGTGGGGGAGTTTACGATTCATTAATAAATACAAATACTTGCGATAAGTGATTGATGCAGAAGGGTTGCCAATTGGCAATCGTCTCACTGTCTGTCCCGGTCAGGCTGTCAAGCCGCGACCGCTGGGGCCGATCGCTGTCGGATCGACAAGGCCCACAGCACCGCAAGCCCCAGAGATATGACGCCGTTCCAGCCGGCCATGGTCAGGCCAAGTTGCCAGACGACGTCGTCGCACATAACCACCGTGTCGATGATATCCGTCGACAATAAGTCGGCCCCCGACATGGCCCCCAACCCCTCGCCACCCCCGGTGCAGGAGGATGGGCCGTCCCACCAGTCCTGTTCGACCCCGGCATGAAAGAAGCCGATACCCGATGTCGTCAGGGCCGCGAGCCCGGCCAGCGGGGCCGTCACGCGCGGCGCGACTTTGGCCAGAACGAAGCCACCCAGCAGGATCGCGGCGGCATGGGGCCACCTTTGCCACAAGCACATGGCGCAAGGGGCATAGCCCGCCAGCTGGAATAGGAACGCGCCGCCCAACAGGCCCACATGTCCGGCCCAGGCAACGATCGCGAACGGAAGAGGTCGCATCAGAGGAACCCCGTGAGGAAGAAACCACCGATAAGTATCACGATGAATGCGGTGAACATAAGGCCGAGACGCCGCTCGATGAAGTCCCGGATGGGCGCTCCGAACTGCCAGAGAAGCCCTGCCACGATGAAGAACCGAAGTCCCCGTGCAATGATCGACGTGACGATGAAAATCGGCAGCGACATGGCGTTGAAGCCCGACAGCACGGTGATGACCTTGTAGGGGAACGGCGTCACGCCCGCCGCGAGCACGATCCACGGACCATATTCGTTATAGCGCTCAGCGAAGCCCGCGATGGCGTCGCCCTTGCCCAAGGCTTCAAGGATGGGTTGGCCGAGGGCCTCGAAGGCGAAGTAGCCTAGCCCGTAGCCGAGCACCGCGCCCGCCACCGACGCGGCGGTGCAGATGAAGGCCAGGAAGAACGCTCGGTGGGGCGCGGCCAGAATCATCGGAACCAACATGAGGTCCGGTGGAATCGGGAAGACCGAGGATTCCGCGAAAGACACGAGGGCCAAGGCCCAGACCGCCCGAGGATGAGAGGCCAAATCGAGGGTCCAGTCATAAAGCGTGCGGATCATGCTGCGGCGGTCCCATGACAGCCCACGGTGGTCAAGCGGACTTTTGCCGATTGATGGGGCGATCGGCGCCTAGGCGCTCAAATCGAGCAGCGCAGTCGGATTGTGTCGACTTTGGCGACAGAGGTCGTCAAAGGGCAGTCACCCCCGCCCGGCAGACATTGACCCCAGAGTGCAGCAGGCGTAGGCGGTGCCTGCTGCCCGTGTGGCGGAATTGGTAGACGCAGCGGATTCAAAATCCGCCGCCGCAAGGCTTGCCGGTTCGAGTCCGGCCACGGGTACCATCTTGGCAGCATTGGTCCTCTGGGGCGCGGAAATGATTCGCGCCCTGAGGGCGACATTGTTTCCAAGATGGCGGATTTTCCTTCGGTAACCGGTTGCCTGAAGCGAAACGATCCATTTTTCGTCGATCTTGATCTTGCCATATTCGGGTTCCGCTTAGGAAACGGCTATTGGTTCGACTGGGGTAACCGTTAGTCAGATATTTCATAAAAAGCAGTGTTTTATCATAATGATCGCTCATTTGAGCGAGACAGATTGTTTCCCTAAAAGCGACGAAAATGCGGCGTTAACTTTAAAATGGAGCCGCTCTGCGGCAAAACTGTGCGCTTCGTGCCGCGGCATCGCGCGATTTGCGCCGCAATCCTCTTTTTTCAATCCGTTCGATCCGCTACCAAGAGCCACGCCCATCTGGGGGGCGATGTCTGCTGGTCACGGGGGTGGCCGCACTTGCGATCATCCGGTTTCTGGATGTCGCCCGTTTCGTGCATTTGCACGAACGATGCATGTGACGGGGTCTTCTGCCAAAGCTCCCGTCACATGTCGGGCGATAGCCGTCGACCTGACCGCGTCGTGGAAGTGCGTCCGCCTGATTATCCCGCAGAGATCGTGCCGACGATGGTTCCTGTATTCGGACCGAGCACGGAGTTGCCGTCGTGACCTTTGATCTGCCCAACGCCCTGCTGATTAGCGCGGTCCCCTTCTTTCATTTCGACGATAGCCGAACTGCCGCGCGGCCTGCGCGCCACGGCGCGGCATAAGGAGTACTGAGCCATGACCAGCAAGACCGTCATCGATTTCAACCTGGATGCGGGCACGATCGTTCGGGATCAGTATGCGGATCAAGGGCTTCGGATTTTTTCGTTGAAGCCCCACAGCTGGAAGATCGCGGATGACAATCCCGCGATGATCTTCGATGCCGAGCAGGATCCGAACGGTCATGTCTCCGGCGGGGATGACGACCTGCTGTTCGCGGGGCAGGGGGGCGTCTTGATCGCCTCCGAGGATGGCGATCAGAGCGATCCGGACGACAATGCGGGCGGCGCCAAGTTCCTGTTTAAATTTGATGAGCCGGTCACGGTCGATTCGCTGAAGGTCCTGGATGTCGAGCATGGTTCGTGGATCAAGCTCTTCGACGAGCATGGCCGCCAGATCGGTCAGTTCGATGCCTTTACCGCCGATAACGGCGCGAAGACGGTCCATATCGGCGTGGAGAATGTGGCATTCATGACGGTCGAGATCCGCGGCTCCGGCGCGGTGGACGATCTGGTCTTCACGCCGCCCGCTGCCCCCGATGGCGTGGTCGACGGGACCGAGGGCGACGATCTGATCGACCTGGCCTTCGTGGATGCCCATGGCGACCGG
>JBCDCW010000102.1:0-12413 GCA_039180995.1 Pseudomonadota bacterium
AGGTCTGTTGGGTTGGCCTCGTTCTGCTAAACCGCCGACGTAGACAATAGCCCTTGGCGATATGCCAAATACCGGCCTCGCGTTACGGAAGGTTCGGTGGCGTGGGCCTTCCTTCCTTGAAGCTGTTTGCCAGATTCTCAAACACCCACATCTACTGTACCAACACCGGGTCCGGTGGGGCGGCGACGGTGCGGACGCCGAGGCTACGCAGGCGCTCCAACTCGCGATGTTGATCTAGGGACTGGGGGGCGTAGGCGTCGTAGTAGATGTTGACGTTGAACACCCGCTCCAAAAGGCGGCCGTTATTGGCGCGGCGGTATTCCAGGTCTTCGGCCGCCAGTTGGCCGCGAATGTTGTCTTGCACACCATAGCGCGAGACGGCGGCCACCAAGGCGCCGTCGGCGCCCACGCCGCCCGCGGGATTGCCGCCCAAGGCGGCGATGGCCTCGGCCTCGGGCTGGCGGTCGGTCAGGTTGCGGCCGCCCAGATTGGGCGGCGGCAGCACCGACAGATCTTCGGGCATGGTCAGCGGCTGGGTGGGCAGGATGGAGAATTCGTCGGGCGTGCGATCCTGGGACCGGGCGTTGAACAATTGGGGATCGCCTCGGCCGCAGGCCGACAGACCGATCGCGGCACATAACAGACAAGCAACCATGCGGTTCATCGCGCGTTCTCCGGAATTTCCCATGTCGTCATAGCCCAGGGTCGCGCCGGGGTCACGGGGTCTTGGCGGCCTTGCTGTCCTCGCTCCAGATGACGAGCGCGAAGGCGCCGGCGAAGATGAAGACATCGGCCACGTTGAAGGCGAAGGGATTGTCGATGCCGCAGCAGGACATGTTCAGGAAATCGGCCACGGCGCCATAGATCACCCTGTCCAGCGCGTTGGCGAGCGCGCCGCCGACGATGAAGCCGGCGGCGACGAAAGAGATCGGGCGCTGGAATTTCAGCGCCCAGCGCCAAAGCAGCAGAGACACGCCGACCGCCAGCGCGACCAGGAACCAGCGGGCCTCGGCGCCTGAGAAGAGGCCGAAATTGATGCCCTCGTTCCAGCCCATGCGGAAGCGCAGATAGGGCGGGAAGGGGTCCATCGCGAGAATGGTCTTGAGGTCGAGCCAATGGACGACGATCACCTTCGAGAGCTGATCGACCGCGAAGGCGGCGAAGGCGGAGGTCCAGAACCGGCGCATCAGTGGCGGAAGTGTCGCATGGCCGTGTGCACCATGGCCAGGCCGGCCTCGTTGGCGGCTTCGATGACGACTTCGTCGCGCAGCGCGCCGCCGGGTTGGATGATGGCGGTGGCGCCCGCCTCGGCGGCGGCGAGCATGCCGTCGGGAAAGGGGAAGAACGCATCGGACGCCACGACGGAGTCCTTGGCGGTGCTGCCCTTGAGATCGAGCGCGCGGGCCATGTCTTCGGCCTTTCGGGCGGCGATCCGCGAGCTGTCGAGGCGGCTCATCTGACCGGCGCCGATGCCGACGGTGGCGCCGTTTTTGGCATAGACGATGGCGTTGGATTTGACGTGCTTGGCCACGCGCCAGGCGAAGAGCAGGTCGCGCATCTGGTCGTCGGTGGGGGCCTTCTTGGTGACCACGCGCAGGTCCGAGGGTTTCAGCGTGCCGGTGTCGTGGTCCTGGGCCAGCCAGCCGCCCGACACTTGTTTCATCATCCGGCGGGGCTGGGTCGGGTCCGGAAGCTCGACCGTGGTCAGCAGGCGCAGGTTCTTCTTGGTGGCGAAGATGTCGCGCGCCGCATCGGTGGCGCCGGGGGCGATGACGACTTCGGTCAGGATGCCGGTGATGGCGCGGGCCGTGTCTTCGTCCAGCGGCCGGTTCAGGGCGACGATCCCGCCGAAGGCCGAGACGCGGTCGCAATCGAAGGCGCGCGTATAGGCGTCGAGCAGGGTCTCGCCGGTGGCCACGCCGCAGGGATTGGCGTGTTTGATGATGGCGACGGCGGCGCGGTCGAATTCGGCGACCAGTTCGACGGCGGCATCGGTGTCGTTGATGTTGTTGTAGCTGAGCTCCTTGCCCTGGTGCTGGGTCGCGGTGGCAACGCCATGTCGGGCCGAACCGTCGGTGTAGAAGGCCGCCGATTGGTGGGGATTTTCGCCATAGCGGAGCGGTTGGGCGAGGGTGGCGGCGGCGGCGATGCGGCGGGGCGTCGCCTCGTAGCGGGCCATCCATGTGGCGACCGCGGCGTCGTAAGCGGCGGTGCGGCCATAGGCGATGGCGGCCTGGCGCTGGCGGAAGGGCAGGGTGGTGGCGCCTTGGTGGGCGTCGAGTTCGGCCAGCAGGGCGGTGTAGTCTTCAGGGTCGACGATCACGGTCGTGTAGCGGTGGTTCTTGGCGCCCGCGCGGATCATGGCCGGGCCGCCGATGTCGATATTCTCGATGGCGTCGGCCTCGGACGCGCCGGCGGCCACGGTGGCCTCGAACGGGTAAAGGTTGACGACCAAGAGGTCGATGGCGGCGATGCCGTGGGCGTCCATGGCGGCGGCGTGATCCGGGTCTTCGCGGAGGGCCAGAAGACCGCCATGGACCTTGGGATGCAGGGTCTTGACGCGGCCGTCCATCATTTCGGGGAAGCCGGTCACGTCGGAGACGTCGGTGACGTCGAGGCCGGCCTCGCGCAGGGCCTTGGCAGTGCCGCCGGTGGACAGGAGGGCGACCTCGTGTTCGGCCAAGGCGCGGCCCAGATCGGTCAGCCCGGCCTTGTCGGAAACGGAGAGGAGGGCTCGCCGGAGCGGAACGGGATCGGTCATGGGCGGTCCTTCAAAAGCCCTCGGCGGGTGAGGGGGGCAGGTCGGTCGCTTCCTGCGCGCGGGTCAGCGACCAGTCGATGGTGGCCGCATACTTCACCACGCGGTCGGAGAGAACCACCTGCTGGGCCGGACGCGGTTTGAGGCGGCCGGAGTCCAGATGCATCGAGGGTTCGAGCGTCAGTTTGACGGGTTGGCCGGGCCGGAAGACCCAGACTTCGCCGGAGGGCAGGGCGATCGAGACGGCGCGGCCGCCCATGTCCAGCTCGGCCTCGCTGTCGGGATGCAGGTGGAAGCGGATCGAGAAGGGCACGCCTTGCAGCTTGGCCTCGGTCTGGGCGTCCTCGAACGTCTCCTTGTCGGCGGCGGACACGCAGCGCAGGGAATCCTCGCCCTTCAATTCGCGGCCATCGGTGGTCAGGACCAGGCGGCGCAGATGGGTCAGGCCGAAGCGCGGGACATATCCGGTATGGGCCAGCATCAGCGTGCTTTCCCGGCGCGAGGCGCTGAGCTGCCATTGCACCTTTTCGGGACCTTGGATCAGGGGCGCGATGTTGCGGCCGTCGACCGGCAGCAGCGGGCCGATCCGGGCCGAGGAATAGCCGTCGACCGCCAGCGTGGAATGGGAGGCCGTGGCGCGACCCGCCCGGTGCCAATCGGGCCCGAAGGCGCCGCCGGGGCCGCAATTGACGATGACGGGGCAATGGGCGCTGGTCAGCTCGAACGCCAGGGTCGAGGCGCCCGCGCTGCCCGACACGGCGCCCGAGGGCGGCTTGGCGGCGTCGGCCATGAGGGTGGTGCGGCCATGGGCCAGGGGGACGAAGCCCATGGCGATGCCGGCTTGGTTGCGGACCTTGATGCCGGAATTGACCAGTACGCGATCCAGCCGCCCCGTCCGCCCGCGGCCGCCGCCATGGAAGCGCGGCAGCGCGCCGTCGCCATGGCGCAGGGCGCGCAATGTGGGGACGATGCGCTCCTGGGCGGCCACAAGGCCCCAGGGCGCGCCGCCATGGGCGTGCAGCGCTTCGAGGGCCCAGCCGATCAGGGTCGCGACTTCCAGCAGCGCTTCGGGATTGCGCGAGGCGATGCCGCCATCGGCATCCACGTCGCGATCTGCCGTCGCGGTCAGGGCCTGGGCGGCACGTTCGGTCAGGCCGTCCAACCCTTCCAGGGTCAGCCCGGCATAGAGCAGGCCGGTTTGCGCTTCCATGCGCGGCAGGCCTTCGGGCGCCTCGGCCGCGTGGCTGTCCAGGTAACCGGCCTGAGCATAGACCGTGTCGAACCAGAGCTTCTGGTCGCGCGCGGGCATCCCGGCCAGCAGGACGGGCGCGTGGCTGATCCAGCGCAGCAGGCGCCGCCCCGTCAGGGCGGGGGCCCAGCCGGGGCCGCGCCCGGTGCCATAGCGCCGGGCCCAATCCAGTATCCAGCCACGCGCGGTGCTTTCGGCATCGCGCCCGCCGGTGGCGATCAGATCATCAAGCCAGCCTTGGCCATGGAGCTGCATAGCGAACGGGGTCGAGGGCGGCGTGAGATCCCAGGGCGAGGTGCCCGGCGCCTGGACCACTTGGCCGGCCAGATGCCAGAGCCCGCCCATGAGCTGCGTGCCGCGCCGGGTCGAGCCATGGCCGCGCGGTTCGGGCTGCCAGACCAGCGCGGCCGCCCTGCACCGGGGTTTGGCCCGGCGCACGCGCATCCGCGTGGTCAAATCATCGGGAAGAATACCTGCCAATTCCATGTCCCTTGGGCCGGTTCTGTATCCCCAGCAAACTTTCTACGCCCCGGCGGCCGCCATGTCACGCGATCCCGGCACCCGGAGCCGCGCCATGAAGAATCCGTCGATGCCGCCTCGGTCGGGCCAGAGATCGGGTAGCAGCCGCAGACCCTGGGGCACGGCAGCCTGGGGCGGCAGGCCATAATCGGTGGGATCCAGCGTTTCGGCAACCAAGTCGGGATGGCGTCCCAGGGCGGCGGTGACTTGGTGTTCGCCCTCGACCGGCAGCAGCGAACAGGTGCAGAAGACCAGCGCGCCGCCGGGTGCGACGAAGCCGAGCGCCCGGTCGATCAGCTGATATTGCAGTTTGGTCAGGGCCTCGACGTCCCGGGCCTCGCGCAGATGGGGCAGGTCGGGGTGGCGCCGGATCGTGCCGGTGGCGGTACAGGGCGCGTCGAGCAGGACGGCGTCGAATGGGGCCTCCGGGGTCCAGTCCAGCGCATCCGCCGCGATGATCCGGGCGTTCAGTCCAGTCCGGGCCAAGTTCTCGCGCACGCGCCGCAGGCGCCCATCGCTGATGTCCAGAGCGGTGACCTCGGCCCCGAGCGCGGCCAGCTGCATCGTCTTGCCGCCCGGCGCGGCGCAGAGATCGAGGACCCGCCGGCCGGTAACGTCGCCCAGCAGCCGCGCCGGGATCGCCGCGGCCGCGTCCTGCACCCACCAATCGCCGGATTCGTAACCCGGCAGCGCGCGCACCTGACCGCCGGCCAGGCGCAGGGAGCCGGTGGGCAGGACCTCCGCCCCGTCGATTGTCACACCCGGCTTACCGGTCAGATCAAGGGGGGCGCTGCGCAGATGCGCGGCCTCGATCGCCTCCAACCGGTCGCGGCCCCAGGCTTTGGCCAGCGGTTTGCGCAGCCAAGGTGGCAGGGTCGGGGGCGGCAGCGCGTCCCAATCGGCCCGCGCCTCCGCCAGGCCGCGCAGGACGGCGTTGACCAGACCCGCCTGCTTGATCGTTCGGGGCGAGGATCGGGCCATGGCTACGGCGTCGTTGACCACGCCATGGGCGGCGGCGCCGTCCTCGAACAGCTCGACCAATGCCAGGCGCAGGATATCGCGCACCTTGGCTGCCGGTTGCCGCTGCATCCGCGTTTTCAGCAGCGCGTCCGCCTGGCCCATATGCCGCAGCACGAGGCCGGACAGCCGTAGCGCGCGGGCCGCCGCCGGGCCATCCAGCCCGGAGGCACCGTCCGACAGCATCCGCCCATCGCGCAGCACATGGGCCAGCAGGCGGATGGCGCCCATGCGCGCGGCGAGGCTTTCGGGGACATCCATGGGCGATCCTTGGCGAAACGGGTGCCGCGACGTATATCCATCCCGACCCAACGGCAAGGAGGCCCCATGGCCGAGCGCATGATTGTCGACCCGACCCATCTGCCCGAGACGTCCGAGGATGGCCCGGCCTGTCCGACGTCGGGGCGCGGCGCCGGTCCGGTGCCCGCCGCCCTGCCACCCGCCGCCGAGGCCGCCCGCCGTGCGGCCCTTCCGGAGGTGGCGCGCCGGGCCCTGGAGGAGGCGGAGGCGCGCAAGCGCGCCGATCCGGATCTGCCGCCGGAGCTGGGCGGCCGCGACGGGCCGGAGCCGGTGCGATATGGCGATTGGGAGCTGAAGGGGATTGCCGTCGACTTCTGACGGCATGGCCCCCGCCCCCGAGGAGGCGTGGGAGCTGTGGCACCCGGCGGAGTTGGCCGAGCGCCTTTGCCGGTCGCCCGCGATCTGGTGCGTCGTCGGCGGATGGGCTCTCGATCTGTGGCACGGCGTCGAGACCCGATCCCATGACGACCTGGAATGTGCGGTCATTGCGACCGACCTGCCGGGCGTTCTGGGGCATCTGACGTCCTTGACCTTCTTTGCGGCCGAGGCCGGACGCCTGACCCGATTGCCGCTGGGCTCTCTGCCGCCAGGGGCGCGTCAATTTTGGGGCTTGGACCCGGAGCCCCGCGTCTGGCGCGTGGATGTGATGGTGGATCCGGGCACGCGGGCGCAGTGGGTTTACAAGCGCGATCCGGCGATCCGGCGGCCCAGGGCGGATATCGTCCAGCGAACCGCGCGGGGAATTCCCTATCTGGCGCCCGAGGCGGTGCTTCTGTTCAAGGCCAAGCATCGGCGCGACAAAGACGAGGCCGATTTCGAGACCGCCCTGCCGAAGCTAAGCCGTGACCGAAAGCGGTGCTTGGCCGGCTGGCTTGCCATCGCCCATCCCCGCCATGACTGGCTGACCCGCCTGCGATGAGGGTGCGCCGTCGCGCCCGGCATTGGATCGACGGCGTCGGAGCGGCCGATCTAGCGGATCTGAAGGTCCGCGATGTCGCCATCCCCGCCATTGGCTTGGAACCGCAGGACGCCGTCGCGGCGGGCGACGGTCTGGCAGTCGCGGGGGAAGTCGCGGACGGCGGTTTCCAGCGTGCGGCAGAACAGGCTGTTCTCCCAGCTCCAATTGCCGCTGACGCGCAGGCCCAGGCCGCTGCCGGTGATCTGACCGTTGCCCTGGACCTGGAGCGAGACGCCGTCGCCGACCAGACGCCGGCCTTCGACCAGGGACAGAAAGGTATCTCGGGAGGTGATTCGCTCAAACGCCTGGGCGGGAAGGGGAAGGGAGAGGAGAATGATCAACAAAACACGCATGGCGCAATCCGTGGTGGCTCTATGTGGCGGATATTAGCCTGTCTTCCCCGGAGCTTGAACACTTTCCGGTTATGGGGTCGGCGGCGGGCCATCGGTTGAAACAGTCCCGTGATCCGCCGGTATGGCCCGTGGATGTCAGCGCAGGCCGAGCACATCCAGCATGTCGAAGGCCCCGGACCCCTTGCCCTGTCCCCACAGGGCCGCGCGCAGGGCGCCGCGGGCGAAGACGGATCGGTCCGTGGCCAGGTGCCGCAGGACGATCCGTTCGCCGTCGCCGGCGAAGATGACGTCGTGATCGCCGATCACGTCGCCGCCGCGGACGGCGTGGAAGCCGATGGCGCCCGACGCGCGCGCGCCGGTGATGCCGTCGCGGGCCCGGTCGGCCACATCGTCCAAGGCGGCCCCGTGGCCTTCGGCGGCGGCCTCGCCCAGCATCAGCGCGGTGCCGGACGGGGCGTCGACCTTGTGACGGTGATGGGTCTCGACCACCTCGACGTCGTAATCGGGGCCGAGGCTGGCCGCCACTTGCCGCACCAATTGGGTGAGAAGGTTGACCCCAAGCGACATGTTCCCGGCCCGGACGATGGTGGCGTGGCGGGCGGCGCGGTCCAGCGCGGCGATGTCGTCCGGGGCCAGGCCGGTCGTGCCGATGACGTGGACGGCGCGGGCCTGGGCCGTCAGTTCGGACATGGCGACGGTCGCGGCGGGCGAGGTGAAATCGATCACCGCCTGGGCGTGGCGCACGACTTCGATCGGGTCGTCGGTCACCGGCACACCGGTCGGGGTGCCGCCCATAGCCTCGCCCAGGTCGCGGCCCGCCCAGGGGTGGCCGGGCGCTTCGGTCACGCCGACGAGGCGGGTCTGGTCCGTGGCGCCGATCAGGTCGATCAGCATCCGGCCCATGCGGCCCGACCCGCCCATCACGACGATGCCTATGGTCATGGTCTTCCCCGTCCTTTGCGCGCCCGTCCGGCCGGGTCGCCGTTCCGGTGGGGTTTATCGTCGGCGGATGGGCGGCGCACCCCCTTTGATCGCCATTGCGCCGCCCGCGCGGCGCCATTATTCCAACCGCCTCACCCCCCTCCCGGAGGAGATCCCATGGCCCGATCCCGTTTCGAGACCGGCGGCGGCCCGTCCCAACGGCAGTTGCGCGTCGGCGAATTGATCCGCCGCACCCTGTCGGACGTGCTGACGCGGGGCGAGGTCCATGACCCCGATCTGAACGCCATGTCCATCACCGTGGGCGAGGTGACCTGCACCCCGGATCTGAAGGTCGCGACGGCCTGGGTCCTGCCCTTGGGCGGGCGGAACCGGGAGAAGGCCATCGCCGCGCTGAAACGCAACAAGGGCGAGCTGCGGCGCGCGATCGGCAAGGAGCTGACGCTAAAATACGCGCCGGACCTGCGCTTCCGCATCGACGAGACCTTCGACCGGATGGACGATACCCGCCGAATGTTCGCCGAGGATCGCGTGCGGCGCGACCTGTCACGTGGCGATGCCTTCGGCGACGGCGATGGGGACAGCGCCGGCGATGGGGACGGCGGCGAATGATCCGGCTGCTGGTCATCGCGCTCGCGCTTTGGGCGGGGCCGGTGCTGGCCTGCGAGGCCGTGTCCCATCGCGACCGGGCCTTCACGATCTGCACGGCCGATCTGTCGCGGGATGCGATCTCGTTGCATCTGAACGGTCCGGACGGCGCGCCGCTGGGCTCGTTCGTCGCGTTGGAGCGCGAGGTGGATGCGCCGATCCGCTTCGCGATGAATGCGGGGATGTACCACCAGGATCGTCGGCCCGTCGGGCTCTATGTCGAAGACGGCGCGCAGATGGCGAAGTTGGTGACGCGGGACGGGCCGGGCAATTTCGGGCTGCTGCCCAACGGGGTCTTCTGCGTGGCCGAGGCCGGCGCGCGCGTGATCGAAAGCCGGCGCTTCGCGGCCGATCCGCCGGATTGCCGGCATGCGACCCAATCCGGGCCCATGCTCGTGATCGATGGGGCGCTCCACCCCCGGTTCCTGCCCGACAGCCCGTCGCTGAAGCGACGCAACGGCGTGGGCACGACGCCGGACGGGCGTCTGGTGTATTTCGTCATCTCGGACGAGCCGGTCACGTTTCACGAGATGGGGACGCTTTACCGAGACGTGCTCGGGGTCCGTGATGCGCTGTTTCTGGATGGGACGGTGTCGCGTCTTTTCGCGCCGGGGATCGATCGCCATGACGGAGGCTGGCCCATGGGGCCGATGGTGGCGGTGACCGGTGGCTAAGAAGCGCAAGGGCGATCCGGTCCATGGCTGGCTGATCGTGGACAAGCCGGCGGGCGTCGGGTCGACCGCGGTGGTGGGCAAGGCGCGCTGGGCGCTGCGAGCCCAGAAGGCGGGCCACGCCGGAACGTTGGATCCGGATGCCACGGGGGTTCTGGCGGTGGCGCTGGGCGAGGCGACCAAGACCGTGCCTTACATCGTGGACGCCGAAAAAACGTACGATTTTCGCGTGACGTGGGGCGCGGAGACCGCCACCGACGACGCATCGGGCGAGGTCCTGCGCACCGCGGAGGCGCGGCCGGAGCCGGCGGACATCGAGGCAGCATTGCCGGCCTTTCGGGGTGCGATCCGGCAGGTGCCGCCGGCCGTATCGGCCGTGAAGGTCGCGGGCGAGCGGGCCTATGATCTAGCCCGCGAGGGGGTCGAGATGGACCTGGCCGCGCGCGATCTATGGGTCGCGCGATTGGACCTGACCGAGAGCGATGCGACGGGCGCGGGGTTCACCATGGTGTGCGGGAAGGGCGGCTATGTCCGGTCCATCGCGCGCGATCTGGGGCGGGCGCTGGGCTGTCTGGGGCATGTGGCCTGGCTGCGGCGGACCCGGTCTGACCCGTTCGACGCGGCCGAGGCCATGCCGTTCGACGATTTGGACCGTCTGGCGGGCACCCCGGCGCTGCTGGACAAGGTTCAGCCGTTGGAGCGCGCGCTGCAGGGGCTTCCCGAACTCGCCATGTCCGAGGTCGCTGCCACGCGCCTGCGCCACGGCAACCCGGGCGAGGTTTTGACCGGCGCGGCGTACGGCCAGCTGTGCTGGGCATCGCTGGCGGGACGGGCGGTGGCTGTGGGCATCTACCGCGCGGGGTGTCTGCATCCGTCCCGGGTGTTTCAGACCTGATTTGCTCGTTTGCCTGCCGTAGGGTCATTGTTACAGCGAGTCACGGAAATCGCCGCATTTGATCCCGCGCTGTGACCGTCGCGTGAGCGGGGCTGCCGCGACTAGGGGGCGATGGGCTAAATCCTGATCAACGCAACACCGGCCGCACGCCGCTCTAGCTTGAAAGGTCTTCGATATGACCCGCACCGATCTTATGCCCACCGCCCTGACCGTTCTGATGGCCGGCGCCTTTGCGACCATCGCCTTCGACCTGTTCGGCCAAGGTCTGTCGCCGCTGGCGGGCTTTGCCAAGCTGGCGCCAGTCGGCCTGGCTTCGTCCACGTTGAACACCGTCTTCGGCGCGGCCCCCAAGGGCGCGGCGGACACGCTGCACATCCTGACCGGTCTGATTGCCTATCCGCTGGGCTATCTGCTGGTCGCCCGTCCACTGGCCGCCAAGATCGTGCCTTGGATGCATTGGTCGCTGGTCGCGGCCGCCTATGGCGTGGGGCTGTGGATCTTCGCGCTGTATATCATGGCGCATCTGGTTGCCGGGATGCCTGCCTTCCTGGGCTTCACCGGGATCACATGGGTCGCCTTGTGGGGCCATGTGTTGTTTGGCCTGGTCGCCGCCTTGGTGATCGAACTGCGGATGCCGCGCGCGGCCAGGGCAGAGGCCGCGCTGGCCTGATCCCTGATCTTTCCTGACGATGCCCCGTCTCGGCTTTGCCGTGACGGGGCGTTCTTGTGTGTAGGGCCTGCGGCTGGCAGGAGATGGGGCATGATTACCCGCCGTTCCATCAAGGGGGATGCCCCGTCGGTTGCCGTCTATTCCGATTGCGAGCTTTATCGCTACGATCTGATGCGCAGCTGGGACAAAGCCGGGACGCGCATCAATTTCGTAATGCTGAACCCGTCGACGGCGACGGAACTGGCCAATGACCCCACGGTCGAGCGGTGCGAGCGGCGCGCCCGCGCGCTGGGCCACGGGGCGTTCCGGGTGACGAATATCTTCGCCTATCGCGCCACGGATCCCAAGGATATGCGCGCCCATCCGGATCCCGTCGGCGGGGCGGCTAACGATGCGGCAATCACCGAGGCCGCCCATTGGGCGGATGCCGTCGTCTGCGCATGGGGCACCCATGGGGCGCATCTGGGCCGGGGGCCGGCGGTTGCGGCGCTGCTTCGGGCGACGGGGCAGCCCTTGACGACGCTGGGCTTGTCGAAGGCGGGGCATCCGAAGCATCCGCTTTATATCGGATATGCCGTGCAGCCGAGCCCTTGGGAGGCGCCATGATCCGCCATGATATCCAGGCCGAGGATGGGACAGAGCTGGCCGTGCGCGTGGTCGGGGAGGGGCCGCCGCTGGTCCTGCTGCATGGGTTTCCGCAGAACCATCGCTGCTGGTTGCCGGTTCTGCCGCAGCTGACCGGGCGGTTCACGTGCATTCTGCCCGATCTGCGGGGGTATGGCGACAGTGGCGCGCCCGCCGATGACGGGGAACACACGGTCTATTCGAAGCGCCGGATGGCGGGTGATTTGGTGTCGGTGCTGGACGCGCTGGGCCACCGGCGCGCTGATGTGGCGGGCCATGATCGGGGCGCGCGGGTGGCCTATCGGTTTGCTTTGGATCATCCCGACCGGATCGCTCGACTGGCCATTTTGGAGGTCATTCCCACATTGGCCTTCTGGCAGGCCTGGGACGCCGATCTGGCGCAGAAGGCCTATCACTGGAACTTCTTAGCTCAGCCGGCGCAGATGCCCGAGCGGCTGATTGGCGGCGATCCCGAGACTTGGATCGACTGGACATTGGCGGCCTGGACGATGTCGAAGTCGCTGGACGCGTTCGCGCCCGAGGCTTTGGAGAGCTATCGCCGGCAGGCCGCCGACCCGGCGCGTCTGACGGCGATGTGCGCCGATTACCGGGCCGGCTATTGGACGGATCGGTCCGTGGATGCGGAGGATCGGGCGGCGGGGCGCCGGATCGCGGCGCCCATGGCTTTTCTCTGGGCTCGCCACGGCTTTCCGGCATCGACCGGGGATCCGGCGGCGGTCTGGCGGGACTGGGCAGAATACGTGACGGACACGCCGATCACGGCGGGGCATTTCGCCATGGAGGAGGCGCCC
>JBCDCW010000103.1:0-12360 GCA_039180995.1 Pseudomonadota bacterium
CCAGGCTCCGGTCGAACCCAGCCGCCTCCAGACAATCGGCGATCACGTCATCCTGGGCGATGTCCCGTTCCTCGGCCCAACAGGCGCGGGTCAGTCCGTGGACCAGCGCCATCAGATCCCCCGACCCATCTTTCTGCGCCGCAATGAACGCATAGGAGGACGGCGCCGGGTTCGTCGGCCAATGGGCGGGATGCAGGTTCATCGGCAATCCGTACTTGGCCGCCGACCGCCGCATCTCCTGCAGGCGATACTTCTTGCGGCTCTCATGCCGGTCCTTCGGCGCGATGCCTCCGGTCCGCCCAAACAGCGCGATCACGTCCAGCGGTTTGTAGTTCAGTGTGGCGCCGTGCTTGACCGCCACCTCGGCCGGGCGCATTCCCGACAGGTAGGTATAGGGCGAGACGGTCGCGAAATAGAAATCGATCTGCATAGGGCTCCTCCGGGTTCGACGCTTGGTAAGACGGCCACGGCCCCGCGCCAACCCGCTTCCCACCCGACGCCGTCGCGCTTTGCGCCCGGTCCCCTGGGTGCTACGGGACGCGGCAAAGCCGCTGGCGACGATTCGAAAGGTCCGCCCATGTCCAGCCCCGACCCGAAGATCATCGCCGGAAACGCGAACCGCCCCCTGGCCAAGGGGATCGCGCGGCGGATGTCGATGCATCGGGGCATGACGGTCGATCTGGTCGATGCGCGGGTCGAGCGGTTCAACGACCAGGAAATCTTCGTCGAGGTCTACGAGAACGTGCGCGGCGAGGACATGTTCATCGTCCAATCCACGTCGAACCCGGCCAACGACAACCTCATGGAGCTTCTGATCATCACCGACGCCCTGCGCCGGTCGTCGGCGGCGCGGATCACGGCCGTCATCCCCTATTTCGGCTATGCCCGCCAGGACCGCCGTACCAAGGCACGCACCCCGATCTCAGCCAAGCTGGTGGCCAACCTCATCGCCCAGGCGGGGATCGAGCGGGTGCTAACCATGGATCTGCATGCCGCCCAGATCCAGGGCTTCTTCGACATCCCCGTGGACAACCTCTATGCCAGCCCGATCTTCGCCCTGGACCTGATGCATCACTTCAAGGACAAGATGGACGATGTCACCATCGTCTCGCCCGATGTGGGGGGCGTGGCGCGCGCGCGGGAACTGGCCCAGCGGATCAACGCGCCGCTCTCTATCGTGGACAAACGGCGCGAAAAGCCCGGCGAAGTGGCCGAGATGACGGTCATCGGCGATGTGGCCGGCAAGACGGTCGTGGTGGTGGACGATCTGGTCGACACGGCCGGCACGCTTTGCAAGGCGGCCGACGTGCTGGTGGATGCGGGCGCGACCGAGGTTCACGCCTATATCACCCACGGTGTCCTGTCCGGCCCCGCGGTCGAACGGATCACCAAGTCCCAGCTGAAGAGCCTGGTCATCACCGATTCCATCGCGCCCACGGACGCGGTCAAGGCCTGCGAGAACATCCGCATCGTGCCCACCGCACCCATGCTGACCCAAGCGATCCTCAACATCTGGAACGGCACCAGCGTCAGCAGCCTGTTCGACACCCGCACGCTGGAACCGATTTACGAGCCGCTCTATCCCGGACTCGATTTCGGCCAATGACGTCCGCTCAGAAGCGGAATGACAGGATCAGCAGGATCGGCATGATCATCGCCGCCCAGATGCAAAAGAACATCGCGTAGCGGCCCATGCGGTTCCACAACTGGACATCGACGTCGGACTCCGTCTCGTCGGCGGAACTGGCCGTCGGGACGCGCGCCGCCGCCACCTCTGCCTCCAGGTCCGCGCGGGCGCGGGCCATGCGGGCCTGCAGGTCGGCACGGTGCCAATCGGTCAAGTCGTGGGGCTGCATTCGGGTCTCCCTGCTGTGGTCGGAGGGCAGATGGGGCGTCCGCCGGGGAAATCCAGACGCGCGCGCGAAATTCACCGTCTCCGGCGGCGCCCGGCCGATTGGCCGTGCCCTCCGGCACCGGACGCGATAGGGCGGCCCAATGGACCCGCTCGATATCTTCGCCATGGCGCCGCCCGGTCTGGAACCGGTGCTGGCCGACGAAATGCGCGCGGCGTGTTTCGCGGATCCCGTGATCGTACCCGGTGGCGTCACCATCCGGGGCGACTGGCCAGACATCTGGCGCGCCAACCTTGTGCTGCGCGGCCCCGGCCGGATCACGGCGACCATTGCAGGGTTCCGGGCCATGCATCTCGCACAGCTCGACAAACGCGCGCGCAAGGTGGATTGGCACGCAGCGCTTCGCCCCGACATCCCCGTGCGGGTCGAAGCCTCCAGCCGCAAGTCCCGTATCTACCATGCCGGCGCGGCCCAGCAGCGCGTCGAAGGCGCACTGAACGCGGCGGGGATCGCCTGCGACCCCAAGGCGCCGGTCGCGCTGCGCGTTCGCATCGACGACGATTGGGTGTCGATCGCCATCGACACGTCGGGCGTGCCGCTGCATCGCCGTGGCTACAAGGCGGCGGTCGGCAAGGCCCCAATGCGCGAAACCATGGCCGCCCTCATCCTGCGGGCCTGCGGCTACCGCGGACAGGAACCCGTCTTCGATCCGCTCTGCGGCTCGGGAACCTTCGTGATCGAAGCCGCCGAAATCGCGGCCGGCCTGGCCCCCGGCCGCGCCCGCGATTTCGCCTTTGCCCATCTCGCCACCTCCGACCCGGCCGCCTGGGACAGGCTCAAGCGGCTTCGTCCAACGCCTCTGCCGGCCTTGCGGTTCCACGGGTCGGACCGCGATGCCGGCGCCTTCGCCCGCGCCCGCGACAATGCCGAGCGCGCCGGCGTGGCGGCGCTCTGCGACTTCCGAAAGGCCACAATATCCGACATCGCCCCGCCCCCCGGGCCGCCGGGCCTGGTCGTCGCCAATCCACCCTACGGCACCCGGATCGGCGACAAGAAGGGCCTCTACGCCCTGCACGGCGCCCTCGGCGCGTCGCTTGGCGCGCGCTTCTCGGGGTGGCGCGTGGGCATCGTCACGTCCGAGGCGGGCCTGGCCAAAGCGACCGGCCTACGGTTCCGGCCGCCCGGCCCGATCATTCCCCATGGCGGCCTGAAAGTCCGGCTCTGGCAAACCGACCCGCTGCCCTAAGCGGCTACCGCCCCATCCGCGAAGGCCCGGAACCCGGCCAGCGTGGCATCCACACCCGCATCGTCCACGTCCCGGTGCAACACCATTCGCAGGCTGCCCGCCCCCGGCGTGACCGTCACACCCTGGGCCGCCAGCGCCGCCCGAAGCGCCGCCGCCCGCTCGGGCGCGAAGCGAAGCCAGACCATGTTGGTCTGGCCCGGCGCCGCGTCCACATCCAACCCGGGCAGGTCCGCCAACCCGTCACGCAACCGCGCGGCCCGCGCGTGATCCTCGGCCAGGCCGGTCACGTGATGCTCCAACGCATACAGCCCCGCCGCCGCTATCACACCGACCTGCCGCATGCCGCCGCCCAGCATCTTGCGCCACCGCCGCGCCCGCGCGATTAGGTCCTCTGCCCCGACTAATACCGATCCGGCCGGCGCGCCCAATCCTTTGGACAGGCAGACCGACACGCTGTCGACCCCCGCCGCCATCTCGGCCGGCGCCACATCCAGGGCGATGCAGGCGTTGAACACGCGGGCTCCGTCCAGATGCACGGCCAATCCGTGCCGCCGCGCTTCGGCCACCGCCGCGGCCTGAACGGCCAGCGGCACGACGCGCCCGCCGACGCTGTTCTCCAGGCTCAGAAGCCGCGTGACCGGATAATGGACATCGTCGGGTTTGACGGCCGCGGCGATCACCGCCGGGTCGATCCCCTGATCGCCGCGCAAGGCCAGCGGCTCGACCGCGATCCCGCCCAAGACCGACGTTCCCCGCGCCTCGGCGCACTCCACGTGATAGCCTCGGCCGACCAGCACCTCTTCGCCCCGGCCGCAATGGCACATCACCGCGATCAGATTGCTTTGGGTGCCCGACGGCAGAAGCAGCGCCGCCTCGAACCCGAACCGCGCCGCCACCTCCGCCTCCAACCGCGCCACTGTCGGGTCATCGCCATACACGTCGTCGCCAACCACGGCCTCGGCCATGGCCGCGCGCATGGCCGCATCGGGCCGCGTCACCGTGTCTGAGCGCAGATCCACCGCGCCCGCCGGCCCGGCGCTCGCTCCCGGATAACTCATCGGATCCCCTTCGGCACGGGTCCTCGAGATCGGTCGACGGGGACGATGGCTTGCATGGTAATCTCCTGATCCGTGGCTCGCCCGATCCTACCAACATCCGCTCGCTCTTGGACACTCCTCCAAGCGCCATCCGGCGCGCCCAGAGGCCGCAGGCGGGATGCTGGACAAATCCAAGTGAAACAATAAGAATTCTATCAAGCCAAGTCTCGAAGCCGGAAAGGACCGCCATGACCAAGACCGCCAGCCCTTGCATCGACGTCTGCAAGTTTCGTCGCTCCGGCCCCGCAGGGCGGCATTGCATCGGCTGCTCCATGACCAAGGAGCAGAAGAAAATTGGCAAACGCCTCAAAAAGCCCTCGGCGATGGAGGCGTTCGTCGCCCTCGTCGTGGCCCAACAATCGGCCATGGGCCGGTACGCCCATTGGCGCCCAGCCTATCTGAAGCGCTGTCTGAAAAAAGGGCGCAAAGTCCCCGCCATCGTCCGCCAAGCCGGCTGACCCGGCGGCGAAGGCGCCAACCCACTGGCCGACGCCGATCCCGTCAGGCCAGGTGCGACCGGAGCATCCAGGCGAACTTGTCGTGGATCTGTCCCCGTTCGATGGCCAGATCCTCGGTCCGCACATCGCCATGCCCGGCCGCGATCTCGCCCAGGCCCGCCAGCGTTGCGCCAATGGTTTCCTGCGCCTCCGCCAGATGCCGGATCATCTCTTTGTCGGAAGCACGCTCATCCCCCTCCTCGACCTTCGAACGGTCCAAATGGGTCGCCAGCTTGCCCTCGGCTGTCGCCCCCATGGCGCGGATCCGCTCGGCCAGATCGTCCTGACCCACAAAATGATCTTCATAGATTTCCTGGAACAGCGTATGGAGCGGCCCGAAAGCCATCCCTTTGACGTTCCAATGGAAATTCTGAGCAAGCATCGTGGCCACCACCGTCTCTGCGACGGCTTGGTTCAAGGCCGAGGCGATTTCGGTCGTGGCGTCGGGCGACAGATCGGATGCGGTTTGAGCCATGGAATGTCCTCGTAGTCTTTAGAGCGGCAAGCCATGCGGCCGCCTTCGCAGTAGATTAGAATTGTTCTAAGGTTTGTCCAGACGCGCCATCAGCCCGCGGATCAGAAACAGAACAGTCTCGGCACCGCCAGGGCGCAGGCGCCGTTCCGTCAGGAACCGAAGGCTATCGGCATCTCGCCGCGCCACCGCCGCAAGGATCGCCATCAGCCACGCCTCATCGAAGCTTTGCCCGGCCGAGCCTGGGCCCCAGATCACCGTTCGCCGGCCCATCAGCCCTGGCAGGGCCTGCAGCAATGCCCGGGCATAGCATCCGGCCGCCGCCTCGGGCCAGATCAAGGCGCAAGCCGCCTGTGGGTCGCGCCGCGGGGCGATCCGGCAGGCCAACGCCGCATCCCGCAGCAGCGCCAATCCCGGCACGGGCCGCGTCAGGTCAGGTCCGGACGGGGTGGATCGTGGCCAGGGATGGGGCAGAGCGGCGCGCATCAGAGCGGACATGGCGACTGGGATCTTTCGCAGAGTGATTTCCGACTACGTTAGTCAAGAAAAAGGATTACACGCCAATCACGTTCCCGCGTAGCCGCGAAATCCCTTACTTTCATGGTAAGAATTCTCTGACCAATCCGGTCAGACATCTTGCGCCACCGACCCGAATCGTATTCCTATCATTTTTGTAAGATATAGCATCCACAGGGACCCGACGCTTCATGACCAGACTTTCTCTGCTGACCCTCCTGGCAGGCTCGATCGCCCTGCCCGCCTTCGCCAATGGCGAATTGAACCTCTATTCGTCGCGCCACTACGACACCGATGAGCGGCTTTACTCCGATTTCGAAGATGCCACCGGCATCACCATCAATCGGATCGAAGGCAATGCCGACGAACTGATCGCCCGGATGGAAGCCGAAGGCGCCAATTCCCCCGCCGACATCCTGCTGACGGTCGACACGTCCCGCCTGGAACGCGCCAAGGCCGCCGGCGTCTTGCAAAGCATCGACAGCGCCGTCCTGGACGCCAACATTCCCAACTACCTGCAAGACGATGACAACCAATGGTTCGGTTTCAGCCAGCGGGCCCGGATCATCTTCTTCGATAAGAGTGACGTGACCGACCCGCCGAAATCCTACGTCGATCTGGCCGATCCCGCCTATGAGGGCATGATCTGTCACCGTTCCTCAACTAATGTGTATTCTCAGACGCTGACCGCCGCCGTGATCGCCAATCATGGCGAGGACGCCGCCCAGAACTGGGCCCAGGGCTTCGTCAACAATTTCGCCCGCGACCCCCAGGGCGGCGACACCGATCAGCTGCGCGGCCTGGTCTCGGGCGAATGCGACATCTCGATCTCGAATACGTATTATTTCGCGCGCGCACTGCGCAAAGATGTCGACGGTCTGGACGCCGCGGCGCTGGACAATATCGGCTGGGTCTTCCCTGCCCAGGATGCCGAGGGCGCCCATATGAACCTGTCGGGCGGCGGCGTCGCGGCCCATGCGCCCAATCGCGACAACGCCATCGCGTTCTTGGAATATCTGGCCTCGGAACGGGCGCAGCAATATTTCTCGGCCGGCAATGACGAATATCCGGCGGTGCCCGGCGTGGGCCTCTCGCCATCGGTCGCGGCCCTGGGTCTTTTCAAGCCCGACGACCTTGGCGCGTCCGAAATCGCCGACAACGTCCCGGCCGCCCAGCGCATCTTCAACGAAGTCGGCTGGGAATAAGCGCGCAGGGCATGCGCCCTTGGCGGCGCAGGCCCTACCCGCCGCGACAAAACTGTCTCATCTCCCCGCGCGAACGTGGCGCGATCCGGGCGCCCTCTGGATCGCGCGTCGTGCTTAGATCGCCCCGAACCGTCCAATCACTTGGGCCGCGACCCTGTGCGCGGCCTGCGCGGCAGCCTCGGGGCTTTGCCCCTCAAGACGCGCCGCCAGATACGTCCCCGAAAAGCTGTCCCCGGCCCCCGACGTATCGACCACCTCCGCCGGCGCGGCAGGCACCCAGGCCATCATGCCGTCCGACGACACCAAGGCCGGATGGGCCCCGGCGCGCACCACGACCTCGCGCACCCCCAAACCGTGCAGCCGCGCGGCCAGCGCCTCAGCATCCGCGTCTCCGAACAACACCACATCGTCCGGCGCCGTCACCAGCGCCAAATCGCAGACCGACAACCCGGCTAGAACCCCGTCCCGCATGGCCGAGACGGAGGGCCACAAAGCGGGCCGCAGGTTCGGGTCGAACGCCACCACCGCCCCCGCCGCCTTTGCCTCGGCTACCAAATCCAGCAACGCCGCCCGATCCGCCGCGGGCAAGATCGCCAAGGTGATCCCACTCAGATGGATCGCGGCCACCCCGCTCAACGCCGCCCGGACGACCTCCGGCTGGGCGCAGAGGCCCCGCGCCGCACTTTCGGAGCGCCAATAGGTGAAGACCCGCTCCCCGTCTTCCAGGTCGATCACATAAAGGCCCGGACGCCGCCCGGATATCCGCCGCACGCCCTCTGTCGCGATCCCCCGCGCCGCCATCGCCGCCAGCATTGCGTCCGACATCGGATCGTCGCCAACCGCACTGACATACCCCACCGTCCAATCCTCCCCCAAGCCGGCCCGAAGGTGGACGGCCGCATTGAACGTGTCGCCTGCGAAACCTTGGCGCCGCCGCCCGCCTTCCAGCGGGCCCATCTCGATCATGCATTCGCCGATGGCGACCGCCCGGCGGGGGCTCATCCCGCCAGGACCGCGTCGATCTCGGCTCGCGCCGGCATCGACGCCGCCGCCCCGGGCCGGGTGACCGACAATGACGCCGTCGCGCAACCGAACCGCACCGCCTCCCGCGGCGCCCGCCCCTCGGCCAAGGCCACGGCGAACGCGCCGTTGAACGCATCCCCCGCGCCCGTCGTTTCGACCACATCGCCCAAGCGGTAGGCCGGGATTAGTTCCGACACGTCGCCCGAATGGAAATACGCCCCGCGCGCGCCCAAGGTCAGGACAACGGCCTTGGCCACCCCCTTCGCCAACAACGCATCGCCCGCCCGCCGGGCATCGTCTTCGGTCTCCACCGGCAGGCCCGTCAGCGCCTCCGCCTCGGTCTCGTTGGGGGTGACGTAGTCGCACAGCCGCAACATCCCCTCCGGCAGAGCCGCCGCCGGGGCGGGGTTCAGGATCGTCGCCGTGCCCGCCGCGCGCGCCAATTCCAAACCGCGCATCGCGGCATCCATCGGCTGCTCCAACTGCGTGACGAACACCTTCGCCCCCGCGATCAGGTCCGCCCGCGCGTCTAGATCGCCCGGGCCAAGCCCCCCGGCGGCGCCCGGCACCACGATAATCGCGTTGTCGCCGCTTCCCTCCTCCAGGAAAATGAAGGCCGATCCCGTCGCCTCCCCAACCTCCTCCACCGCCGGCGTCACCCCGGCGCCACGCCAGATCTCCAGACCCAACGCTCCGAACGTGTCCCGCCCGATCCGGCTGACGAAGGCCACATCGCCCCCGGCCCGACCCGCCGCCACGGCCTGGTTCGATCCCTTCCCGCCCGGCCCCAGGGCAAAGCCATGGCCCAGGATCGTCTCGCCCATCCGCGGCTGCCGATCCGCGCGATAGGCCGCATCGGCCACGAAAATCCCAAGCACGACGATTTCACTCATCGGGGCTGATGACCCCCTTGCGCAGCATGAAGCAGCCGTAGAAGCGCCGCTCAGACGTCTGGATCACCGCATAAGCCTCCCGCGCCAAGTCGTAGAACGCGAACCGCTCGATCGACACCATTGCCCGCGTCTCACCGGTCCCGGCGATGATCTCCTGCATCTCCGCCTGAACCTCCGGCACGGCGTCCGGATCGCCGACCACCTCCATGCGCGCTGCGAAATCGTCGACGAATGTGTCCAGCGGCAACACCGACAGCACTGCCCGCCCCACCTCGGGCATGTCCCGGTCGATGCGCAGCGGCACGCCATGCACCGTCTCGGCGGCGACGGCCTCGGTGGGGAAATTGGCATCGGACAGGATCAGCATATCCCCATGCCCCATGGCGCGCAGAACCCCCAACACCTCCGCATTCAGCAGCGGGTCGATCCCCTTCAACATGTCCGTCCTCCCTCCTCGTCCGGCCACGCTAGCGCTATCGGGGCGGCAAGGCCAAGCCCTGCCGTGAACAGGCAGCGCTCCGCCTTGACCGAATATCCAACTTGCATGCGCGCGCCAGCCTGTCATCCTGCTGGTATAAAACAAGAAACCGAGGCCCGAGCCGATGAAACCAACCTTCCTTATCTTGCCGATCCTGGTGGCCGCCTGCCAGGCCCAACCCGACCTGCCGCGCACCGATCCCGCCCATGGCCTGGCCCTTTTCCAACAGGATTGCGCCGTCTGCCACGGCCCGGACGCCACCGGCGGCGATGGCCCGGATCTCACCCGGATTTCAGCCCGCAACGGTGGCCCCTTCCCCACGATCCGCGTCCTGGCCCAAATCGACGGCCTGGGCCGCCATGGCGACCCAGAGGCTGTGATGCCCGAATTCGGCGCCCAGGATCTGGGTCCGACGGTGGTCGTTGAGTTCGAGGCCGAGGTCGGCACACCGGTCCCGGCCGACCTATTGGCCCTGGCGCGCTACCTGGAAACGATTCAGCAATAGGGTTCCGACGCCCGGGCCTCGATTTGGCTTTGTCCGGCGCGGGTGGCCGCCTCGGCCGTCACCATCCTCGCCCGAGCCTGGGCGAAACCACCGGCCTGCATATTTCAGCACCCGTGATGCGGCACGCCCATCATCCGAAGGGCTGTCACATCGTTCACCGGGATGGCCTTCGGAATACAGGCGCGCCGAGGACGACCGAAGCGGTCGGACAAGGGTCGGCCAGGCCCGTCAACTTGCGTAGTGAACGCCTTGGAACGGAGCCCGAAAAGCGGCCAGATCGGGGGCCACGGCTTCGGGGGTTTCAGATGTCCAAGCCCGCGCGATCAGCGTAGCGAGGTCGGACATATGCGCGGCGCGTAGGCCACGGCGGACGACTTCAGGCGTACCGAGGCGGAGGCCGTTCATGTCTTTCGCGGCCGGCGCCAGGGGCAGACCGATGGCACAAGCCAGAAGGCCCGCTCGGCGCAGATGAAGAGCCCGCGCATGGCCGCCATCCGGAGTGTGAAGGGCGAATTGGTGGCTTTGGGTCTGACCATGGATCGGAAGATCCCGGGCACGAAGCGCGTCCGACAGGGCTTGGGATGCGGCAATCATATCCTGGGCATAGGCGCGGCCATGATCCAGCCAATCCTGGAGGGTGATCCCCAGGGCCGCCACGCGGCCGGCATCGAAATTGGCGGTCAAGCCAGGGAAGGCGATAGCGTCGAGACGCTCGGCGATCTCCGCGTCGCCCGTGACCACCAGGCCGCCCGCAGGTCCGCCGAGGGATTTGTAGGTGGACATGGTCATCACATGCGCGCCTTGGGCTAGCGGGTTGGGCCAGGCGCGGCCCGCGATCGGGCCGCAAAGATGGGCCGCGTCGAAAAGAAGGTAGGCGCCGACGTCGTCGGCGATCTCGCGGACTTGGGCCACGGGATGGGGGCGGTAGTTCAGGCTTTGGCCGAGGGTGATGATCTTCGGTTTGACCTCCTGCGCCAACATGCGCAGGGCGTCGATGTCGACAGTATAATGATCGCGGTCGACCGGGGCCGGATTGATCGTCAAACCATAGAGGCCCGCACAACCGGGAGCGTGATGGGTGACGTGGCCACCAATCTCTGCCGGGGGGGCGACGATGGTGTCGCCGGGCTTGGCCAGCGCCATGAAGGCGAAGAGATTGGCCAGCGCGCCCGACGGAACGCGAGCCTCCACATAGGTCGCCTCGAAGACCCGGGCGGCGAGGCGGGCGGTGAGCGTCTCGATGGCCTCCACGGCCTCCAAGCCGGTTTCATACTTTTCGCCCGGCTGGCCGAGGCTGGGGCGGCTGCCCAAACCCGACGACAGCAGGGCTTCGGCACGGGGGTTCATGACATTTGTGGCAGGGTTGAGGTTGAGGCACTCGGCATCGTGGATGCGCCGGTTGTCCTGTGCGAGGGCTTCGATGGCGGCCCTGGGGTCGCCGGGCAGTGGAAGCGCGTCGATACGCGCGGCGGCAGCGGCGGAGAGCCAGGGGCGGGAGGCGAGATCGGTCATAGGAACGGTGTGGCGGGTTGGGGCGGGTGGCGTCAACGCCAGCAGAGATGTAGATGAGGCTTAGGAAATCTGAGCCATGCCGTTGAGCCCCCCGCCCCGCCCCGATCTACCGCTGACGGCGTTGCGTGCTTTCGAGACCGCGGCGCGGTTGGGTGGGTTTCGGGCGGCTGGCGACGAGTTGGGGGTGTCGGCGGCCGCCGTGTCGGCGCAGGTGAAAGGGCTAGAAGATCGGTTGGGCTACGCATTGTTTATACGGGGCGCGCGGGGAATCGTGTTGACCGAGGCGGGCGCGTTGGCGCGACCAGGTCTGTCGGACGCGTTTCGCAGGTTGGAGGCGGTGCAAGCGTCGATGCTGGCGGGCGCGACGCGGGCGCTGGAGGTGGTCGCACTGCCCGCCATCGCGCAGCTTTGGCTGCCGGAGCGGTTGGCGCGCCTGGAGGCGGCCGGGCACCAGGTCTCCGTGACGGCGATGGAGGCGATGCCGGAGGGCAAGCGGGCACGGTTCGACGTGGCCGTGTTCTATGGCCCAGGGGAAGACCTGCTGGTGCCAGTGGCGGCGCCCGGCGTGACAGGGCCCCGGCTGTCGGATGCGGCCTGGGCACGGGACTGGGTCTTGTGGGCCGACGGGAGCGGGGCCGCGGTGCCGCCAGCTGGGGCAGTGTTTTCGCTGTATTCGATGGTCGTGGAGGCGGCTTTGCGCGGAGCAGGCGTGGCCATGGGACGGTGGGCTCTGGTGGCTCCATTGGTCGCGGAAGGGCGGTTGGTAGAAGTGGGCGCACGGGTCGCTTTGGGGGAAGGGATCGTGGTGACACAGGGGGTCGGGTCGCGGCATCCGGGTCTTGGGGCGATCAAGCCATAGGGCATGCCAGAGGCGGCGTCATCGGTTGCTGGCGCGCCCTCTTCCGCAAGGCTTGACGTTGATTAGGATCAGGACCCATTGATTTTGGGGTTACGGGCTGGTTCATTGCCGGAAAAAGCGAGCGGTGACATGAGTGATCTTTTCTGGCTGAGCGAGGCGCAGATGGCCCGCCTTGCGCCCTTCTTCCCGAAGTCACACGGTAAA
>JBCDCW010000104.1:0-12355 GCA_039180995.1 Pseudomonadota bacterium
AGGATTGGTCCGACCGCAGGTAGCCCCCACCGCCCCCGGTCTCAAGGGTTCAGGATGTTCCGGACATCAACCGCTCCACATAGCCGTCCTGGTCGATGGTGCCGCCTTCGGCCTGGGTTCGGGCGCGTTCGGCGTCGGTCAGGGCCGGTTGGATCGCGTCGATGCGTTTCCAGGCCGGGTGGGGCTGCTCGCCGTCCGCGTCGGGAACATAGGGGCTGACCTCGACGCGCTGGTGCTTGTGGATATAGCGGGCGCAGTTGAGGAAGCAGCTTTCCACCGCGACCTCAATGGCCAGCTTGGCCCCGGGCCATCGGGCCAACAGGGTTGGGTCGTCGGACAACGTCGCACGTCCCTGGACGCGGATACGGTTCGGGACCTCAAAATCCATAAAGAGCAGGCCGACCTTGGCGGTCTCGGCCAGATTGCCCATGGATTTGTACATGCCGTTGCCGTCGTAGGACGGGAACGAGATCGCTTTCGGCCCATCCACCCGAACGACCCCGACGGGGCCGCCCTTGTGGCTGACGGTGGGCATGCCGGTGCCGTCGACGGTCGACAGGAAGAAGTAATCTCGGCTTTCGATGAAGCCCTTGGCGGCCTCGTCGATCTCGGCGCTGACGATGGCGGCGAAGACCGTGTCGGCCAGCGCCTCGCGCCCCTGATCGCGTTGCAGCGCGCGTTGGGAGGCGGTGTAGAAGTCGTCTGGGCCGTTCATGCCAGTTCTTCCTCCACCTCCTCGGGCGCCGCCGGGCCGGCGGAGCGGGTCAACACCTCGCGCGCGACGTCGGGGCGGTTGTAGTGGCCCGACGGGTCGGCGAAAATCTTGGCGCCTTCGATGGCCATCAGATCGGCCTCCGCGATGGCGAGACCGTCGGTATATTCGTCGATCGGATCGGTGAGCCGGCGGCCATCGGGGCCGAAGACCGCCGCCGCGCCGCCGCCCGCGAAGACCATCTGAGCGGCCCCTTCGTCGCCCATGGTGATATCGGCCAGTTGGTCCTCGGTGATGATCGAACCGGGCGCCAGCACGTAGCAACCGCCCTGCATCGCATAGCACTGGGATTGCACCAAGTTCGCTTCAGCCGAGAGCGCATAGGCTTGAGGCGCGCCCTTGAACATGCCGAAGCTGGGCCAGCAGGCGACGTGGATCTGTTCGCCCAATTGGTACATTCCGTGGCGGTTGATGGGCTGCATGTTTTCCCAGCAGCACAGGCCACCGACCTTACCGAAGGGCGTGTCGGTCACCTTCAGATCATTGGCGGGACCTTCGCCCCAGACGGTCCGCTCCATGTGGGTGGGCTTCAACTTCCGGCGGCTCATCACCAGGTCACCCCGGTCGTCGATCAGCGCCTGGGAGCAGTAGATCGACCCGCCGTCCCGTTCCGCAAAGCCCAGCATGACATAGGTGCCGGCCTTGCTGGCCGCGTCGCCGATGGCGGCCATCTCGGGGCCATCGACGGTGATGGCGTTCATGCGGTGGCGCATGACGATGTCCATGGCCTGCATGGGCGGCAGAAGCCAGATCGAGAACGGATAGCCCGGCAACCAGACCTCGCCGAAGGCAATCAACTTGACGTCCTTCTTACCGGCTTCCTCGATCAGCGCGATCGTCTTGTCCAAGGTTCCCTTAGCATCGAGCCAAACTGGCGATGCCTGCACGGCAGCGATCTTGACCATCTCGGTCTCCCCTTTGTTCGGATCGGGGGAGGCTGCGGGATCGGTCGCCGCCCCGGAAGTCCCCTTATGGGGACCCCGGTCAGAGCGTTTCCAGATAGCGGCGGGCCATGGCGGTTCGGGTGGATGTGCCAAAAAGGGCGCGGAGCGCCTTCATATGCTTGGCGACAGCGGCCTCGCCTGTGCGCAGTTCTTCGGCGATTTGGCGGTTGGTCAACCCATCCGCGGCCAGGCGCGCCACTTGGTCTTGGCGCTGCGTCAATTGGGCGTGACGTCGTGGCCGGGTCACCAATTCGCTGGAGGCTTGGCTGGCATGGATCGTCAGGTCGCAGAGGTCGGCCCCTTCCAGCCGCGCGGCCTGCGATCCGTCATTGGCGCCCAGGTAGAGCACTCCGGAGACATCGGCCCCGCAATAGAGCGGGAGTGTGGCGAAGCCGGTCAAGCCAAACCGACCCGACACGCGGCGGTACAATTGGCAGTCGGTCCAGCGGCTCCCCAAGACGGAGCGAGTGGAGACCGGGCGCCTCGTCCGGCGCATCTCGGCCAGAACGGGGTCGATGGGGACGCCGGTGATTTCGTAGGCGCGAATGAAGGCATCAGGCATGCCCACGATGACGCCCGGCTCGAACCGACCTGTCTTGTCGAAGGGGTAGAGACCGACAGATCCCATCCCGGACGTGGCCAGGATGCGAGAGGCGATGGGGATCAGGTCCGGGTCCTGCATGGGAATGCTCCTGCCGGGAAAGTAACCCGGCAAGAGATTCGTTCAAAGCACCCTGGCGGTCGCCTTAGCGCAACGGCAGGCCGTTGGCCGAGATGCCGCCGCCTTCGGTGAACTCGATGGTGGATTCCAACTGATCTTCGCCCACCGGCCGCGCTACGGCGCCCGCCATGCCCTTGGCGAAGGCGGCTTGCTCGGCGGGCAGGAAGCCCAAGGCCACGAAGCGATCAACCAGGCCGAAGGCGCCGTCCAGCGCCAAGTCGATGGTGCCCACGGGTTGCGTCACGTCGGGTGTCGGGAAGTCCAGATCGCCGCTGGCCGCCAGGTCGGCGCCACCGAAGGACAGCGTCAGATCGCCCAGCGTCAGCGATTTCAGTTCTCCCGGCGGGCCGTCGGCCAGCGCCTCGGGATCGCCGAGGATGTCGGCGCTCATCACCGCTTCGCCGTCTAGGTCCAGCACCAACGTCGCCGGGTCGCGGGGCAATTGCCCGGTCGGATCGAAAAGCGACCAGATCGCCTCGTCCACCACAAGCTCGCGCAGGATGACGTCCAGACCCAGGGGCTTGGTGTCCTCGGACACGCCGACGGGCATGGTGAAGCCCGCGCTGAACGCGTCCATCGAGATCGCGACCGGCAGCGGGAATTGCGGAACCTGGATGGTCGCTTCGGTGCCGGTCGATGAAAAAGTCTCCGACAGGCCGTCGGGCGTCAGGCCCACGAAGACTTCGCCGCCGCTGGCGGTCGAACTCATGCTGAAGGGGCCCTCGGGCGTATCCGCATCGACGGACAATTCCGATCCCGCATGGGCGAAGGTCATGTCGAAGTCGATCCCCAGTTCCGACAGGCTTGGCGTCTCGGATATGTCTGTCGAGCCCGCGAAGGTGCCTGCGCCCGTGCCGGTCAAATCGGTGGCGACATAGCTGAACGCGAAGGGCTCGTCGGTGGCCGTCGCATCCGCGCTGACGGTCATCCGGTCGGCCGAGAAATCCTGGTTGATCGACATTCCGTCATCCGTCTCGGCGATCGTATACGTCGTCTCGAACGCGCCCAGCATAGCCGTCAGCGGGATCGGCTGTGGCGCCTCACCGCTGGTGATGTCATCGAATTCATAACCGAGGCTCTGGGCGCCCATGACATAGGCGCGAGTGCCGTCCGTCTCGGACACGACGGCCTCGAACCCTTGTTGCGTGATGCGGAAGGTCTGTTCGATGGTCTCGCCCTCGACCGTCGTGATACTGGTCACGGCCATCTCTTCGGGGATCTCGATGCGGACGGACCCATCGGTCTGTTCGACCAAGGTGATGGCGCCGTAATTGCCTTCCGTAACGACGCCCGCCAATTCCATCCTCTGGGTGAGATCGTTCAAGATGAGGGTGCCGCCCGACCGCTCCTCGGTCGCCGTCAGCGCCATCCCGAAATCGCCGTAGGCTTCTTGCCAGCCGCTCCAGACCTCGTCGGCCGTCAGCTGCGCCCAAGCGTCCGGCGCGGTTGTCAGGAGGAGGGCGACGGCCCCGGCGAACGCTCTGGTCGACATGTGGTCTGATCCCGTGGTCAAATCTGCACACAGCATTTATCACCCTATGGGTGGGGTCAACCGGAGGGGTGGCATGAACGGCGGCACGGCACTGATAACAGGCGCCTCGCGCGGGATCGGCGCGGCCACCGCGCGCGAGATGGTGGCGCAGGGCATGAAGGTGGCGCTGCTGGCGCGGGACATGGGCGCGATCGCTGATCTGGCAGGCGAATTGGGGGAAGAGGCGGCCCTGGCGATCCCCTGCGATGTGGCCCGCTGGCAGGAAGTCGCGGTGGCCGTGGACGCCTGCGTGGAGACCTTCGGATCGCTGGACGTGGTCGTGGCGAATGCCGGCATGATCGAACCGATGGCGCCGTTGGTCGAAGGCGACCCCGAGGCCTGGGCGACCGCGATCAACGTGAACCTGACAGGTGTCTATCACGTGGTGCGGGCTGCCCTGCCGGTGATGCTGGCCGCCGGTGCGGGAACGATATTGACCGTGTCGTCTGGCGCGGCGCACCGCGCGCTGCCCGGTTGGTCGGCCTATTGCGCGTCCAAGGCGGGGGCCAAGATGCTGACCGAGGCGGTGCACGCGGAATACGGGCAGACGCTTCGGGTGATGGGCCTGTCGCCCGGCACCGTGGCCACGCAGATGCAGCGCGATATCAAGGCGTCGGGGATCGGGCCGGTGGCGCAGTTGGATTGGTCGGATCACATCCCCGCGGACTGGCCGGCCAAGGCGCTGGCATGGATGTGTACCTCACAAGCGGACGATCTGCTGGGGACGGAGTTGTCCTTGCGCGACGAAGGGCTGCGCGCCCGGATCGGCTTGGCGTGATCCGCGCGGACCGGTCGGGGGATGTCCTCACACTGATCATGGATCGGCAGGACAAGGCCAATTCCCTGACGGCCGGGATGCTGGAAGACCTGGCACAGGCGGTCGAGGGAACAGACGCGGGCTTCCTGATCCTGACGGGGGCCGGTGAAACGGTGTTCAGCGCCGGGGCAGATTTGGAGGAGGCGAAGGCCGGGTTGGCCACGTCGCCGATCTGGGAACGTCTGTCCGGCGCCGTCGCCGAATTTCCAGGCCTCAGCATCGCAGCTCTTAACGGGACCATGGCGGGTGGGGCCTTTGGGATGGCACTGGCATGCGATTTGCGATTGGCGGTGCCGGCGGCGTCGTTCTTTTATCCGGTGGCCAAGCTTGGTTTTCTTCCGCAGCCTTCGGATCCCGGGCGTTTGAGCGCCTTGGTGGGGCCAGCCCGCGCCAAGCTGATCCTGTGCGGCGGCGCAAGGTTGGATGCAGCCGAGGCGCTGGCCTTCGGGTTGGTGGACCGGATCGTTCCCGATGCCCGTTCGGCCGCCGTTGAGATGGCGGTGGGCAAAGCGCAGCATGTCAGCGCGATCAAGGCGATGATTGTGGCGGGATCGTCTTAAGCCATAACCAGACCGCCCGCCTGCCTCGAACGAGGAGGGCGGACGGCTTGACCGACGGGCGCGCGTCGATATCACAGGCCATGGCACCGGTCCGCGATGTCTTGACCGAGGTTTACTCGGCGGCTTGCGTGGCGCGCTGATCTGCCAGCGCTTCGACCAGCAACTTGCCGATCGGTTCGGCCGAAGCCGGGTTCTGACCGGTCACCAGGCGACCGTCGCGAACGGCGTTGGCCTGGAAGTTCGGGGCGCCTTGGATCTTGGCCCCCAGCGTGCGAAGGCGGCTTTCCAAGGCGAAGGGAACCACCCCAGCCAGGTCGACGGCGTCTTCTTCGGCATCGGTGAAGGTCGCGATGGTCTTGCCTTCGACCAGGGGGCGGCCATCCTCTGTGGTGGCGCCGACCAGGCCCGCCGGGCCGTGGCAAACCGCCCCGACGACGCCGCCTTTTGCATAGATGGCCGAGATGGTCTTGGCGAGTGCGTCCGAGTCCGGCAGGTCCCACATGGTGCCGTGGCCGCCCGGCACGAAGATCGCATCCCAATCCGCCGCCGTGATGTCGGCGATGGCCGTGGTGTTGGACAAATCCGCCATGGCATCCGCGTCGTCCAAGAAGCGGGTGACGGCGGCGGGGCGCTCGGCCGGATCGTCGGCCAGGCTGGTCGGATCCAAGGGTGGCTTGCCACCGGTGATCGACGCCAGGCCGACCACATGGCCTGCATCGCGCAATGCCCAGTACGGAGCGGCCAGTTCGTCGAAATAGTAGCCGGTCTGGCGACCGGTGTCGCCGAGGCGGTCGTGGGATGTCAGAGTGATCAGAACGCGAGCCATGGTGGCCTCCTCTGGTTGGTGTCTGATGCCAATATGGTTGATAAAAACGCAGACATGGCATCGGTTGTTCCGATGTCTCGGATCGCGTCAGTCGAACGCAGCCTCGACTTCGTTGCGAAACCACGCCTCGGCCGGGTCGGCGTGACCGGTCTGGCGCCACGCCATGCGGTTGACGACTGGCGCGATCTCGACCGGGCAGGGATCGGCGGTCAACATGCCGTCGGTGGTCAGGGCGCGGGCGACGAAGTCGGGGACGGTGGCGATCACGTCCGAGCCGCGCAGGACCGAAGGCAGAAGCGCGAAGCCAGGCAGGCCCGCGACGATGCGCCTGGTCCGGCCGCCCAGCCCGTCATCGGCGAAGCCCGACAGGTCGCCTGACGGCGTCACCAGCGTGTGGGGCCGGTCGCAGAAGGCGTCGATATGCGGGACCGGATCGGTTTCCGCATCGCGCAGGACCATCCAGGACGATCGGCGCACGACCTTGATGCGGGCCAGTGCGGGCGGGTCGTCGCGCATGTAGGCCAGCGCCGTCGCGATTTCGCCGGTCGAGAGCATGCCGGGCAGGCTGCGGTAATCGCCGATGCGGACCACCAGGTCGCAATTGGGTGCTTGGTCGCGCAGGGCGCGCGTCAGGCCCGGCAGCAGGGCAAGGGCAACGGCATCGGTGCAGCCCAGGCGAAAGGTGCGTGCATCCGTCATCGGGTCAAATGGCGTGACCGTCCCGATGGCGGCGATCAAGGCTTCCAGATGCGGCCGGGCGGCGGCCAACAGGGCTTCGGCGCGGGGTGTGGGGGCAAGGCCCCGGCCTTGGCGAACCAAAAGCTCGTCACCTGTGATGTCCCGCAGGCGGGCCAAGGTGCCGGAAACGGTGGATTGCGCCAGGCCCAGCCGGGCAGCCGCGCGCGTGGTCGACCGCTCCTCGATCAAGACCACCAGCGCGGAAATCAGGTTCAGGTCGAGCGCGCCAAGGGCGGTGCGGGTGAAGGGCATGCGCTTACTCCGTCAGGCGGTCGAAGGCGGCCTCGGCGGCTTCCAGGGCACCTTCGACCAGGCCGCCATGCATCTGGGCCATCTCGGTCCCCGCGATCAAGAGGCGGCCCGGGACCGGGTCCGGCAGCGGACCATATTGCGGATGCGCATGAAGGGGGGCTTGGTCGGCTGCTGTCGCTGTGAACGGATCGAACGCCCAATCCTGGAGATAGAGCGCGTTCGGGCGTTCAGCGCCGGGCCCGAAGAGATGCGCGAATTGCTTAAGGATGGCGGCTTGCAGAGCATCGCCTTTCCGGCGAGCGGCCGGTGGCACGCCGATGAACCCGAAGAGCGCGGCTGCGCCGTTTGGGGTCGATGCGTCGTGCATCTCGACCATGGGGCCCCGGCGTGAGAAGGCGTCGCCAGATAGACCCGCATCGCGCCAGAATGGCTGGTCATACGTGGCCACGGCCTTGGCATGTCCGGCCATCCAGGTGGGGATCGCGCGCAAGGCGGCCAGCGTGTCGGCTGCCAGGTCGGGCAACAGACCGGCCGCGATGCGCGGGGGGAGCGTAAGGACACATCGCTCCGTCTCGATTGGTCCTGTGCTGGTGTCTAGGCGAAGCATGTCGCTGCCGGTCTCGATCCGCTGCACATGACAGCCGGTTCGCACCGTGTCGGGAGGGAGCCTGTCAGCCAAGGCGGTCGCCACGGCGCCCAGGCCGCCGGGGACGCGCAGGGCCCCCTCCATGCCACTGCGTCCGCGGAAGCGTTGAACCTGACCTGCCGCGTCTTCGTGCAGCAGATCGCCGGTGCTGAATTGCTCGAACGGAGTCAGATCGAGCTGGTTGAGCAAGGCCTCGATCCGCGGTTGCCCGGGCCAGATCCAGGCTGGACCCAGATCCAGGCCGTCGCGTGTTAGAACCCGCCCGCCGATGCGGTCACGGCCTTCTAGAACCTGAAAATCCTGGCCCTGCGCCAGCAGCGCATGGGCCAGCGACAGCCCGCAGAGACCGCCGCCGACAATGATAACGGATGTCAGTTGCCCAATCCGCGCCGCTGGGCTTCGAGTTGGATGCTAAAGGTGGAGGGTGACAGGTTCACGCCCGTCCGCATGTCGCCCAGGATGACCGTTGTCTGCGCGCCGCCTTCATCGGTGATGACCCACTGGCGCAGGGTCGTTGGGCTCGGCGTGAAGATCAGTTGGATGCTACCCGCCTGTGGCCGGTCGGGGTCGCGCAGGGTAATCGCGGTCTGCGTCGCATCGCCGCCATGGGCCATGACCATATCGGATCGGCCCAGGTTCACCCGGTCGGCCAAGATGATCGAGAGCGGGGTCTGCGCCAGGGGATATTGCTCTGGCGGGGTGTTGGATTTCGGGTCGAAGATCGCGACCTGTCCGCCGCCCGCCAGGACCAGACCATCATCGGGCGGATCATAGTCGAAACGCGCTCGGCCGGGTCGGCGCAGGAACAAATCACCGGTGGAAAGCGAGCCATCGGCATTCACCTGGCTGAACTCCGCCTGGGCGGTGCGGAACGAGTTCAGATAGGCGCTGATCTCCGAGATGGAAATCTCGGCCCGGGCGGGGAGAGCCAGGGCGACGAAGGCGAGGGTGGCAAGGATGCGCATGGAAGAAGCTCCGCAGGTCTGTCGGATGCGATATAGGCATGACCTGCCGAGATGTCCCGTTGCTATGCGATGACAGGGTGTTGATCGGCGATGGCGGGCGCAAGCGCCGCCTGGCCGACCTGCCGATCCAACCTGTCGTTTGCCGCCTGGGGGCTCAGATCTTCCGCTGATTGGGATGCAATGACGAAGCCAAGATGTGGTCGGCCGCGTGGATCACATGTTGGGCGTGATGCACGATTTTGGGGTCGGGCGGCGTGGCCACGTCGTGGTTTTTGTTGGGGTAGTCGAAGCTGGACAGGAAGTGGCGCATGCAGGCCAAGCGGGCCCGCTTCTTGTCGTCGGACAGGATCACTGTCCAGGGCGCATCGGCCGTGTCGGTGTAGAAGAACATGGCCTCCTTCGCTTCGGTGTAATCGTCCCACTTATCCAGCGAAGCGCGGTCGATGGGCGACAGCTTCCATTGCTTGAGCGGGTCGATTTTGCGGCTTTCGAAGCGGCGCTTCTGCTCGTCTTGGGTGACCGAGAACCAATACTTGAACAAATGGATGCCTGACCGGGTCAGCATCCGCTCGAACTCGGGCGTCTGGCGCATGAATTCCAGGTATTCGGTGGGTTGGCAGAAGCCCATCACCCGCTCGACCCCGGCGCGATTGTACCAGGAGCGGTCATAGAGGACGATCTCACCCGCTGTCGGCAAGTGCTTGACATAGCGCTGAAAGAACCATTGGCCCCGCTCTTCGTCGGTGGGTTTGTTCAGTGCGACGACGCGGGCTTCACGGGGGTTCAAATGCTCGGTGAAGCGCTTGATGGTGCCGCCCTTGCCAGCGGCGTCCCGTCCCTCGAACAACATGACGGTCTTTTGGCCCGTCTCCTGAAACCAGAGTTGAACCTTAAGAAGCTCGACCTGGAGCGCGGCCTTTTCCTGTTCATAGGCTGCACGGGCAAGTTTGCGACCATAGGGATACTTTCGGGCTTCCGGAGACGGGCGGCGCTTGCGGGCCGGACTGGCCGGGACGGCCGTTTCGGTCTGGATGGTCGTTTGCTCGTTCATGGTGCGCTCCTCGGTCTGGTCCCTGGGACAAGACGAATGGCGCAAACCGAGCTTTGCCGCCTTGACCTGGGTCAAGCGAAAGGCGGGGACGGCCCAGGCTTGCTCAGCGGCCTGAGGCAGATCCGAGTCAACCGCGATCGGTTGCGGTTCGCGACGAGGACCCTGGTCGGGTCATCGCCGCCGCCGGTTTCGCTTGGGCAGCGATTGGTTGACGTGACGTTAATAGATCGGTGACCTGCCTGATCCGGATCTCGCCCAAACGGCGCAATTCCCCGTTTCGACCTAAGAAACGTTGGCTGGTCGGACGCCGGACGTTGGGTCAATCTGGCGATGGCGAACCCTCCAGTCGAAGCTTGTCACTGGATCACGTGACTCTACGGAATGGTCACCTTGCGCCTACCGGTCGCCAAACCGTTTTGGAGGGGCATTCGATGACGGATATTTGCCAGGTGTCAGAGCAGCTTGTCGCAGAGATGATGGAGACGGTCGAAAGCTATCTTGACTTGTCGAGACCCGAGGATCGCGCCCGGATCGCGCTATTGATGGCCAGCAAGCTGGTCGAGGTCGCTGCGTACCATGCGGTGCGGGTCGATCCTGATGCGCCACGCCTGCAATTGTTCGATCTGGTAGGCGATTTGAACGACGCCACCGACAAGATCTGTGGACGGAGAACGACCTGATTGGACCTAGGGCTAAGCCGTCGCTGGCCATGAAGGTGCGCTCGGGGAGGACAGCCGATCGCAACAGGGTTGGACGACCTATGGCTTGGTGATCATAGTTCGGCATTATCCGGGACTGGTCGTGGGAGACCACGTCGGTTGCCAGGCGGGCTCCGGACCCTAATTGATCCTCGAGGTAGCCGGGACCCTGCAGGCGCAACTCCCCCTCCTTCGCCATCTGCTTGAAACTCACGATCACCGCCGCCGCGCGGTTCGGGGCGATCACGTCGAAGAGGCCATTGATGGGGTCGCTCGCACAGGTCTGCGGCCGAAGGGGGCTTACTCCCCCGGATCCGGCAACAGGATGTCGCGCTTGCCCACGTGGTTCGCGGGCGTGACGGCGCCGTTCTCCTCCATCTGTTCCACCAGGCGGGCGGCCTTGTTGTAGCCGATGCCGAGCTTGCGCTGGATGTAGGAGGTCGAGCACTTCCGGTCTCGCGCCACGATGGCCACCGCCTGATCGTAGAGCGCGTCTTCACCGCCGGTATTGCCGCCCGTAAGGCCCAGGACCGTGTCAATATCGCTGGCCGCATCTTCGGACGGGCCTTCCAGGACGGAGGCCGCATATTCGGGCGGGCCGAAGGACTTGAGGTGGTTGACGATCTCCTCGACCTCTTCATCGGAACAGAAGGGTCCGTGGACGCGGGTGATCTTGGAACCGCCGGCCATGTAGAGCATGTCGCCCATGCCCAGCAGCTGCTCGGCGCCCATCTCGCCCAAGATCGTGCGGCTGTCGATCTTGGAGGTGACGTGGAAGGAAATCCGCGTCGGGAAGTTGGCCTTCACTGTGCCGGTGATGACGTCGACCGATGGCCGCTGGGTGGCCATGACCAGGTGGATGCCCGAGGCACGGGCCATCTGGGCCAGGCGCTGGATGCAGGCCTCGATCTCCTTGCCGGCGACCATCATCAGGTCGGCCATCTCGTCAACGACGACGACGATGTAGGGCATCTTCTCGGGCACCGTCTCCTCGGTCTCGAAGATCGGCTCGCCGGTCTCGTCGTCGAAGCCGGTCTGGACGGTGCGGCTGAACATCTCGCCTTTGGCCAGGGTTTCGGCGACGCGGGCGTTGTAGCCGTCGATGTTGCGGACGCCCATCTTCGACATCTTGCGAGAGCGTTCCTCCATCTCGCCCACGGTCCATTTCAGGGCGACGACGGCCTTTTTCGGGTCGGTCACCACGGGGGCGAGGAGGTGGGGGATGTTGTCGTAGACGCTGAGCTCCAGCATCTTCGGGTCGATCATGATCACGCGGCACTGATCCGGGCTGAGCCTGTAGAGGAGCGACAGGATCATGGTGTTGATGGCGACGGATTTGCCCGAACCGGTGGTGCCCGCGATCAGGAGGTGGGGCATCTTGGCGAGGTTCGCGATCACCGGCTCGCCCTCGATGTCCTTCCCGAGCGCGAGGGCCAGCGGGTAGCGCGCGTCGCCATAGGGGCGGCTCTCGAGCGTCTCGCGGAGCCAGACCTTCTCGCGCTCGACATTCGGCAGCTCGATGCCGATGACGCTGCGGCCCGGCACGGTGGCGATGCGGGCGGAGAGGGCGGACATGGAGCGGGCGATGTCGTCGGCGAGGCCGATGACGCGGGAGGCCTTGAGGCCCGGGGCGGGCTCGAGCTCGTAGAGCGTGACGACGGGACCCGGCTTCACCGCGACGATCTCGCCGCGGACGCCGTAATCCTCGAGCACCGTCTCGAGCATGCGGGCGTTTTCCTCGAGCGCCGACTGGCTCTGCTGCGGCTTGGCGATGGCGACGGGTTTGGCGAGGAGGGCGAGGGCCGGGGCCTCGTAGGGCTCATGGCCCGGGGCG
>JBCDCW010000105.1:0-12189 GCA_039180995.1 Pseudomonadota bacterium
GCCCAGGCGCACCCCGTGCTTCTTCTCGAAGAGGTCCTTGTACTCGGACCGCAGCGCCATGACCTCGGTCATGTCCACCTCGTTGTAGGTGGTGAGCATGGCGGCGGTGTTCTGGGCGTCCTTCAGGCGCTTGGCGATGGTTTGGCGCAGGCGGGTCATCTTGACCCGCTCCTCGCGGTCGGCCTGTTCGGCTGGGACGGGCGCGCGCGCGGCCGGGGTTGGCGTGGGGGCGGCCGCAGGGGCGGTGATTGTGGCGGCGGCTTTGAGGACGTCTTCCTTCATGACGCGGCCGTCGCGGCCGGTGCCATGGACATCCGCTTGGCCGAGGCCCTTTTCGGCCATCAGCTTTTTGGCCGAGGGGGCGTCTTCCACATCGCCTTTGGCGGCGGCGGCCACGTTGGCCTGAGCCGCGGCGACTTGGTCGGGCCCGGCATCGGGGTTGGGGCGCGGATCCATGGCGTGGGGGGCGGAGACATGGGCCCCCGCGCCGACGGCCATGGTGGCGAGCTTGCCGCCAGCGGCGACGGTCTCGCCTTCGGCGGCCAGGATCTCGCCCAAGGTCCCCGCCGCGGGGGCGGGCACCTCGACGGAAACCTTGTCGGTTTCGAGTTCGCAGAGCATTTCATCGGCGGCGACCATGTCGCCGGATTTCTTGAACCAGGTGGCGATGGTGGCCTCGGTCACGGATTCGCCCAGGGCGGGGACCATGACGTCGATGGTCTCGCCTCCTCCGCTCGGCTGAGCGTCGTCGGCGCCATTGGCCACGGTGGGAGCCTTGGCGGGCGCGGGGGCGGCGCCTGCGCCTTCCGAGATGGTGGCCAGCAGGGCGTCGACGCCCACGGTGTCGCCTTCGCCCGCCACGATTTCGCCCAGGGTCCCGGCGGCAGGCGCGGGGACTTCGACGGTGACCTTGTCGGTTTCCAACTCGCACAGCATCTCGTCGGCGGCGACGGTATCGCCTGGTTGCTTGAACCAAGTGGCGACGGTCGCCTCGGTGACGGATTCGCCTAAGGTCGGGACTTTGACTTCGATGGACATGGGTTACTCCGTGCCGAGCGCTTCGGAGACGAGCGCATTCTGTTGGGATTTGTGTTGGCTGGCGAGGCCGGTCGCGGGTGAGGCCGAGGCGGCGCGTCCGGCATAGAGCGGTCGCGTGTGGCTGGCCCCGATCCGGGTGAGGACCCATTCGATATTGGGTTCCACGAAGGTCCAGGCGCCCTGGTTCTTGGGTTCTTCCTGGCACCAGACGATTTCCGCGCCCTTGAAACGACCCAATTCATTGACCATCGACAGGGCGGGGAACGGGTAGAATTGTTCCAGGCGCAGGATATAGGTGTCGTCTTTGCCAGCCGCGTCGCGGGCTTCCAGAAGATCGTAATAGACCTTGCCGGAGCAGATGACGACGCGCTTGATCTGGTCGTCGGCCTTCAACTGCATCTCCGAATTGCCCTGCTCGGCATCGTCCCAAAGGACGCGGTGGAAGCTGGAGCCGGTGATGAAATCTTCCTTCTTGCTGACGGCCATCTTGTGGCGCAGCAGGGATTTCGGCGTCATCAGGATCAGCGGCTTGCGGAAGTCGCGGTGCAATTGGCGGCGCAGGATGTGGAAATAGTTCGACGGGGTCGAGCAATTGGCCACGATCCAGTTGTCGGAGCCGCACATCTGCAGGAAGCGTTCCAGGCGGGCCGAGGAATGTTCCGGGCCCTGACCTTCGAAACCGTGGGGCAAGAGGCAGACCAGGCCGGACATGCGGAGCCATTTGGCCTCGCCGCTGCTGATGAATTGGTCGAACATGATCTGGGCGCCGTTGGCGAAGTCGCCGAATTGCGCTTCCCAGAGCGTCAGCGCGTTGGGTTCGGCGAGGGAATAGCCGTATTCGAAGCCGAGGACCGCATATTCCGAGAGGGCGCTGTCGATGACCTCGTAAGTGGCTTGGCCTTCGCGGATGTGGTTCAGCGGATAATAACGTTCCTCGGTTTCTTGGTTCACCAGGCCGGAATGGCGCTGTGAGAAGGTGCCGCGCGTGCTGTCCTGGCCCGCCAGGCGGACGGGGTAGCCTTCGGTGAGAAGGGACCCGAAGGCCAAGGCTTCGGCCGTGGCCCAATCGAAGCCGGTGCCGTCGTCGAACATTTTGCGGCGGGTATCCAACAGGCGCGCGACGGTTTTGTGGAGCGGCAGGTTGTCGGGCGCGTTGCCCAGCGCGTGGCCGACCTGGTTGAAGGTTTCGGCCGGGATGGCGGTTTCGCCGCGGACGTATTCGTCCTCTTTGCGCTTATCGAGATGGGACCAGCGGCCATCGAGCCAATCGGCCTTGTTGGGCTTATAGTCTTTCCCGGCCTCGAATTCCTGGGCGAGTTGATCTTGGAAGGCGGCCTTCATGCCCTCGATCTCGCCTTCGGGGATCAAACCGTCCTTCACCAGCCGTTCGGTATACAGCGACAGGGTCGACTTATGGCCCTTGATCCGCTTGTACATGATCGGATTGGTGAACATGGGCTCGTCGCCCTCGTTATGCCCGAACCGGCGGTAGCAAAAGATGTCGATGACGACGTCCTTACCGAACTTCTGGCGGAACTCCGTCGCGACCCTTGCGGCGTGGACGACGGCTTCGGGGTCGTCGCCATTGACGTGGAAGATGGGCGCCTCGACCACCAGGGCGTTGTCGGTGGGATAGGGGCTGGAGCGGGAGAAGTGCGGCGCGGTGGTGAACCCGATCTGGTTGTTCACCACGATATGGATCGTGCCGCCGGTGCGGTGGCCGCGCACGCCGCTGAGCGCGAAGCATTCGGCGACCACGCCCTGGCCCGCGAAGGCCGCATCGCCGTGCAGCAGGATGCCGCAGACCTTGGTGCGGCTGGCCCTGTCGCCCTTTTGGTCTTGCTTGGCGCGCACCTTGCCGAGGACGACCGGATTCACCGCTTCCAGGTGGGACGGGTTCGCGGTCAGCGACAGGTGGACGACATTGCCGTCGAATTCCCGGTCGCTGGATGCGCCGAGGTGGTATTTGACGTCGCCCGAGCCATCGACCTCGTCGGGCTTGAAGCTGCCGCCTTGGAATTCGTTGAAGATGGCGCGGTAGGGCTTGGACATCACGTTCGCCAGGACCGAAAGGCGGCCCCGGTGGGGCATGCCGATGACGATGTCCTCCAGGCCCAGTTGACCGCCGCGCTTGATGATCTGTTCCATGGCCGGGATCAGGGCTTCGCCGCCATCCAGGCCGAAGCGCTTGGTGCCCATGTATTTGACGTGAAGGTATTTTTCAAAGCCTTCCGCTTCGACCAGCTTGTTGAGGATGGCGCGACGGCCGTTTTGCGTGAACTGGATTTCCTTGCCGAAGCCTTCGATCCGCTCCTTCAGCCAGCCGGCCTGTTCGGGGTCGGAGATATGCATGTATTGCAGCGCGAAGGTGTTGCAGTAGGTGCGTTTCAGGATCGCGACGATGTCGCGGATCGTGGCGATTTCCAGCCCGAGGACCTGGTCGATAAAGACGGGGCGGTCCATGTCGGCTTCGGTGAAGCCGTAAGATTTCGGGTCGAGTTCCGGATGCGGGGTCTGGTCGCGCATGCCCAGCGGGTCGAGCTTGGCGACCAGGTGACCCCGGATGCGGTAGGCGCGGATCAGCATCAGCGCGCGGATGGAATCGAGGACGGCGCGGCGGATCTGGTCTTCGGAGACTTGGGCGCCGGTCGCTTCGGCCTTTGCTTTGATCTTGTCGCCCGCGGCCTTGGCCTCTTTTGGATCGCTCTTGGGGGCGGGCCACTCGCCGGTCAGGGCGGCGGTCAGGTCGTCGGCGGGTTGCGGCGGCCAATCGGTCCGCGCCCAGGAGGGGCCCTGCGCTTCGGCCTGGACGGCGGCGCCGTCATCGGCGAGGGCCTGGAAGAACTGCTTCCAGGTTTCGTCCACCGCGCCCGGATCGGCGGCGTAGCGGGCATACATCTGTTCCAGGTATTCCGCGTTGTGTCCCTGCATGAAGGACGTTGAGCGGAAGACGTCGTTAGCGGATTGGTCGGTCATCAGCCTTCCTCGGGGTTCATTACGGAAACGGTCTCGACGATGGACACGGTCGATCTGTCGCTGGTCAGGTCTGACAGCAGGTCGGGTTCCAGTGCGATTACCATTGATCGGCGCAGGGGTTTCTCGGCCAGGATGTCGAAGGTTGACGGACCGAACCCTTCTTCGGTGCCGGTGGTCGCCTCGCCTTCAGGAGTGGCGATGCGGCAGATGACTTCCACGATGTCGAGCCGGCCCTGCTGCGGGAATCCCCAGTTGAAGGTCATGGCCGCGTCTCCGCGGGTTAGAACGCGCTGCTTGGCCAAGTCGGTGTCGACGCGCCGCGCGAGTCCGGGCACGGTCCGACGTTGCAAGTCCATGATCGCGGAGAGTGTCGATCCGCCCCGGTCGGTGGAGGCGTAGAAGATTGTCCGCGCCAGCGCGATCCGCTCGACCGCCTCTTCGGGAAGGGCGGCGCCGGGTTCGAGGGGAACCCAGCCTTCGGATTCCAGTGAGGCGACAAGCGTGCCGAAGTCGCGTTCGTCGGCAAGGCAGGCCTGGGGCGCCGTTTGGGCCACGGCGTTCGTCGCGAACACAGTTGCCGCGAGAAGAAGCCCGGTCGTTCTTTTCAACATCGTATCCTCCTTGTGTCGCAGGGTGGGCATGCTGGGTCTTGTCAGCCCCAACTCGGATCGGGTCCCGCCTTGATTTCTAGCGGCCCGTCCCGTTCTTCGAGACGCAGGACATGGTCGTCGCCGCCTTGTCTGCGATGCAATCCAAGTGTGCTGAGCTGCGCCCGCGCATCGAAGGACGTCGGGCTGAGGACGTCTTTGGGGAACGGGTCGGTCATCTCTTTTCCTCCTGAGGGCGGGCGGTGCGGGGCTATTGGCAGTTGAACTTGAGGTTGCGGCCGGTGGCGCCGCCGCCGGCCACGCGGTGGCGGCTGGCTTCAAGGCCGAAGCGGGCGCAGAATTGGGTGGTCCAGACCGTGGCGGTGGTCATGGCCATGCTGGTTTCGTCCACGCGCAGGCCGTAGCGGAACCGCTCGCGCTTGGCGCGCAGGACGCTGAGGCCGGGGGGGAGGGTGAACGTGGTGGGGCCGGTTGCGGTGTCGACGCGATAGGTTTCGCCGTTGAGCGGTTCCACATCGCCGATCTCTGCCGTGGCTGGGGCGGCGGCGAGCGCCAGGCAAAAGGCGGCGAGGGTGTTTCGGGTTGGATCAGGCGCCATCATTCGGTCTCCGGCAGGATGGTGATCCACTCGGCCAGGATGGCGGGGGCGCCGTCGAACCCGGTCGTGTCGAGCGGCTCGACGCCTTCGGGGGCGGGGTCCATGCTGGACAGGTGGCAGACCCGTTCGACCCGGCCGGGAATAGTCCTGGTCTGTGTGACGGTGAGCGCGTCGTCCCCGTCGAGCAGGACGCGCGCGCGGGTCGTATCGGTATCGCGCAGCAGCAGGAGGCCGGGCGCCGCCTGACGCTGAAGGTCGAGGAGGACCTCGGTCGGCTGCCCCCCGGTATCGCCGCCGCCGACGAAGCGCATGGCCATGAGCGTCCAGGCGAGCGCGTCGGTCTGCACCTCGGTCAGCTGCGTGTCCCGGGTCTGGAGCTGCCACCCGTCGGCCTCGAGCTGGGCGATGGCGTCGTCGAAGGCCGGCGTCTCGGTGCAGGCGGTGGGGATGTCGGCGAGGGCGGGGGTGGCGAACGTAAGGGCGGCGAAGGCAAGCATCAGACGGATCATCGGTCGTACAACTCCCTGAGTGTTCCATTTGGATAGATGGCGACAGATACCGGATTGAAGAAAGACCGGAGAGCGGCCTCTTCCGTGAAGTCCTCGGGAGCGGATTGGGGGGGCTCATTTGCCTCCAAGACGGCTTTCACGATCGCATCGGGGTCTACAAGTACCACGACTTGGTGGGCGCCTCGACGGTCGATACCCATCCCCTGAAGCATCAATGAACTCGATTGAGACATCTGCAAATCTAGACTGGCTTCGTCGATCGCTCGAAAAAGCCATCCCGGACCGCTCATAACGCAGTAGGGTACGGCTTCCTCCACACCTATCATGCCGAGCACAGTGCCCGCGTAAATCAGGCCGATCTGGTCTGGTCCGAGGCTGGAGTTTCCGAGAGCTGACGCAGCGCGGAAGCTGGCATCCGCCACACTGGCCCGAATGTCATTGGTGTCGAATTGGCTTCCCAACGCCACTCCAAACAGTGCTTCGAGGTGAGGTGGAGCCTCGTTCCCCGATACTGACGGCCCGACCGATTGCCAGCCCAGGTTCGTAAGTGCCTGCCGTGCCTCGAAGATCTCGTTAGGCGGTGAGAAGCATATATCTATAGTCGCACCGATCACGCGCTGCTGCGCATCAGTCGGCAACGGCAGATCGACCTGTGCGAATGCCTCAATCGAACAGGACACGCAGATCGCTGCACCGACGAGCAGGCATCTTGCCGATATGTTCGGGTCGATTGCCATACAGTCTATCCAATCGCCGCCTTCACCGCCTCGCCCAGCGTCGCCGGGCTGTCGGCCACGACGATCCCGGCGGACTTCATCGCTTCGATCTTCGATTCCGCGTCGCCCTTGCCGCCGGCGACGATGGCGCCGGCATGGCCCATGCGGCGGCCGGGGGGGGCGGTGCGGCCGGCGATGAAACCGGCGGTGGGTTTCCAGCGGCCCGCCTTCTTCTCGGAGGCCAGGAACTCGGCGGCCTCTTCCTCCGCCGTCCCACCGATCTCGCCGATCATGATGATCGACTGGGTCTCGTCATCGGCCAGGAACATCTCGAGCACGTCGATATGTTCGGTCCCCTTGATCGGGTCGCCGCCGATGCCGACGGCCGTCGACTGGCCCAGGCCCATATCGGCGGTTTGCTTGACGGCCTCGTAGGTCAGCGTGCCAGAGCGGCTGACCACGCCGACCGAGCCGCGTTTGTGGATGTGTCCGGGCATGATGCCGATCTTGCACGCATCGGGCGTGATGACGCCCGGGCAATTGGGGCCGATCAGGCGCGTCGCCGAGCCATCCAGCGCGCGCTTGACCTTCATCATGTCGAGCACTGGGATGCCCTCGGTGATGCAGACGACCAGGGGGATTTCGGCGTCGATGGCTTCCAGGATCGAGTCGGCGGCGAAGGGGGGCGGCACGTAGATGACCGAGGCGTTGGCGCCGGTCTTGGCCACTGCCTCGTGGCAGCTGTCGAAGACCGGCAGGTCCAGATGGGTCATCCCGCCCTTGCCCGGGGTGACGCCGCCGACCATTTGGGTGCCGTAAGCAATGGCCTGTTCGCTGTGGAATGTCCCCTGGGAGCCGGTGAAGCCCTGGCAGATCACTTTGGTGGTTTCGTCGATCAGGATGGCCATGTCGTCGGTCTTTCTATTCAGCGCTCGGAGAGCAGTCGGATATTGTAGTAAGAAGAGGCGCCACTGCCGCCCGCGGGGCGGAACAGAACGAGGGCGTTTCGGCCACGATAGAGCGTTCCGGTTCCGGATGGTCCGTCGGTGAAAGGGCCCAATTGTTCAAAGACCTGGCGGGTCTGGGCAGCGCTGTCGATGGTGCTGAAGACCATCGAGCAGGTCCGGCCTTCGCCAGGACCATCCAGGATCTTCAGGGAAAGGTCCCTGGTCGTCGAAAACACCGTCCCGGTGGATTGCCGATTGGTCACGTCGAAGGCGGGCATCAACCGCGCCGCCGAGCTGAAATCCGGTAGGGACGCCCCGCAGACGCCGTCGAAGATGGCGAGGGCCTCGGCTGCTGAAGCCGGTTGGATTGGGCCGCGGTCGGATGTGGCGGACGGCTCGACGCTTTGGCAGCCTGCGATCAGAACGAAGGCGAAGATGAACGCGATGGGGCGGAACATGGAGGTCATCGGAAGCGCATCAATTGTGCACGATCAGGATCACGGGATGTTCAAAGGCGATGCCTTCGCCCGTTGTCGGATCCGTGAAGGTGGTGACGGCGGGCGGCAGCGTGACGCTGAGGCCCTCGAAGAAGAAGCCGATCCCACCCTCGGAATTGCGGCCCGCCGCGATGGGCGCGCGCAACGTGTCGCTGCCATCGACGAAGCGGGGGGCCAGGATCTCTCCGGCGAGGCGCTGGGCCAGGTCTTGGCCCACGGCGGGCGATCCGACCGAGCAGCCGTTGCCGCGGATGACGGTGCGCCCGGCATCGGTGGTGATCGCCTGTTCGGGGGCCGGGCCGATCCTGAGGAAGGTCAGGGTGCCGGGATTGGCGTAGACCACGGCATTCCCGGTTCGTTCGCGGATGGGAAAGTTGAGCGCGCGGGCGGCGCGGTCCTGGGCGCGGCGGGTGTCGTTGTTGAGGCACACGGCCTCGACCGCGAAGCGCATCCGCTGGGCGGCGATGTTGGCCTCGCCAGAGGAAAAGCCGTTGGTCGAGGTCTGGACGCACCCGGCCAGGAGCACGGCGAGGGGCAGGAGCATACGGATCATTGGATCGCCTCGCGGCTGGCTTCGGGGGTGAGGCGTTCGACGGTCAGAAAGGTCTCGGGGCCATGGGGGCCGGGCCGGGTGCCGGTATGGACGACGGCGATGCGGGTCGGGTTCAGGAAACGGGCGGCGAGAAGCGTGGTGCCGGGCAGCTTCGCGTCCGTATGGGTGGCGGGCAGGGGGGTGTCTCGGGTGATGCCCTCGGCGGTCAGGGCGGCCTTCGCGATATCGGCGGCGGCCTGGCCATGCTCGCCGTCGAGCGCGACTTCGCAGCGGCGATCCGTACCGGGGGTGACCTCGATTGCGGCTGGCGAAGGGGGGACATCGGAGAATGGCGCAAGGTCGTAGAAGTCATGTCGCGCCCCGCTGGGGGAGATGGCCGTTTGGGCTGTCTCCGCCGTCAGATAGGGCGAAAAACACGTCTGCGCGAAGGCGTCTAAAGCTGCGGCCCGGATCGGTTTGGCCAAGGCAAGTCCGGGTAGGGACGTGACCAGAGTCGCAGTGAGGAATAGGGAGCGAAACCCGATCATGGCGCGCCTGCCAAGGCGGCCCAGCCGTCATCGCTGCCTTGGGACGTCGCGGGCAGGATCGGGGCTGAATGCGAGATAGCCACCCGGATCATGTCTCGTCCGGTTCTTCGGGTTGGGCGCGCGGGGGCTCTCCTTGGGGCCCGAGGTCCAGCGACCAGCCCTGTTCCGGCGTGGGGCCGGATACCGTCCCCGCGTTGTGGAAATTGCAGCCTGTCAGCGCAAGCAGTCCAGTGAGGCCGACGCAGCACACCAAGATGGGGCTCAAATTCATCTGAGATTTCTGTCTAGAATTCTGATCCAAGAATTTCGCTCGGCTCACTGATTAAGTTCCCCCTCGATTTTTGAAGGGACCGCAAGGACGAGCCAAGTCGAGTCTCTGGCGTAGTCCCAACCCAGGAGGATTTTTGCACCCGCTGAGAAGCTATTCTCCAGCCAAGTGCGCTGTCCTCCAGTTTCCCACTCTTCGATGCTTGCGGGGCTTCGTCTTGTAAGATGGGGAGCAAGAAGGTCTTCTAGCTCGCTTGCATGAACTCCTGAGGCTGCGATTTCACAGTAAGTCCATCGCGTTCGCCAATCCACTGAAGTTCGAACAATAACTGCCGAGGAGAAAGGCGACCAAGTCTCCCACAACTCCACGTACACCTCGTTCTCGTCGGCCATCCACCAAGTCAGTAGTCTAGGAACCCTCCAATAGTTAGCCTCTCTTGCAGACCGTAAGACGTCAGGAAGACTTGCCTTATTTTCAAGGCAATGATCAGAAAACTCAACAAATTGATGAGTTGGGCTTGCCTTCGCCTCGCCCGTCAGCGACCATGAAAAACCGACGAGGAAAGCTGTTACGAGAACTCTCTGACTGGAAGCTCGCTTGACAGGCACACAAACAGCTCGACAGCGCCCCAGCTGTGAGGGTCTATCGGTCGCTTGGCCAGTTGCAGCATCTGAGCATGTCGCCTGGGCAAAGGGAATTGGAACGCGGTACACAGTCTTCACTCTGTTCCAGAGCGTAGCACTCACCCCTTCACCGCCTGCACGATCTTCTGAGCGCCATCCTTCAGATCGTCGGCGGCGATGACGTTCAGGCCGGAGGTGTTGATGATCTCCTTGCCCTTCTCGACATTCGTCCCCTCTAGCCGGACGACCAGCGGGACCTGTAGGCCCACTTCCTTCACGGCTGCCACCACACCTTCGGCGATGACGTCACAGCGCATGATGCCGCCGAAGATGTTGACCAGGATGCCTTTGACGTTGTCATCCGACGTGATGATCTTGAAAGCCTCGGTCACCTTCTCCTTGGTGGCGCCACCGCCCACGTCGAGGAAGTTGGCGGGTTCCGCGCCGTAGAGTTTGATGATGTCCATCGTCGCCATGGCCAGGCCCGCGCCGTTGACCATGCAGCCGATTTCGCCGTCGAGTGCGATGTAGTTCAGGTCGTATTTGGAGGCGGCGAGTTCCTTTGGGTCTTCCTCGGTCTCGTCGCGCAATTCGGCGATGTTCTTGTGGCGGTAGATGGCGTTGCCGTCGAAGCTGACCTTCGCGTCCAGGACCTTCAGATTGCCGGTGTCGGTGACGATCAGCGGGTTGATCTCCAGCATCTCCATGTCCTTTTCGGTGAAGGCGCTGTAGAGTTGCGCCATCAGCTTGACGCATTGCTTGACCTGCGCCCCTTCCAAGCCCAACGCGAAGGCGATGCGGCGGCCATGGAACGGCATGTACCCGGTGGCTGGGTCTATATCGAAACTAACGATTTTTTCGGGGGTCGAGGCGGCGACCTCTTCGATATCCATCCCGCCTTCGGTCGAGCAGACGAAGCCGATGCGGCTGCTTTGGCGGTCGACCAGCAAAGCCAGATAAAGCTCGCGCGCGATGTCGGAGCCGTCTTCGATATAGATGCGGTTGACCACCTTGCCGACCGGTCCGGTCTGGTGCGTGACCAGCGTGCGGCCGAGCATGGCTTTGGCGTGGCTTTCGGCCTCTTCGACCGACTTGGCGATGCGCACGCCGCCTTTGTCGCCGGCATCGGCTTCCTTGAACTTGCCCTTACCGCGGCCACCCGCGTGGATTTGGGCCTTCACCACCCAGAGGGGGCCATCAAGCTGGCTGGCGGCATCCTTGGCATCGGCGGACTTGGTGACGGGCACGCCATCACTGACCGGAGCGCCGTAATCGCGCAGGAGGGCCTTGGCTTGATATTCGTGGATATTCATGGGGCGCCCTCGTGTGGTCTTTACTTTGGTCCCTAGCGGCCTATGCCCCCCGCGCGGTTGGGGGAAATAGAAATCGTCGCCTGCGGCGATAGATCCGGGGGAAAAGCGAGATTTGTGATCACAGTTCGGACGACTGTGATCACGTTATAGATCGAGGTCTCGAAACGAATCGTTCTGAAAGTGGAAAAGCCCCGACGGGTTGTCGGGGCTTTTGATCGCTCGGGCTGGAAAAGCTATGCGAGCGTGTTGTCGATGCCCTTGCACGCCTCGACCAACCCTTTCACCGCGTCGACGGATTTGTCGAACATCGCCTGCTCGTCCTTGTTCAGGCTGATATTGACGATCCGCTCTATTCCGCCCGCGCCAATCACGGTCGGCACGCCCACATACATGCCGCTCAGGCCCAGGGCGCCGTCCACATAGGCCGCGCAAGGCAGAAGGCGTTTTTGGTCTTTCAGGTAGGCTTCCGCCATCTCGATGGCCGAGGTGGCGGGCGCATAGAAGGCCGAGCCGGTCTTCAGAAGGCCCACGATCTCGGCGCCGCCATCGCGGGTGCGTTGGACGATGGCGTCCAGGCTTTCCTGGGTGGTCCAGCCCATTTCGACGAGGTCGGGCAGGGGGATGCCGCCGACGGCCGAATAACGGACCAGCGGGACCATCGTGTCGCCGTGGCCGCCCAGCACAAAGGCGGTGACATCGCGCATGGAGACGTTGAATTCCTCGGCCAGGAAGTGGCGGAAGCGGGCGCTGTCCAGCACGCCGGCCATGCCCACGACCTTCTCATGCGGCAGGCCGGAAAATTCGCGCAGGGCCCAGACCATGGCGTCCAGCGGGTTGGTGATGCAGATCACGAAGGCCTTGGGGCAGTTCTTTTTGATGCCCTCGCCCACCGCGGTCATGACCTTGGTGTTGATGTCCAGCAGGTCGTCGCGGCTCATGCCCGGCTTGCGGGCGACACCGGCGGTGACGATGACCACGTCGGAACCTTTGAGTGCCGAGTACTTGCTGGAGCCGAC
>JBCDCW010000106.1:0-12144 GCA_039180995.1 Pseudomonadota bacterium
CCCCTATCTGGGCGTCCCTGCAACCGACAGGGCCCTGACGCTGCGGGTGATGGATTTCTACCGCTGCGACCGGGACCGCATCGCCGAGAATTGGGTGCTGCTAGATTACGTGGACCTGTTCGCGCAGATGGGGCGGGATATTCTGGCCTGACGGATCAATCCGCCTGACAGGACCAATCCGCCCGCGACGCGCGCGACCGTCGGGCGCAATCCGACCTGTCCGGCCGGGCCGATCGTGTTGCAGAGCGCTTCGCCAACGGGACGAGCCCTGACATCGGCGAATGTTGGTTTCGCGCAGATCATCGTCTTTCCAACACTTGGCGCCAGGCACTTCTCAACCGAACCGATGTCTCTGGTAGACCGTCCGATCCTCGCTCGCCGAGGCTTTTCGACACAATGGGCCGGTTGTGTTGATGAACGTGCTGCCGACCTGACGAGGCCCGAGACTGGCGGAACGATGCTCTCAAGTTTATGAGTTTCGCCCCGGCTTTCGGCGTCAACCACCCCCAGCCAGAACACTTCCCTACGGCTATCGTTCAGTTCGCTTTCCTTCGGGAGTTTCTCGGCGCGACGGGTCTGGGGCAGAAGCTCGACAATCCGGCTGCGCGCCGCCCGCCCCGACGGGCGGCTTGGCCGCATGTCTGGGCGCGCAGATCGGATGAAACGCCATCCGACGTATCATGCGGCTATTGCCCCATCACCCCGCATCCGAAACCGAAACGCATCTGGTCCGGCCCGCGCAAACCGGTTCGCGGGAACGGCGGGATGACCGCTCCAGTCCCCCCTGCCCCGAACGCTCCCCTAATCCACAATCAACACCTGCCCCGTTCCCGGCCCTTCCACCGCCTTGGCATAGGCCCGCCCGACCCATGCGGCCGCCACGGGCTCATGGCCCGGAAACCAGGCGCCATAGCGCGGCACCGACACGTCCAGCAGACCGGGACTCACCACGTTTACCCGCAGTCCGCGCGGCATCTCGATGGCGGCGCCGCACACGAAGCCGCCCAAGGCGCCATTGGCCGTAGCCGCGCCCACGCCCATCCGGATCGGATCCCGGTCCAGCACCCCGCTGGTCAATGTGAACGAGCCACCATCGGCCACCTGATCCAACCCGGTCAGCACCACATTGATCTGACCCATCACCTTGTTGCGCAGCCCAAGCATGACCTGATCCTCGGTCAGGTCGGCCAGCGGCCCGAAATGCACGCTGCCGCTGGCGCAGATCACGGCCTCGACCGGCCCGGCCGCGCGATACATCGCCGCCAGCGAGGCGGCGTCCTCCAAATCGGCCCGGATATCGCCAGACGTTCGACCGACCGTCACAATCTCATGGCGCGGCGCCAACTCGGCCCTGACCGCTCGGCCGATATCGCCCGACGCGCCGATCAGCAGGATCCGCATGGCACCCCTGCGACCCGATTTGGCCCCCCAAAACTTGGCTCCACGCCCATGCGAACCTCCCTTCAGTCGCCCCGATCCCGCGCGACCATCCGTTACAGTGGCTCTCGCAACGCTTGCATCAGCCTTTGCGAGGAACGTCTCGACACTGCATTGATATTGCTTGTGTCTCTCGAAATGCCGATGTCTCAGATTTTCCGAGAAACGCTCGAACCATCAGCATATCCGCACGAACGGCGCCGAACACCAAGGTCAGCCTCCCGAACCGGAAGGAAAACCAGCCCGCGTCCCTTCAGATTTCCATACAATTTGGGGTAAGCCGCCATCCGAACAGCTCCAATTCGTTAAGACCATACCAGGCGAATAAGAATTCATAACCTTCTCGCAGCCCTTTTCCGAAGGTTTCTTGACCCGCTTGACACTTTCTCAACCGACCCGTTCATCTCCTCGTAGACTTCCTAATTTCCATGAAGGCCGGGCCTGCCTGTTGCGCGGTCCATCCAGGGCGCGTATCCCGCGCCCGACCATAGGAGGACCCAATGACCACATCCGTGTTCATCGACGGCGAAGCTGGCACCACCGGCTTGCAAATCCGCGACCGGCTGACAGCCCGCGCGGATATCCGTCTGATCTCGCTGGATGCGGACAACCGAAAGGACGAAGCCGCCCGCCGCGATGCTTTCGCACAGGCCGATGTGGCCATCCTCTGCCTGCCTGACGACGCCGCGCGCGCCGCCATTCCCCTGGCCGGCGACACCAAGTTGATCGACGCGTCCACGGCCCACCGGGTCGCGCCGGATTGGGTTTATGGCATGCCCGAATTGCCCGGCGCGCGCGATGCCATCCGCAACGCGACGCGGGTCGCCAATGTGGGCTGCTACGCCACCGGCTCCATCGCCATGCTGCGCCCTTTGACGGCTGCGGGCATCGTGCCCGAAGATCATCCCGTCGTGCTGACGGGACTGTCGGGCTATACCGGCGGTGGCAAGGCGCTGATCGCCGAATATGAACGCGAAGGCGCGCCCGATTACTACCTCTATGCCCTGGGCCAAAGCCATAAGCATCTGCCCGAAATCATGGCCCATGGCGGCCTGACCCGACGGCCTTTGTTCCAGCCCGCCGTGGCCCGCTACGCCCAGGGCATGGTCGTGCAAATGCATCTGCATGCCGATCTATTGCCAGGCGAAGTGGCGGGCTATGCCCGGATCGAGGCCGCGCTGCGCGACTTCTATGCCGACGACCCCTTCGTGTCGGTCGATCTGCCGGGCGACCGGATCGACCCGCAGGCCTGCAATGGGACGAACCGAATGGTCCTGTCCGTTCAAGGGGATGGCGCCAGCCGGGTGACGATCGCCGCGGTGCTCGACAATCTCGGCAAAGGGGCGTCCGGGACCGCCGTTCAGAACCTCAACCTGATGATCGGCGCCGACGAAACGGTGGGCCTGTCCTGACCCCGGCCGGGCTGGACGACGCCGCGGCGTGGTCCATATCGTGGCGAGTTCTCGTACCAGAGGTCGACCATGATCCGTCCGATTGCCGTTCTGTTCTGCGCCGCCTTGGCCCTGCCTGCCTGGGCCGAGCGTGACGACGCACCCCGCCCGACCCAGACGACCCGCGACTGCTCGACTGGCCAAGTCTGGGACGGCGCCCGGCGCGCCTGCGTGCCGATCCGCGACAGCAATCTCGGCGACGATGCCGCGCGGCTGGATACCGCGCACGAGTTGGCGGCCTTCGGACGCCCCCGCGACGCGCTCCGCGTGCTGGCCGGGCTGGCGGCGCCCGATACGGCCGACGCGCTGAGCCTGCGGGGTTTCGCCACGCGGCAGGCCGGTGATATGGCGGCGGGGCTGGCGCTCTACCATCGGGCGCTCGCGCTCGATCCCGACCATTGGCAGGCCCGCGCCTATCTCGGTGCAGCACTCCTCGGGACCGGCGACCGGGCGGGGGCTGCGGCGCAATTGTCCGCGATCCGCCGCTCCGGCGGGCGCGGAACCTTTCCGGACCGCGCGCTCGCGCGCGTGCTCGCGGATGGCGGCTCGCTCTACTGAGCGGCCGCTAACGATTTCTCAACATCTGCGCGGCATCCCTAACCCTGGCCCCACCAGGATCCCGCCCCATGATGGACCTTTCCCCCCTCCCCGTCCCCGAACCGGGGCGCCGCTTGACCAAGCGCCAGAAAGCCGCGGTCATCGTCCATTTGCTTATCTCCGGCGGCGTCGATCCCGGCCTCCGCGACCTCCCGCCAGATCAACAAAGGCGAATCGTTTCCGATATGATGTCCCTGCGCTTTGTAGACCGGGCGACTCTGGCGGCAACGGTGGCCGAATTCGCGTCCGAATTGGACGATGTGGGTCTGCATTTCCCCCGCGATCCCGCCCGCCTGCTGACCGCACTGGACGGGCAACTGTCACTCGAAACGATCGAAGCGATCCTGTCCGAGATGACCGCCGAGTGCGGCGGTGCCGGTGAGGGTCCGTGGCAGCATATCGCAACGCTGGATCCGGCCGTCCTGCTGGCACTCGTAGCTGAAGAAAGCGATGAGGTCAGCGCGATCCTGCTCTCGAAACTCCCACCGCAACGCGCCGCAGATTTGCTGGGCCAGTTGCCCGAAGATCGCCGGGAAGCGGTCGCGCTGGCCTTCGCGCGGACCGAAGCCGTCACGCCCTCGGCCGTCACCCGGATCGGCCTCGCGTTGGGCCTGCAATCGGCCTCGGCGCCGAAGGCGGCTTTCGCCGACGATCCGGTCGCGCGGGTCGGCGCCATCCTGAACGCCGCGATCTCGGGCGTGCGCAACGACATCCTAGACCGGATCGACATGGGCAATCCCGATTTCGGAGCCCGGGTTCGCGCGGCGATCTTCACCTTTGAAAACGTGCCTGACCGGATTGACCCCCGCGATTTGCCGCGCATCCTGCGCGGGCTCGACAACGCCCAGGTCGTCGCCATTTTGGGCGGGGCACCGCCCTCGGCCCAGCCAGCGGTCGAATTCGTGTTGTCCAACATCTCCTCCCGCTTGGCCGACCAATTGCGAGACGAGATCGAAGAACGCGGCACCATTCCAGCCGATGAAAGCGAAGCGGCCATGTCGGCCTTCGTCACCGAAGTTCGTCGATTGGAGGAGGCAGGCGAACTGACCCTTGTCGCAAGCGAGGCCTGAGCCGGAGGCCCCGGCGGGCCCGACAGCGGTTCTTGCAAAACCTGAACCAGCCTTTGCGAGAGCCGTCTCGACACTGCATTGATGTGGCTGCGTTTCTCGAAGTGCTGATGTCTCAGGTTTTCCGACAAACGCTGTAGCAGCGGCAGCCAAGCAGGTTATGTCTCCAAGCGAACGGTCAGAAGCAATCGGTCCCGCCATGGTCTTGGAATTTCGTCCCGAAGGTCTCTACTGCCCTGCCGGTAAGTTTCACATCGACCCATGGCGGCCGGTCGAGCATGCGTTGGTAACCCATGGCCATGCCGACCATTCCTATCCCGGCCATGGCGCCTACATGGCCACCCACGCCGCGCTTCCCGTGATGCGCCACCGTCTGGGCGATATTCGCACCGATGGCGTCGCCTTCGGCGAGACGCGCGACATCGGTGGCGTCTCGGTCAGTTTCCATCCGGCCGGACACGTGCCCGGCTCGGCCCAGATCCGCATCGAACATAGGGGCGAGGTCTGGTGCGTCTCGGGCGATTACAAGACCGCGCCTGACCGTCTGTCCGAGCCGTGGGCGCCTGTGCGTTGCCATGCCTTCATCACCGAATGTACATTCGGACTGCCCGTCTTCGACTGGGCCGACGACACGGTGCTAGAAGCGCAGCTGAACGCGTGGTGGCGCGCCAACAAGGCGGCGGGGCGGTTCAGCCTGATCGGCGCCTATGCCCTGGGCAAGGCGCAACGGGTCATGACCATGGTCGATCCCGACATCGGCCCGATCCTGACCCACGGCGCGGTCGAAAACACCAACGAAGTGTTGCGCGCCCAGGGCATCGCGTTGCCCCCAACCATCCGTGTCACACCCGAGATGGACCTGAAGACCCATGCCGGTGCGCTGGTCGTGGCACCGCCCGGGGCCTTGGCCCAGGGATGGGTGCGCCGCTTCCTGACCGGCGCGGGGGCGTCGACAGGCATCGCTTCGGGCTGGATGGCGCTGCGCGGGGTGCGGCGGCGGCGGGCGGCGGATCGGGGTTTCGTGATCTCGGACCACGCCGATTGGAAGGGTCTGAACATGGCCATCCGGGAAACTGGGGCCGAGCGATTGTTTGTCACCCATGGCTACACCGCCGTCTTCCGGCAATGGCTGGCCGAGCAGGGCTATGATGCACAGATCGTGGAAACGGAGTGGGAAGGCGAGGCCTTGGATGCGGCCGAACCCGAGGAGGCTTCGGCATGACCCGCCTCACCCGGCGCGACCGGGCCGTCGCCGCCACTGCGCGCTATGCCTTGCGCCCCCTGCTGGCGCTGCCGCTGCCCTGGCGGGTCCATCGCACTGGCCTAGACCTGTTCGCCCCACGGCCCATGGGCCGCGGCCGGGTGCGAGAGCAAAGGGAATGCATTGCCGGTGTTCCGGTCTTGACGGTCGAGCCCAAGGCACGGCGCGGCACGTTGATCTGGTTTCACGGCGGCGGCTTCGTTGTGGGCTCGCCGCAGGCCTATCGCGCATTCGCCCATGCGCTGGCCGCCCGCGGAAAATTGCGGGTTGTCCTGCCGAATTACCGCAAGGCGCCCGAACACCCCTTTCCCGCCGGTCTTGACGATTGCCTGGCGGTGACTCGGGTCGTCGCCCGGGACGGCCCATACCGATTAGGCGGCGACAGCGCCGGAGGTAACCTGGCTCTGGCCGTCTGCGCCGAGATGCTGAGCACGGGTCGGGGGCCGGTACGGCTGGCGCTCGTCTCGCCCGCCGTCGACTTGGATCCCACGCGCGAGCCACCCGAAGATGCCGATGAGATGCTGCTTTCGGAGGTCGCGCTGCGCCGGATGGTTGCCGACTATCTGGGCGATGGTGATGCGAATGACCCCCGCGCCTCGCCGGTGCATGCCGACTTCCCGAACCCGCCGCCGACATTGATCCAGGCTGCGCGGGGCGAACTCCTGGAGCGCGATGCCGATGCCATTGCAGACCACCTGCGGCACCAGGGCGGCCGCGTCCGGGTCGAAAAGGTGTCCGGCATGCCGCATGATTATCAGATGTTCGTCGGCCTCTCGCCCGCCGCCGATAGATCGGTCACGCGGCTGGCCATGTTCCTGCGAGGCGGATGATGCAGCGCTTCGCGGCCTTGTTCACGGCCCTGGATCAGACGACCAAGACGTCCCGCAAAACGGCGGCCCTAGCCGATTACTTCGCCGAGGCCGCCGCGCCGGATCGCGTCTGGACCATCGCGCTGCTGTCGGGCCGCCGCCCGAAGCGGACGGTGACTGTAACGCGGCTGGCCGAATGGGCGGCCGAGGTGGCTGGCCTGCCGGATTGGCTGTTCCGCGCCAGCTATGACGTCGTCGGCGACTTAGCCGAAACCATCCACCTGCTGCTGCCTGCGCCCAACCGGGCCAGCGATCGCAGTCTGACCGATTGGATCGCCGACATCCGCGCCCTCGCCCAGGCCGAGGAGCATGAGAAGCGGGCAGCCATTCTGGCGGCCTGGGACCAACTGGCGGGCGCCGAGCGCTTCGTCTTCAACAAGCTGATCACCGGCGGCTTCCGCGTCGGCGTCAGCCAAAAGCTGATGACCCGCGCCCTGGCCCAGGCCACGGGGATCGAGGAGGCGGAGCTGGCCCACCGGATCATGGGCAATTGGTCGCCCGAGACGACCAGCTACGAAGCCCTGATCCTCGCTCCGGATCCAGAGGCGGACCTGAGCCGCCCCTACCCTTTCTGCCTGGCCTATGGGGTCGAGGATGGGCCCGAGACGCTGGGCGATCCCGCCGATTGGATGGCCGAGTGGAAATGGGACGGCATCCGGGGCCAGTTGATCCTGCGCGGCGGGCAGCATCACCTGTGGTCGCGGGGCGAGGAATTGATGACCCACCGCTTCCCCGAACTGGCCCGCGCGCAGGATTTCCTGCCCGACGGCATTGTGATCGACGGCGAAGTGCTGGCCTGGGACAACCTCGCCGACGTCCCGATGTCCTTCGCGGCTTTGCAAAAGCGGATCGGGCGGAAGACCGTGCCGAAGAAGTTGCTGACCGAGGCGCCTGCGATCCTCTATGCCTACGACCTGCTGGAAGACGCGGGCGACGACATCCGCATGCAGCCCTTCGCCCAGCGCCGCGCCAAGCTGGAAGCGCTTTGCAGCACCCTACCCGAAGACGCGCCCATCCGCCTCTCGCCACTCGCCGACTTCACCACCTGGGACGACCTCGCTGAAATCCGGTCGCGCGCACGGGATAAGCAGGCAGAGGGCATCATGCTCAAACGGCAAGGCAGCCCGTACCATGTGGGCCGCAAGAAGGGCGATTGGTGGAAATGGAAGCTGGACCCACTGACCATCGACGCCGTCATGGTCTATGCCCAGGCGGGCCACGGGCGGCGTGCGAACCTTTATACAGATTTCACCTTTGCCGTTTGGAAGGGCAACGATCTGGTGCCCTTCACCAAGGCCTATTCCGGTTTGACCGACGCCGAATTCCGCACGATCACCGCCTGGGTCCGCAAGAACACCCTCGCCCGGTTCGGCCCCGTGCGGCAGGTCCCGGCCGAGCAGGTGTTCGAGATCGGCTTCGAGGGCATCCAGCAAAGCAGCCGCCACAAATCCGGCGTCGCCCTGCGCTTTCCCCGCATGCTGCGCTGGCGCCACGACAAGACCGCGCAAGAGGCGAATACCCACGGCGATCTTCTGCAAATGTTGGAACAATATGGATAAAAGCTGCCGACGCGCCTGATTCTGTGTTACGATCTAGAAACATCTATCACTGGGAGGGAAAGATGCTTCAGCAACGCGACGCCATCCGTCACGCGCACCAGCTCTATGATCGCCTGGGAACCCGGGCCGAGGCCGTGGCCGCCCAACGGGCGTTGGAAGAAAAGATCGCCAACCATCGCGACGCCGCCGATGATTGGGAGCGTATTCGCCGCGTGTTGCGGGAACGGCGCGGGCCGCGCCAAAGCTGAAGCTCAGATGGGCTTGGAACCGGCGTCAACGGAGCGCGGTCCTGGGTCCCGGTTCAGAGGTATCCGGTCGGATGCCCTAGCCAGCTTTCGCCAAGGGCGTGCTTTTGCCAGAGCGCCAGGCCCGGCAAGCCGCCCCGAAGGCTTGGAAAAGCGGTCGAGAGACCGGATCGCCCGCCGCATTCCATTCCGGATGCCACTGAACCGATAAGCAGAAGCCCGGGGCATCGTTAATCCAGATCGCCTCGGGCGTCCCATCGGGGGCGACGCCGTCGACGTGAATTCTGGGCCCCGCCACGTCGATGCCTTGGCCATGCAGCGTGTTGGTCATCACGGTCTCGGCTCCGAACAGCTTGGCGAATGGACCACCAGGCTCGAAATGAACCTCGTGGCGCAGGGCAAACTTCTCTTCCAGCGTACCGTCAGGCGGCATTCGGTGATTGTCGCGGCCCGGCAGGTCGCGAATTTCCGGATGCAGCGTCGACCCGAAGGCCACCGCCACCTCCTGGAACCCCCGGCAGATACCCAGCACCGGCTGCCCCCGTTCGACCGCCGCGCGGATCAGCGGCAGGGCCACCGCGTCGCGGTCGCGATCGAAGGCGCCATGGGCCTCGGTTTCCGGGTGGCCGTATTCCTCGGGGTGAACATTGGGGCGGCCGCCCGTGAAGAGAAAGCCGTCGAAGGTTTCCAACAACTCGTCGATCCGCGACGCCGCAGGGCAGGCCGGGAAGGTCAACGCCATGCAATCCGAGACTTCGCTGACGGCGACCGTGTTCATCGTCCCATTGGCATGGGCCGGATATTGATCGTTGATCAGGTAGCTGTTCGAGATGATGCCGACGATCGGGCGCATGGCGGGCCTCCGGTTCGCGCAAAGTTAGTGCAGGGCGGTCTTGCAAGAAAGGCCCGTCGCCGCACGACGGACCATGCGCTGATGCACGGGCGTCACGCTTCGCCGGTCAGGCCTGCCGCTTCGATGCCCGCCAGCCCGGCCTCGGCATCGTTGTCGGACGTATCGCCGGTTACGCCAACGGCGCCCATCACGTTCCCCTTTGCGTCACGCACGAGGATGCCGCCGGGCACGGGCACGACCTGGCCGCCAAAGGCCCCGTTCACGGCCGCCATGAAATACGCCTGTTGCTCGGCCCGCGCCATCTGCGCCTTGCCGGCCATGCCCAGCATGACCGCGCCATAGGCCTTGCCGTGTGCGATGGTAAAGCGGCCGGGCGCCGCCGTATCTTCGCGCTCGAACGCCTTCACATGACCGCCGCTATCCAGGACCACCACCGAGAGGGGCTTCAGCTCCATCTCGCGCCCTTTAGCCAGGGTTTGGCGAATGATCTTGCGAGCGCGGCCGAGCGAGATTTCTGGCATGATGGGTCCTCTTTCGTCGAAGCAGCGAGCTACCAGCGGCGGGTTGCCGCAATGTACGTTTCGGCGTCTTCGCCGAACGTGGCACGGAGTGTCGCTTCCTCCTCCAGGATGAAGCGACGCGTGATGATCCAGCAAAACAGCGAGACGGGAACGACAGTCAGGAGCGAGCCGAGCAGTAGACCTGCCCCCAGCAGGATCAGCGCCAGGCCTGTATAGATCGGGTTGCGGTTCACCCGAAACGGGCCCTCGACGATCAGGGCGGTGGGTTGATCCCGCGGCTCGAAGGTCGTCTTCTTACGTTGGAACCAGACCAAAGACCAAATCGCTAAGCCAAAGCCCAGAACGACAAAGAGCCATGGGAGCGGCCCTGTATCCAGCGTCAGGACCGGTACGAACCGGGCCAGGAGCCATTGCACCAACAGCGTTCCGAATGCCCAGACCGGCGGAATGTCCGGGAAGTCGCGCCGGACCGACATCAGCCCGCCTTCAGTTCCAGACGGCGGCTGTGCAGCACCGGCTCGGTATAGCCCGACGGCTGGATGCGGCCCTCGAAAACCAGATCCTGCGCCGCCTTATAGGCGATCCCGTCAAAGCCCGGCGCCATGGGCCGATACCCCGGCGTGCCGGCATTCTGCAGATCCACCTTGGCGGCCATCTTTTGCAAGGCGGCTTCGACCTGGTCGCGCTGGATCACCCCATGATGCAGCCAATTGGCCAGCGCTTGCGACGAAATCCGGCAGGTCGCGCGATCCTCCATCAGGCCCACATCGTTGATATCGGGCACTTTCGAGCAGCCGACACCGTCATCCACCCAGCGCACCACATAGCCCAGGATGCCCTGGGCGTTGTTCTCGATCTCGGCACTGACCTCGTCACCCGACAGGTTCCGCCCCTCCATCACCGGGATAGTTAGCAAGTCGGCCAGCGAGGCCCGCGGCCCGCCCGCCGCCAGCTCTGCCTGGCGGGCCTTCACATCGACCTGGTGGTAATGCGTGGCGTGCAAAGTCGCGGCGGTTGGGCTGGGCACCCAGGCGCAATTGGCGCCCGCTTGCGGGTGCCCGATCTTCTGATCCAGCATATCGGCCATCCGATCGGGCATGGCCCACATGCCCTTGCCGATCTGCGCCCGGCCCCGCAGGCCGCAGGCCAGGCCGATATCGACGTTGCGGTCCTCATAGGCGGCGATCCAAGGCGTCGACTTCATTTCACCCTTGGGCAGCATCGGCCCGGCTTCCATGCTGGTATGGATCTCGTCGCCCGTGCGGTCCAGGAAGCCGGTGTTGATAAACGCCACCCGGTCCTTCGCGGCCCGAATGCATTCCTTCAGGTTGACCGAAGTTCGCCGCTCCTCATCCATGATGCCCAGCTTGACCGTGTTCTCGGGCAGGCCCAGCATCGCCTCGACCCGGGTGAAGATGGTGTCGGCAAAGGCGACTTCTTCGGGTCCGTGCATCTTGGGCTTCACAACATAGACCGACCCCGTCACCGAATTGCCGCCGTCGCGGGCCAAGTCATGCATGGCGATCAGCGTCGTAATCGCCGCGTCCATCAGCCCCTCGGGGATTTCCGACCCGTTTTCCATCAGGATCGCCGGGTTGGTCATCAAATGGCCGACGTTCCTAATCAGCATCAGGGCCCGGCCCTTGACGGTGAACGCCCCGCCAGAGGGCGCGTTGAATTCCAGGTCAGGGTTGAGCGACCGGGTGAAGGTCTTGCCGCCCTTGGTCACCGCCTCGGTCAAGTCGCCGCGCATCAGCCCCAGCCAGTTGCGATAGGCGCTAACCTTGTCCTCTGCATCGACACAAGCGACGGAATCCTCGCAATCCATGATCGCCGACAGGGCCGATTCCAGGTGGATGGCATCCAAACCCGCCGGATCGCCCTTGCCGATGGCGCCCTCCGAATTGACGAGAAGAACGATCCCTAGCCCTCTGTTTCGCAACAAAACACGCAATGTATCCCCATCGCGCGACCACCCTCCATACGCCAGCGGATCGGCCAACGATGCCCCGCCCAAGTCTAGCTGATCCGCGACCACCTCGATCCGTGCAAGGTCCGACCACGATCCCGCCGCCAACGGCACCGCGCGGTCCAGAAAGTCCTTGCCCCAGGCGATCACCCGGGCGCCTCGTGCCGGATCGTAACCCGTGCCCGTCGGCGCATCGCCAATCGCATCGGTCCCGTAAAGTGCATCGTAAAGGTTTCCCCAACGCGCATTCGCCGCGTTCAGCGCATACCGCGCATTGGTGATGGGAACGACAAGCTGTGGCCCGGCAATCTCCGC